>DMST01000109.1:4251-12521 GCA_003454975.1 Cytophagales bacterium | reverse complement strand
TGATGCCGCGCCCCATTGCCGGAGTAGAATCTGTAAATAACCCCACCGACATTCGGTTCCAAGGCCGTGAGCGGGAAACCGACGAAGAGCTGCGCAGCCGCGCCAAGAGCACCCTGCTAGCGGCTGGCCGCGCTTCCAATACCTCCATTGAGCAAGCCTTGCTGGCTATGCCCAACATCCTGGACGTGAAAATTCTGGAAAACGATGAACGTCCCGGGGTGATTGAGGTGTACGTAGACGGGCTGAACCAAGACAATAGCAAGGCGCTGGCAACCCGGCTGGACGAAGTGCGTGCTGCGGGCATCTACGCCCGACTAAAGCCCGCGGATCGGGTAAAGGTAACGGCCGTAGTCAAGCTGCTCCCCCACGAGAGCGTGATCAGCGACGAGCTGGTAGCGCTGGAACAGCAGGTAACCGAAGCGGTGGTTCATTACATTCGTGACCGCAAGATGGGCGAACCCCTCAGCCTCACCCGCCTCACCTCCGAAATGCTCAACGTAAAGGGAGTGCAAGATGTAGACCGCATGCAGATGGTGCTGCAACCGCGCGAGGTACGTCAGGACGGTAAACTAATCATTACGGAAGCAGAGGGAGTAGAAAACCCTGAAGAGCAAGAGGTTACCTTTCTCTTGGGCAAAAACAACGAAGGGGAGCGCGTGTATCAGGTACCCTCCGATCCTAAAAACATTCTAAACCTCAGCAAACCGGAAGTAAGCCGTTTTGTGCCCACCAATTTGCGGATTGTGGCCGAGATGAAACCCCTGCCCATCCAGTTTCATGTGAAGGTAAAATACCCCAACACCCAAAGCCTGGGCATCATTCAGGGCAAAATAGATGCAGCGCTGGCTGGGAAAGACTTTACGGCGGATGAATTCACCGCCGAGAATGAGTTGGGACTGAGTAAAACGGTACTCAACAAGTACCTAAAAACGGTGAACGCTTACTTGACTGAGGTGAGCGAGCATCTTTCCGATGCCCTCAAAAGTTTACGCGTTGATCCCCTAGGCGATGCTTACGCTGAGTTCCTGAGCTGGATGCGCAATGCCTCCGGGCTATCGGGTGAGCAGACAGAATCATACGATTCAGGCGAATACACCCTGGAAGAAGCTCATGTAAAAGCAGCGTATTATGCTTTGGCGGAAGACAAGACCTCCGACAAACCGGCCAATAAGAAAAACAAGATGAACCGCCCGGTGCGAGTGGCACTGAAGAAAATTCTGGAGGAACACGCCAACCAAGCCCTGGCCGGTTTCCCGGAAAGCGATTTTGCGGCCGACCTATTAGCCGACGCCACGGTAGACCTACGGGCTAAGCAGGATACACTCAAACGTGAGGTCATGGAGTTGAACCAGACCATTGCCAATCACCAGCTCAAAATCGTAAACAAGCCCAACGACGGACAAGTAGGGGCTTGGGAAACCACCGTTTCCAATGCTCAAAAGGATCTGGTAAAAAAACAAAAGTCACAGGATGATTTGCAGAGCAAGATTAGCAACATCACCAACGGACTCAAGAACCTGATGAGCGCCTGGAGCCAAGCGGTTCAGCAACGCTTTCTGGACCTGATCACGGATAAAAATCTGAATACTTTCACCCAAGGCATCTCCAAGATCACCGATTTCGATCTCTCCTTACGCCTGCGCACCACCAACTTTGAGCGCAAGGAGTACTACCACGAACCCGTACCGCTTAGTTTCATTGAAACCCCCAGCTTCGATTACCTGTGGGTGTACAGCAAGGACTTGCGCCTGGCAGGTACCCTGGAGCTGAACTTGGCCGCTACCATGACCGAGGCCGAGAAGGAAGTGACCAAAGGAAAGGTACGGCACAGCCTGCAAATGGCGCTGTATGATCAACGGCCTGAGGCAGACATAGAACTGGATAAGCTCCTTGCCGAGGTGCAGACCATTCCCACGGTACTGGGGGCCAAATTTGGCAAGGATACCTTACACGTGATACCCGAGGGTTTTCCTGAACTATTGCAACACGGCCGGGTGTCTAAGAATACCATCACGGTAAATGCCTCCGAGCGCATTTTATTATCAGACGATCATTTTACCATCACAGGATAACGCAGCATGGCAAAAGTGAACGGCAAAACGGCACGACTCCTTAACCGCCTTCCGCATTTTTATGCCCCGGAAGAGCTGGAAAAGACCTTTCGGCAGGCCTATGAGACCTTGGGTCAGGGCCTGGAATGGGTGGAGCAAGACCTGTTTGCCGCACTGCGGGCGCACCATGTACCTACCGCCGAAAACGTAGGGTCTAAAGGCTATACCGCTGACCCTACGGAGCACGGCGACCTGGACAAGTTATTCTCCCTTTATCTGGAAACCGTAGGCGGCACCAGCCAGCTGGTGAAGATGAACCCCGAGTTCACCAGCAAATCGTTCTATGTAGAGAAACTGGTAAACGCTCTTTACGAAACTAACGAAGAGTACCTGGTCCAGCTCCGTGATAAGCTGCTGCTTTTCAACGAAGCAGAATTCGGTGATCTGGTAGCCCGGTACCGCACAGCCCATGCCTGGGTGAAGGCTGAGGAAATTTCACCCAGCCTGGTATTTGCCCTGTTGACCAAGAACGGACCCCTGCCCCGATATTGGGTAGTCAGCCTGGGTGAGGATACGCGGCAGGCCGTCATGGCCTACACCGGAGATGGGAAGTTGTCCGAGGAACTCGTGACACAACTCGTCACCTTCTTTAATAATCAAGTACTCAAGGATCCCTTCCTATACGCCAAAAATGCCGACTACTTCGATGGCTTGTTTCTGGACGACAATACCGTTCGCCTACGGAATGCGCTGAACAAAGACTTCCTGATGCGTCGCTGGGAACGGCAATTTGAAGAGAACCCGGAAACCTTCAACAACAGCAAAACGGAGCTGGAAACCCAGCTCAACATCCTGGATTTCACGGAGCAGCCATCACAACCGGCCATGCTGGATACCGTCCGGCTCAACCGCTTGCTGCTGGAAGCCGCCTCTGCCCACCAAGCCACCCCTTGGGGATTTGCCTCCCGGGCCATTCCCAGTGTACGTGCGGTACGGCAGGAGCTCAAGCACCGGTTCAATAAACTACTCACTGCTGATCAAACCGAGGTCAATACCTTCTTCGGGTCCATTGAGTCGCTGGCGCGGACCGAGCGGGCTATCGGAGACATGTACATGGAGGACACCCTGACGGGCCGTCGGTTCTTGCTCGAATACCTTCTCCCCTACGAAATCAAGCACTTGTTCCGCAGCTATCAGGAGCGGATGGCCGCATTGATCCGGGTGCTGCGCAAAGGCGCCAGTACTAAGCAAGGCATCGTAGATATTGTGGCGGCCAATTTCGGCATGATTGGCGATGACCCGGAAGTGCGCAAGGCCAAACAACTGATTGAGATCACCGAGTTCGATCCGGTAGAAACCGCCTTTGCCAAGCTAGACGTGGCATTAGAAACCCCCTTTTCCATTACCAATACCAATCAGGACCCAGTTAACCCCAAAATAAAGGTTACTCTACTCAATGCCCAGATTGAGAGCATTCGCAATGTGCGCATTGTGGAAACCAAGACCGGGAAGTTCGTAGAGATTCCGCTCACCCTTTTTGCTGACGACTACTTCCTAATCGAGGATACTGACCTGATTTTCAACGGGGTACTGTCTACCGAGCAAGTGAAGGGGAAGGCCCTGGAGCTGCCTGGCAATAAAACCGTGGAGTGGCATTTTGAGGCAGAGATACTGAGCAATACTGCCGGAGCATACGGCCACTTTGGAAAATACGGCAAGAAAAAGGGCGATCCGGTAGCCTTTGGCGATGGTATCTTCATCACGCCGGAGGAGCCCCTATTACAGGTGGAAGTACTCTCGTACGAGCTCACCTACGGCGCCTTCAGCATTGATATTCCCTGGCACATAGAAGGGGTTACGGACACCTTTGCCGAGACCGAAGACCACCCCCGCCACCAAATTCGTAGCCTGGTGAACAAGGTGAAGGCCTCTGGCGTGCGGGTACGGGTAGCCTACCATCAGACCTTTGATGAGCAGCACGACACGACCGACCACCTCCATTTTGCGGTGCAGGGCTCTAACTTCCAGGAGCGCTTGGAGCTAGAGGATAGCTTCTCCATCGATAGCCGCCTGGGCATGAAAGAAACGCACGATACGTCGGATAAGCTGAAGCTGTCCGGGGTGTTTGACTATACAGAATTTGAAAGTGGAAACACGTTTGGCTAAAAACCAACAGAGGATATGATTTCGAGTACCCACGACATCCAAGGCAAGCTCACGCTGCAAAGGCTAGACCCAAACGGAAACGTTTTGGGCGAACAAGTCACCCACAACAGCATTACCACCCAGGGCCGCAAACTGGTTTCGGACCTCTTTAAATTCAATATCCTCACGGAAGAGAACCAGGAGGATAAAATAAAGCGGATATCTCAAATCCATGTAGGCCGAAGCAAGGCGGCTTTCAAGCCGGACCAAACGGGCCTGCAGGATGAGGTAGGCAAAACGCCTATTCAGTCGGTAGAATATGTGGCTACCGGTAACGAGCGCATACAACTACGCCTGGTGGGTGAGTTGGGCATGGACGACGCCAACGATAAACTGCAAGAGGCGGGCCTCTTCACCGAGGACGAAACGCCCATCATGTACAACCGGGTCATCTTCGATACCATTACCAAATCTCCTGAGTTCAAACTGAAGCTCATTTGGGAGCTCACCTTCTAACCCACACCCACCATGGCACAATACAAGCACACCACGGTAAAGAGCGGCGATACCATCATGGCCGATTCCTGGAACAAAATGGGGTCGAAGGTGGAAAGCCTCAATGCCAAGTTCAACGACGAGAAATCGGTGATCCAGGGGCCCCTCACGGTCACCCAGGGGCTAACTACCGGTAGCCTTACCCTGAACAAGGATGCAGCCTTGCAGTCAGCTATCCTCAAAGGGACCCTGACGGTCCATCAGAACAGCACCTTCAATGCTAATGTAGCCGTTCTTAAGTCGCGATTGGGTGTGGGCACGCAGGACCCTAAAAGTTAACTGGAGGTGCGCGGCAATGCCAAGGGAAAACTAGCAGGCACCCTCTCTGTCACCAACATAGCGGGCAGTGGCGCTTCCACTTCCATTGACTTCCGCACCTACGACACCGGCACTTCTGCGCCCAACGTACGCCTCAAAGCTACCGATCTCAATTGGTCGAGCAGGTTGGAGTTTCAAACCAAAAACCCCGGCAATAAGAATAACCCCCTTACCACCCGGATGACCATCCTGCCCGGCGGTCATATAGGAGTCGGGACCACAAGTCCTGGTACTCCCCTACACATCGCCTCTGCTCAAGACAGTCTCCTTAGGTTGCAAACCCTGGACAACAAATGGCTCTTTACTGAGTGGTACGACAAGGACAACAAGCGCCGGACCTGGATGGGACTTGACTCCAACCTGGGTAAATTCTGGATTGCTCCCGAAAACGGCACCAAGGAGGTGGTGATTAACTCCCTACTCCGGGTAAAAGCCAACTTAGAGTACGAAGGGCAGCTGGGGAAATTGGATACCCTTCAACAAGGAGGGGCTACCATCCGGGCCCACGACCTCAGTTTTGGCCACACCGCCCGTAGAGGTTCACCTGGTCGCGCTATGGTTGATAACAAAACCGAACTGGTAATGAACTACGGTTCTGATTGGTCTGGTGGCACTCGTATTGACGGCAAGCTAAAGGTCACCAACAATCTGACCGTATCCCGCGATCTGACGGTAGAGAGAAACCAAACCGTAAAAGGGTCCTCTACGGTAAATAACAACCTAACGGTGGCCAAGGACCTGACCGTAAACGATGATGCTACCATCAAAGACTACCTGACGGTAGGCACAGAAATTAGAGGAAAGATCTGGCGCACCAACTTCTACACCGTTACGGCCAACAAATCCAAGCAGGAGTTTCGGGTAAAAATGGGCCCATCGGCTACCACCGTCGCGTTTCTAACCCACATCCAAGGCAACTTTGCCGGTACCGGAGAGTGGGCTACCATCAAGAGCATTGGCGGCTATTGGTACCTGTGTGCCTATACCTGGAAGCCAAACCTGATTGCCAAAGCCATGTGTATTGGCAAGCCTTTCTAACATGATCGTTCAGCTATTCCAACATATTAGCCAACTACTGCAAGACTCGGGTCTAGGACTGACCAGCGAACATTTGACCGTGGGAGGTCCGGCCAAGAAAATGCCTTCAGTGGCCTTGACCCTAGGGCAATGGACCTTGAAGGTGCCCACCCTCAACCCGCTCAACCAGGAACCCAAGCGACTGAGCAAGAGTAACGTATTTACCATTCCCTCTTCCAAAGCCAAAAAGAAAGGCCCCTATACCCTATCCCGGACACCGGAAGCCCTAACGGGCGTGTTTGTGTTGGAAGACCCCGGCGAAGCCGACGAAAAGCTTACTCATCTAAAAGAAGGGGATTACACACTCAGCGTAGATGCGCTCTCGCTGGCGAGCGAGTATACCGGAGGAACCCAATTGCAGGTCAACTACACCTACACGGGTTTGGAGCACAAGGACCGCTTTCAGCAGGCTTTTACGCTGGTCGTGTCTGACGAAGCCACGCAGGCCGATCGCCTGGAGAAAACCGCCTCACTCATCTTGCCTGCCCTGTGGGCGCAACTGGACACGCTCAAGGAAACACCCTACGCCTTTGCGGGAGGCAATCTGGAGGCCGAGTACCGATTGAGCGAACTCACCTTCCAGCAGCAGTCTTTCGCCCAAAGCGAGCAGGGCCTCGAAATCCGGCTAGAATTTTCCATTCAGGGCATGGTAGCCTACCGCAAGGTGCTGGATGGCGGGCTCTACGAAATCGAAAAAGTTGATTTGGGTACACCTTCCGTAGCCTTAGATCCCGAAGGTGGGTTTTCCATTCAGGTAGGGAATGCCTAATTTCAAGTCTCAATCTTATTTGCATAAACCCATGAAAGAACAACTAGAAGCCCGCGTGGCAGAACTAGAGGCGGAGTACCAAAAAGGGGAAAGCCAGCTACAAGATTTAGATCAGCAACGTGCCGCCTTGCGCGAAACCTTGCTGCGTATCAGCGGTGCCGTACAGGTGCTAAAAGAAGAGCTACAAAAGCTGGGCGGCGAGGCAGTTGCCCAAGACGCAAGTGAAAACGGTCTGGGCTAAAAAAGTTATTTCAAGCTTGTAAACATAGCCGTCAGTTTAGCGGTGTCGGCCACAGCCGACGAGTTTTTTACCCCTTCCGTCCTGCGGAAAGGGGCCGTATCAAAAGGTTTTATTGCGTATTTGAAACCAAAGATTATTTTGATTGCTTCCCCTGCTGAGGGGAAGCTCCCATAAGATGAACCGGGCTGGCGTTCCAGGGGTTAGTATGCTAATCCCGCTTTTGGCGGGATACCGCTTTTTCGAGCTTACTTGCCATTTTAGCGGAGCCTCCCTTCGGTCAGCACGTATTCATACCCTTTCCGACCTTCGGCCACCTTTCCCTGAAATAGGGAGAAGAATCATACCTTCAGAATTAAATTTGGCACGGCGGATTTTATTTTGGCTTTTGATACAGCCCCAGCAACTTTCAGAGTTTACCATGCTTAAACTGACAGCTATGGCTTATAGCTAGAAACCCAAGTATCACGGTAGGCTTCCACCTACTTTACAAGTCAGGTCATTTGGTTACCCCCTCCCCTAATGTGTAGGTTACCTCTGTGTCAATCTCAAGGATCAAACCGAGTAGTTGGGAGCTAATAGATTAATGCTTTCATCTTCTCGGCAGCCTTCGCCTTGATCCTATTGTTGAATGCTGAATTTTGAAGGTTAAATGAATGATTTTCAACCATTTAACATTAAGGCCGTGTACCACCCCAGATTCAACATTTATAATAAAAGCCAAGTAATCCTTTCTATGAAATCAATGAGTTCCTCTGGGTTGAGGTCCCCATAAATATTGGTTGACTCAATCTCAACTCCAGAAAAGTCAATCAATATATTGGCTGAAGAAGGACCAAATCTCTTCGGCGGCCACAAACCCCGTAGTAGCCTCAGCATCTTTTACGGGCCACCAGTGCTCCCATTCCTCGATCACATAAAACCAGACCGCACTCCCTGGGTCTCCTTCTTGGTAGTACGTTGCAGTAGTCGCCGCACTCAGCTTTCTTTCCACAGTGCCCTCCGTTTGGTTGCGTTGGGTCCAAAAGGTGATGATCTCCTCCATTTTTGGGGCTCCTCCCCACCCACCCCGGGTCGTCAAACTGCCGTCCATGGGCACCGTGGCGTCTGCCGTGCC
>DMST01000109.1:250-4207 GCA_003454975.1 Cytophagales bacterium | reverse complement strand
CTGCCGTGCCGGATACCTGAAATATGGGTACGGCCGGCCCTGACTGGCATTTCTTCCAAGTACCGGCACTCATGGTGCCCGTCACCGAGGCGATGGCCCGAAACACCTGAGGCTTTTCACAGGCCAGGGTATAGCTCATAAACCCTCCGTTGGACATACCGCAGGCAAAGGTAGCTTCAGGATTCAAGGCGTGTGTTTTTTGCAAATACCCGGCTAGCTCCGTGAGAAATCCAATATCATCGGTTTTGCCCATCTTCAATTGAGCATTCCAATACGTTTCTCCGTTGATGGCCTTGGTTCCTTGTGGAAATACCACCGCGAAGCCCTGCTTATCAGCCTCTTGCAGCATTCCCGAATAGTTCATGATGTTTTCGGCATTGCTCGTATAGCCGTGCAGAACAAAAACCAAAGGCGCATTCGGTGACAAATCCTCCGGTAAGTGCAAGTAGTAGGTACGTTCTTTTCCCTTGTGGGTAAACGTATTGGTTTCATGGCCATAGGCACCCACCGTTACGCACACCAGCAGGAATATCAGGTATCTCATCGCTCTCTTGATTGTTACATTGGAAAATAGTCAAACTATCCTGACTAAGGATGTATTCCTTGACCAACCGGTTCTTTTTTCCAGGGTTGGTCTCCAAAAACAGGGTATCACCAAAACCTGATCATAATCATATTCTAACCTCGCAAACACCAAAGTCCGGCATGCCGCGGAGGCCTACTTTTACCCCAAGATCATCACCCCAATACTATCATGAAATCATGGCTCATTCCGCTAGGTGTAACGTATTGTCTTCTACTACTACCTATTAAAGGCCACGGTCAAACCAATTTTCAGGAATTACCCTCCGTCTCAGTTGGCATCGGTTACTTTGGCGAACTGTTCACGCACCCTGGCCTGGTACTTTACGGTGATTTCGCCCTCAACCAAGACCAAAACCAATGGCTTACACGGGTAAACCTAGTTCACTATCGGCACCGCGGGCACAGTGCCAATACCCTCTTGCTACCTGAGTTACTTTTTCGGCGCCATACTACCCGCCAAAGCTACTGGGAAGCCTCGGTAGGGGCCGGTAGTCTGTACCAACGGGCACACGGCCAGGTGGTAGAGTTTACGGAAGGCAGCTTTTCTCCTACCACCTCCGGTAGGTTTTACTTCGCCCCCTCCTTAGGCCTGCGGCACGGTCGTGCTTTCCAAATGAGCAACGGTCATGCCTTGGTTCCCAATGTAGGTGGCCGGATATTTTATCAATACCCTTTCCATGACTTTTGGCTCATGCGCGCCGCTTTCGATGTTTCTCTATCCTACCAAATCAAATGAAGATGCTTAATAAGTTCACAATGCTCCTTTTCTGGGGGGCAATCTTGGGGTCGTGTTATGAATTACCCGTGAGCGATGATTTCACTTTTGTTCGACACAAGGGTACCGACATGCCGGTATGGGTAAAAGGCCAAACCGATGCTGAGGTATTCCTCATTTATCTGCACGGCGGGCCCGGTGGCAGTAGTTTTATCGATATCCAAAATCAGTTCTTTGCGGAGATTGAAGAAACCTACGCCGTGGTGTATTATGACCAACGCGCCTCGGGCAACAGCCTGGGGCAAAGCGACCGCAGTCTACTTACGCTAGACCAATTTGTGGAGGACTTAGATGTGGTGGTGCAATTTGTACAAACCCAATACAGTCCAAAACACATCGTATTGATGGGCCATAGCTGGGGCGGTACACTCGGCACCGCTTATTTGTTGGACCCAGGCCTGCAAGACAAGATATCCGGATGGATAGAAGTAGACGGTGGGCATAGTTTGGGGCAGAATGCCTACCAATACTCTCGGGATTATGTATTGCGGGTGGCCGATAGCCTCCTACAACAGCAGCAGGATGTAGACCAATGGGAAAAGATAAAAGCCTACTACGATGGGCTGACCAGCTGGCGTGATACAGAGGTAATTCTCGATCACAGCGGTTTCGTGACTCAGGCGGGTGGGTACTTTTATGACGAGGCTAACCGAGAGGGACTGGTGGGAGTCAATCAAGTTCTGCTCTCGGAAACTGATTTTTTGGCCTTACTAGCGCAGAATAAGCAGGTGGTACTCCATATGGATGTTTGGCACTATGATTTCACCGAACAGTTGGCCCAAATCACCATTCCTACGCTGCTATTGTGGGGGCAGGCCGACGGAATCCTACCGGTGGAACTGGCTCATGAGGCCCAGGCCGTGCTCAACTTACCACCAGATCAGTTCTACATCTTTCAAGAATCTGCCCATTCGCCTCACTATGAGCAAACGGAGCTATTC
Source organism: Cytophagales bacterium (assembly GCA_003454975.1). Lineage (GTDB taxonomy): Bacteria > Bacteroidota > Bacteroidia > Cytophagales > Cyclobacteriaceae > DMST01. Next base: position 1,906 of record DMST01000109.1, on the reverse strand, counting down.
AACGAAAAGGTGATTGACTTTATAAGGGAACATATCAAGTAGCAGTCCCCTACTACTACTTGATATGTTCCGGTCATGTTACTTTCGCTGCATACAATAACCCTAGGATATCCTTCTTTCCAAGTCCGCGATGAAAGAGGATGGTCCCATATCCAATAAAACGGCCAGGCCTTCGCCGAGACCCTAGACGGTCAGCGGGTAGTAATCGATGAGGGGGGTAAGGTATTGGTGCAGGTGACCTCCTCACCAAAGACTTAGTTTTTTGTTTCCTCCCTTATGAGTGCGAAGCACTTCTATATGAAATTCAAACCCTGGTAACATACTGCCACCAAGGTGTTAGACTACGGCTCTTCGGCTAGTCGATCATCCTCCCAAAACCTTCATGAATACGTAGGAATGATACGGAGCCTAAGGTTCCGACTCGTCCTACGTTGGGTTAGTCTCCTACACCTTCACCGCGCCCCGCAGCACCTCCCGGTAGCCCGAAGCCAACACTCCGCGTTCGTAGAAGCCCTTGGTTTTCAAAATCTTGTGCATCTGACCTAAACGGTAAGGCGGTACCGCCATCAGCATGTGGTGCTCCGCATGGTAGTTCACATTGTAAGGTGCAAAGAGCACCTTCTCCAGGAAGTTCGCCTTTGTGGTTCGGGTGTTCACGTAGGGGTCTTCGCGATCGGTAACCACACTGTGCTCGGCAATGCTGCGCACCCGCAGGCTGAACTGAAAGGTGGTGAGGTAGGCACCGAGCCAGAGGAGGTACAACCAGCCGGAAGCCAGGAAGTAGCACAGCAAAAAGATGGCCACCTGAGCCACCAAGGGGCCGAGCAGGTTTTGCGCAAAGTTGCGCACCACCACCTTGGCAGGCCGCTGGGCCTTGGGCACCCTCGCCACCTTGCCACCCAGGTTGAACTCAATAATGCCCAGGTGCATGAGGATAAGGCCAAAGAGGGCCTTCACCCCTGTCTGCCCGGTCAGGTCCCGGATAATCTTGCGCCGCATGCTCGCCTTAGAGGCCGGGTAGCCCCGCGTCAGGAGCAAGTCCGGGTCATCTTCTAGTCCATTGCTCACGTGGTGACGGTAGTGGTACGGCCGGTACTGCTTCATGCTGTTGAAGATGGGGAACCCACCCAACCACTCCCCTACCCAGTTGTTGAGGCGTTTGCTAGTAAATACCGCATGGTGCGAGGTGTCGTGCATCAAGATGGCGCAGGCCAGCTGCTTGCCACCTAAGATGAACAGCGCTACCAGCACCGATAGAGGATTAGGAAACCAATACACCAGAGCCAGGGCTCCCACCACCCAGCCATAGTTGAGCAGAATAGTGCCCCAGGCCAGCCAGTTATTTTTCTTGAGTAGCGCTTGGCGCTCCTCTCGGGTCAGGTATTGGTGAGCAGGTACTACTTGCATACCATGAATCTAAGGAATGTGAAAAGGTAACCCTATATAAAATGTAGCAAAGGGTCCTGCTAGGTGATGATAAAAAGTATCAATCCGCCCTACCTAACATCACAGAATCAAGGGGCACGGCAATCTAGAAAAAGTATGGGTCAGCCGACACCGAGTCGCCTGACCAAACATTCATTAACGCGCCAGGGCAGCTTCCAAAAGAGCATCGACGCCCGCGGCAGCATCGTTAAAATCGGTAGTTACCACCAC
>DMST01000109.1:0-191 GCA_003454975.1 Cytophagales bacterium | reverse complement strand
CCACGTCCGGTGGGAAACCATTCTCAAAATCAGTCCCGTCGGCTAGGGTAATTTTGGCCCCAGAATAGCGGTACTTCCAGCCGTTGGACAGCTCGCGCCCCGTCGACAATCCTGTGCCCCCGGCCGTGGTATCTCCCAGCACGGTTACCTGCGGTAGCTGCGACATAAAACCTGGAAACACGTTGGCCGCG
>DMST01000494.1:2767-2887 GCA_003454975.1 Cytophagales bacterium | reverse complement strand
AGCACAACGATGCCAATGTGGTCTGCCTAGCCGCCCGATTTATCAATCTGGACGATGCCAAGGCCATTGCCAACGCCTTTCTAACCACAGATTTTGAAGGAGGTCGCCACGGCAGGCGGG
>DMST01000494.1:0-2705 GCA_003454975.1 Cytophagales bacterium | reverse complement strand
CCACGGCAGGCGGGTCGGTAAGATTTCGTGTTGAGAATAGCATAAAACAAAAGACAAAGAGGCGCTGCATCTACCGGATGAGCGCCTCTCTTATTTTGGGGTACATCACCCCTTCGGCACCATATAGAACAGATCGTTGACCAATTTCCAATTACCGCCAACCTTCACCAAGTGGAAGTCATGATAAAAAGTGGCTTTCTCACCCTCAGTGATGGCCCGCACATTCGCATTGATACCTTGGATCATCGTGACTTCGTCAAACTTTACCTTGCGCTTGTCCCCACCGATGGCCTTTTTCCCAATTAAGTCCAGGTAGGTAGTCCGGTCGATGGGACTCACACCCTCAGCAGGCTTATTCCAGATAACCCGGTACTGATCATGTAATACGGCCTCTAACCGGCCTACATCCTGCGCGTCTCCGGCAGCAATGAATTCCGTCACAACGGATTTCACAGCTCGCTCTTCAGCATTGTCGGTGTTGGAGATTCCGGCTACTCCCAGCCATGCTCCAAAAATCATAGTTAGTGCTTGCATTTTCATTTATTGATAAGTTTAAAATTGATATATCAATTATTTTGATAAATTTTTTTATTGTAAGTGCCCGTACATCTTTTGCAAGACTGATTTCATAGCATCTACATCTTCCTGTTTTACCCCTTCCAGGGCACGCAGTCTTAGGTCCTTAACTACCGGGAAAGCGCGTTCGTATAGCTGTTTTCCGTGGTTCGTTACTCGCAGTGAAAACCGACGGCGATCGCCGGGGCTGGCTTCTCGAGTCACCCAACCGTGTTTCTCCATTAAATCCAGCATACGCGTGATGGCTGCTGGCTCCTTAAAAGTCTTCTCAGCCAGTTCTCGTTGGCTCAGCTCGGCATTTTCATTTAGCTGCTTCAGCAACAGCCACTGGTCCTTCGTCAAGGGGATATCGTGTTCCTTAAATACCTGTTTGGTAGCCAGCGCAGCCTGGCGCATCACCTGCTCCATTTGGTAAAAGAGCACTTCAGAAAGGGGGATATCGTGTCCTTGGTCAATCATTGATATATCAACTAACGGCAACATCAACGAATGGTTGTGTTTCTCCGAAAAATATTTTTGCGGTGGCAAAAAACCATCCCCCATCGTAAGAGCAGGTCTGTTTTCTCAGCCAACAGAAATACTCCTTGATTCTCCCCTCAGCGCAGGGGGAAACTAAAGGGGACCACATACTAGTAATCCTTATGAGCGCTTGCGCTTTTTCTGAAATTAAAAGAAGTCTGCCAGGCATAAAAAACTAGCCACAGCCACAAATCTTCGGGGCGAAAGTCACCCTCCTAAAAATCAGTTATTCTTGATTACCAATGCCAACGCATGCTAATACCTATCTCAGCAAACAATAAGGTATTAGTAAAAGCAGGAATCTCCCGGACAGTGTTCCCAGCAGCTTGGAGTTCTAGCCCTTCAAATTGGAAGGGTAACGCTGCATGGTACTTAGCCCACGCCCTTACAGAGGTATCCTTACTGAAATATAACTCTGTCCAAATATGGGCGAAAGCACCTGGCTGAAGCATGCGCTGAACAGGACGTTCGGAAAAAAGCTGACCTGAATTGATATCTCGAAATGACCAGGTCCAAAGATGCCTTATAGAATGACCCGCTAGACCTGCTCCCAACCCCCAAGTCATGGTAGTGTTCATAAGGCGGTCCTGGACCACCGGTAGATAATCAACACCCAGTTGAATATTGGCCCGGCGAAAATCCAAGTTGAGAGTTTCCACGTTCTCGCCTAAACCGTTAGACAACGACCGGTTGAAAGCTAGGTTGCCTGATAAACCTGCTTGAAGTTTTGGGGCTACCAGGAATTCAGTATCAAAACCGGCCACCCCACGGCTAATAAAATCGCCAGGACTACCAAAGCCTGATTCTTGAAATACCCCTACCATCTGACTCCCTAACTGGTCAAAATGGAGGCCTAAACTGATTCCGCTATTGCCTAGTTTTTCTCGAAATACCTCAAACATGAGCGGCGAGAGCCCCAAACTAACCTCGGAGATTGGGAGGGGGAAGGTATCATCAGCGGGTTTCCTGAGTAGACCGGAAGACAGTGGAGTGGACTCCAGCAGCTTCTCGGTAACACTAGGGGGCCAATAGTAGGGGAACAACGTGTACTTTTTAAGTTTGGGCAAGTAGCGATTATACTGTGCGGTATCAGCACGGATGTTGAAGTTCTTGTAGATGGGCACTATGTAGCGAAAGAGCCCCCATTGGAGTCCAGTAGGTATCGCGGCAACCATGCCAAAGAAAATGCCGAGTGGAGCGATGGCAGTTGTAGTGGGGTTGAACAAAAGAACCAAAGTGCCCAAACTGCCCAATGCGGTAGCAAAGAGGGCTCCCTCTTGCATGCCTAAGCGAAAGCTTTGCCGCCAACGGACGCTGATGCGGTCTAGCTCGGCTACCTGCATTTCCATGTGGTGCGTTTCAAAGATTTCGGGCACGTACATGACTTTAGTGGTGTAAAGCACTACCGAAGTATCCGATAGATAGAATAATTGCCCGGTGTATTTCTGGCCGGAGGTATCTACCAGAATGGCTTGAAAATAGCCTTGGGCCCATTCCTTATTGAGGTAATTGTATCCCTGTTCATTCAATTCGAGATAGGGAATCTGCTCAGGATCTACCTGGATAGGGCCCGCTGGGGCCGAAAATTTAAGGTCATGCGCGAATACCAC
>DMST01000024.1 GCA_003454975.1 Cytophagales bacterium | reverse complement strand
GAAGGGCGGGTGCCCCGCAACAATGGTTACTGGGGCGGCTTGGCCCCGAACCTGGAGGACACCGATTGCCCGGAGTAGAGCGGTGCAATTCCCAATTCAAACTTACAGGCTCTGCTCCTTTGGGGCAGGGCTTTTTTTTGTAGCATATTAAGGGATTAGTTCCTAGTTATGTTATTTTAAAATAGGCCTATTGAGCATGTCCTAAACACTACGCTCCTACGTAATTTGTATTTTGGAGCTTTCAAGGCTTGTCTAACATTATACGCAGGTAAATTATGAGTACTTCTTTCACCCATATTTTTAACGGCGATAGTACGGCTGAAGCCTATGCCCATAGTGGGCTGGAGGGGCAAGAGTTTGTATGGAGAGAGATGGTTGTGCAAGGCCCAAGTAAGGGTATACCAGGGCAAGAATCATTTTTTGGTCCTCGGCGCACCTATTTCCAAAAGGAATTAGGCATGTCGGCAGAATCATACTATTCACTTACCGAAGAGGAATGGCATAGGATGGCTGGGGCTTCTCGTAGGGGTGAGTGGGTACTTTGGTACGAATACGATGTTTTCTGTCAGTTCAATCTCATTGCCTTGCTAGCGGGCATCCACTATTGGGACAACCCTCCGGACCGACTCTCTTTAATCTGTGTGGGTGAAGATGAAAACCACCGTTGGAATACCTTGGCCAATTTTTCGCCCGACCAATATCCCAAACTGTTGGATACTCGTAAAGGGCTCACGCATGATGATCTTTTGTACGCAGCTACGGTTTGGGAGGCCTTTATTCAGAAAGCTCCCCTGGGTTTGTTGCCCTTTGCTCAAACGCCCCATCCTTCCTTCCCCTATCTAGGATTAGCCATTGGCTATTACCTGCGCCAGTTCCCACAGGCTCATAACGGTCTCAATACTCTGGAAGATATCCTCTTGCAGGAAATTGCCCAATCCCCTAAAACTCAGCCCCAGCTTATCCGCCAAGTCCTGCTACAAAGGAATCATCCTTTTGGCTTCGGCGATTTGCAATGGATGTGGTACATGAAAAAACTGCAGCCGCTTTGGTTGCAGGAGGACGATCATCTATCGCTTACTAATCTGGGGAAAAAAGTACTCGAGGGTGATACGGTTTACCGAGAACACCTCGCAGGCAGGCACTTTGGCGGAGCAACGGCCTTGGATTACATTTGGGAAGAGGATAGAGAAGAAATACGGCCTTTTCCTGAAAAATAATACTGAGGTACGGCTTTCTGGGAACTCTTTTAAGCGCTAACACTATTCTTTCCTTGTAGGAAGAAACCTTACAAACAGGTACACGTTCCTGCATACATATACCTGCCTATTTTTCTAGTTGCACGTGGTCCAATATTCCCTGGTTAAATACAGCCTATTCTTTGGCCTTTGGCTTTGGATATCCAGTTCACACCTTTTTGCGCAAAGGGTTCCTAGTGTGGACTCCCTGGAGGCTGTCATCGCTACCCTCGATGCTTCCACAGAAAGGGTAGATGCCATGCTGGCCTGGACCAACCTATTTTACCGTTCTGATGCCCAAGGGGCTGTGGTTAGAGTGGAAGCTGCATACGAAGAGGCCGAGGTGCTGGACTATACGCTCGGCATGGCCGAAGCTTTGCGACTGAGAGGTATGGTATATACGTACCAAGGAGATTATAACGAAGCCCTCATTCAGTATGACCGAGCCTTGGAGCTTTTCTCCCTGGAAGGCGATTCTTTAGGTTCAGGCAAAGTATTCAATAATTTCGGAGCCTTCTATTACAACCAAGGCAATCTCATCACCGCTCAGCGGTATTATGAAAAAGCGGCTAGCTACCTGATGCTGCAAAAGGTACCCAATGAGTTGGGCAAGGTATACAACAACATGGGCATAGTGATGCGTAGGCAGTTCAACTACCAAAAAGCCCTTGAGTATTACCAAAAGGCACTCAGTCTACAGCAATCTGTAAACGATCTTTCTGCGGTGGCCGGTATTTACAACAACCTGGGAGTTATCTATCGTAACCTCAATGACAATGTTACGGCCAGGGAATATTACCAAAAGGCACTAGAAATCAAGATTGAACTCAACGAACTGGCTGGTATTGGGAATGGGTACAACAACATTGGCTTGTTGTACATGCTGGAACGGGAATTTGATTTGGCATTGGTTGCCTTTGAGGAATCATTGGCTATAAAAGCTGATTTAGGTGATCCTCAGGAGGAGGCCACCGTGCTCCAAAACATAGGAGACTTGTACCTGAGGCAAAACAGGTATGACCTGGCCGAAGAGTATCTTTCTACGGCCAGAAGCATCTTTCAGGAGAATAACAATGCTACCGCAGTAGCTGCTGCAGATATCTATTTGGCAGAAGCGTTGATGTTTACGGACCGGCTGGACCGTGCAGAGGCTATGCTGGTGGATGCGTTGGACATTGTGCGGGCTGAGAAAGACTATAACTTGCAGGTAGAGGCCCTGAAAACGAGTATATCTCTTGATTCGCTCCGGCAAGATGTATCATCAGTATTCATGCACGTCTACGAGTTGGGCGTCATTCAGGACAGCCTTTTCAGCACCCAAAGGGCACAGGAACTAGCCGCCCAGCAATCGCTCCTGCAACTAGATGAAAGTGAGCGGCTGAATCAGCGATTGATTGACGAGACGAACAACCAAGCTCGCAGGTTGGAGACGGAGCAGGAAACCAACTTGATCCTCCGCAATTGGAATGCCTTCATCCTTCTTGGGCTCACCCTTATGGTAGGTTTGGTCATCATGCTAAGACGCCAGCAGCGGCAGAACCTACAATACAATCGCCAGCTGGAGCAGAAAAACGAGGAAATTTCTACGCAGGCCGAAAACCTGGTCCTGGCCAATCAGCAGATTATTGATAAAACGGAGGTGATTGAACAGAAGAACCGGGACATCACCGATAGTATCAACTATGCCAGCCAGATTCAACGGGCCATGTTGCCCATGAATGTGACCCTGCAGGCGTACCTACCGGAGCACTTCATCTTCTATCAGCCCAAAGACATTGTGTCGGGGGACTTTTATTGGTTTCACCAAGCCGATGGATACCTGTTTCTGGCGGTAATAGATTGTACTGGGCACGGGGTACCAGGAGCGTTTATGAGCACACTGGGCCAGCAAGCCCTGCTTACGGCCGTAGTACAACAGAAGCTACGCGAACCGGCGGAGATTTTGGATGCCCTGAAGGTCATAATCCGCCAAATGCTGCACCAGGATAAGACCCAAAACCAAGACGGGATGGACATCTCCCTAACGGTGATCAACCCCAAACAGAACCAGCTCAAATTTGCCGGTGCTAAGCACTCCTTGCTGTACCTGTGCAATGGCACCCTCAATCTCATCAAAGGAGACCGCATGTCCGTAGGGGGTGAGCACTGGGCTATCGAAGACCGGTTCTCTCAATATACCGTGGAGCTAGAGAAGGGAATGACCATCTACATGACCACCGATGGCTACAAGGACCAATTTGGCGGCCCCGACAACAAAAAATTCCTCCCCAAGAGGTTCCATACCATGCTGAGGGAAATCCATGAATTGCCCATGCAAGAGCAGCAGTTCCGGGTGGAGCAAACCATACGCCATTGGATGAAAGAGGGCGACAATGAGCAGGTTGATGACATCCTGGTATGGGGCGTCCGCTGGGAAGGATGATAGGGATGTACGAAGTAGCAGTTCCGTAAAAGCACACTTTTATGTACCTTCCTGAGCAGCATATGGCTATCTCTTATGGAAGGAAATTCAATCTCCAAAAACCTTAACCTGAATGTAAGGGGCCTGCAACCCAGTGCCACCTTAGCCATCAATGAGCAGTCCAACGCGCTCATTGCCGAGGGCAAGCAAGTATACAAGCTGGGCCTGGGGCAAAGCCCCTTTCCCGTGCCCGATCGGGTGGCCCAGGCTTTGGCAGACAATAGTCACCAAAAAGATTACCTACCCGTCAAAGGCCTTTGGGAGCTACGAGAAGCGGTAGCAGGGCATAATTTACGCTACGAAGAAGCCCCCTCCCGCCCCCAGGACGTGCTGATTGGCCCGGGCTCAAAGGAGCTAATTTTCATTCTCCAACTGGTGTACTACGGAGACCTGATCATTCCTACTCCCGGCTGGGTATCGTACTCTCCGCAGGCGCGCATTGTAGGGCGGCACGTACATCGAGTACGCACCAAAGCCATCAACCAATGGAAGCTAATGCCGGAGCAGCTGGAGCTGCTATGCCGGGCAGATCCGGACCATCCGCGAGTGGTGATCCTGAACTACCCTTCTAACCCCACAGGTTGCACCTATTCTGAAGCAGATCTGGAACACCTGGCAGCCGTAGCCCGCAAGTACAAGATTGTGCTCATCTCGGATGAGATTTACGGGCTCTTGCATCATGAGGGCAAACACAAATCCATCGCCAACTTTTATCCGGAAGGAACCATCATCAGTAGCGGCCTGAGCAAATGGTGCGGGGCCGGTGGGTGGCGACTGGGTACTTTCTCCTTCCCGGAGAACTTGCATTGGCTGTTGGACGCTATGGCTATTGTAGCCAGTGAAACCTATACGGCCACCTCCGCCCCCATCCAATACGCGGCGGTTTCGGCCTTTCAGGGAGGAGAGGATATTGATCACTACTTGGTGCAAAGCAGAAAAGTGCTCAAGATGTTGGCCTCATTCCTCACTCGGAGGCTACAAGCCATGCACCTGCACGTGATACCGCCAGACGGCGCCTTTTACCTCTATCCCGACTTCAACTTTTACCGCGATGCACTAGCCCAGCGCGGAATCCGTACCTCAGTAGAGTTATGCCAGGCCATTCTGCGCGACACCGGCATTGCCATGCTACCCGGATTTGATTTTGGGCAATTGCCCGATGAATTGTTGGTCAGGATGGCCTATGTGGATTTTGAGGGTGCCGACGCTTTGCAGGCCATAGAAAGCTTCCCCTGGGTAGAGGGAAATGAGGAGGCCTTTGCCAAACAGCATGCTCCGAAACTGGTGAGTGCAATGGAGGTTCTGCAACAATGGTTAAACAGCATCCTGTGAGCGTGTTAAGCTTCGCCACATTAGTTTAACAAAGCGTTTACACCAAAAAGGAATAAGCCATCGTGAAAACGGTATATTTCAGTATAAAAATTGGTGGCCCCAAGAACCATACCTTATGTACCGTTGGATTGGACTATGCGCCCTCGCATACGCTTGTTGGTATTTGCCTGTCCAGGGCCAGTCATTACAAGAAATGCGATTGGCGCTCACCCAAACCCCACCGCATGAGCGCATATCCCAGTACATAGAATATTCCGAGCATTACCTCAATCGGGATCCCAAGCTATCCCTGGAGCTAGCCATTGAGGCCGTATCCGAGGCCAAAGCCCTCAGCAACGACTCGCTAAAAGCCTACGGGCTCAACCGCATGAGCACCGCTTACGGCATGCAAGGCGACTTTTCTGAGGCCCTGGTCAACATCTTGCAAGCACTTACCATCTGGGAAACCCATAATGACTCGCTCGGCCTGGGCATTGGGTACAACAACCTGGGCCTTATCTATCAGTACCAAAACCAATGGCCGGAGGCGCTACAGTACCACTTTCAGGCCTTGGAGATCAAAGAGCTGATCGGAGATACGCTGAAGCTACCCTACTCCTACAACAACATAGGCGAGATCTACAAAGCCCGGGGCAACCACCACAAGGCCCTTACCTTCTTCCAAAGCTCGCTGGGCATATGCCGGCGAAATGAGCTCACCGACATCATAGGGCATGTGCTCATGCTATGTGGTGATGCCCATGCCCAAATGGGCAACTATGCAGCCGCCACCCGTTACCTGATGGAGAGCATGGCTTATAACGACATGAACGGGGACACCTACGAAAAGGCCCTCACCTTCTCTAAGATGGCCGATGTGTACCTAAAGCAGGAAAACTATCCTCAGGCCCTGTTTTATTTCAACCTAACGGAAAACTTGCAGGAGCACATCTCGCACCGCGATATGCTGGCCATCACCAAAACCACTATAGCGGAGGCGTACTTCTCCATGAGCGACTATCTGCAGGCAGAAACCAAGGCCGAAGAGGCCCTGGAGCTGGCCCACGAGATATACCAGCTAGAGGCGCTCTACCGGGGGTACCGCGTGATGTACAACCTGGCCAAGGACCGCACTGAATTGGCGAAAGCCATTACTTACCTGGAAAACTCAGACAAGTACTACCAGGAGTTGCTTATACAACGAAGAAGCCAGGAAATTATCCGGTTGCAGGCAGGGCACGACCTGAGCCGTAAGCAGAGCCAGATAGAACTATTGCAAGAGCGGCAGGCCCTGCAAATGGCCAAGCTGGAACAGCGGGAAGCACAAACCCGTAACCGAACCATCATTGCCATCTGCTCCCTCGTTTCTTTGATCGGGGCCTTTATCGCCGTCTATATTCTGTACCGGCAAAAGCAGGTAAAAAACCGACACAACCTCATTCTGGCTGAGAAAAACAACATCATTCGGAACAAACAAGAGGAGATTCTGGCCCAAACGGAGCAGCTGCAAGCCGCCTACCGGGAGATTACCGTCATTAACAACTCCCTGGAAAAAAAGGTGAAAGAGCGTACCACCCAGCTGGCCAGGCAAAACGAACAGCTGGCCCAGTTTGCTTTTATGAATGCCCACGAGCTACGCGGCCCACTGGCTTCCATCCTGGGCCTAATCCACCTCTTGCAGATCCCTGACTTTCAGCAAGATGACGAGATCATTCAGCGGCTGGAGAAAAGCAGCCAACAACTCGATGCGGTAGTCCGTTCTATCAATCGTACGATTGAGGAGGAATACCAGGTAGATGAATGAGATAGCAGCAAAATTTGCTGGGCTCGACGGCTGTAAGGCCGGTTGGTGGGCTTGGCTTACCGATGGTGAGGGCAATTGGAAAGGTGCCCTCTACCCCACCCTAACCGCATTTTGGAACCAATACCAGCATACCCTACAGACCGTCCTGATCGACATTCCCATCGGCTTGATGGATGACCAGCCCGGCCCGCGCCCTTGCGATGCCTGGG
>DMST01000097.1:79567-83934 GCA_003454975.1 Cytophagales bacterium | reverse complement strand
GGCCGACGCCTTTGCCAACGGCATGGAGTACTTCAACACCTTCGGGGGCAACCCCGTTTCCTGCCGGATCGGCACGGAGGTACTGCGCACCGTAAAGCGCGAAGGCTTGCAACAGCATGCATACGAGGTAGGTGAATTCCTAAAGCGGGAGCTGCGCAGCCTACAAACTCGCTTTCCCATCATCGGGGATGTGCGGGGACACGGCCTCTTCTTGGGTATGGAGCTCGCCACCGCCGAGAAACAACCGCTACCCGCCCACGCGGACTACCTCATCAACCGGATGAAAACGATGGGCATCCTGATGAGCAGCGACGGCCCCGACCATAACGTACTGAAGATTAAGCCCCCCATGGTATTCTCCATGGAGAACGCCCAGGAGTTGATAGACCACCTGGCCACAGTATTTGCTGAGGATTTTATGCAGGCCTAGGCCTTACCCTGCTAATGCCCGCTGACTACCAAGAAATAGCCTGGTATGGGCGCGGCCCCCACGAGACCTACTGGGACCGGAAAACCGGTGAAGTGGAACATCGATCACCAGCAGATGGGCGTAGGGGGCGATACTTCCTGGGGCCGTTTAGTGCATGAGGAATACACCCTCAAAGCAGATAAAGCGTATCGGTATTCGTTTTCGATTAGGCCACTTGACAGAGAATAAACTTCTGCTTGAAAAGGAAGAGGTTGTCACCCGTATCGGGATAAAAGCGTCTACCCTATTGGCCCGACAACCTCTTGGTAGATACCAGGAATCAGGTTCCTATAGTTTCCTTTACTCCAATCATCATTAATTCGCGCCCATCTTTGCCCCAAAATAGGTTCTTGGTGCACCGAACCTGAATGGCAATTTTCAGCTCCTCAAAAGAGTGCACACTATCCTTAGGACGGCATCAAAAAAAACCGGACCGGGATGGCGTTACCAAACCCGAATAGGCGTCACAAACGACGCCTATTCCATTTGCAGTCCGGATTCTTAAGCATACTGATGCTTGCCGCGGCTCCAGCCGGTGGGCGCGCTCAGGTATTTTTCGCCATCTTCAGCAGCAGGCTCCTCTAGCTGCGTACCCATGCTATCGTTCCAGCGGTTGAGGTAACCAAACAGGGCAATCACCCCCATAATCTCCACGATTTCTCCCTCATTCCAGTGCTTACGCATGTTCTCTGAGATGGCATCGTCTACGGCATTGGGGATGGAAGAGGCCGCTACGGCCAGATCAAAGGCAGCGCGCTCTGCCTCCGAAAAGGCTGGGTAGGTGCTGTACTCCCAGATGTGATCGAGTTTGTCTTGTTCCGATCCGTACCGAGCAGCCGCACGGATGGTATGTGCCTGACAGTACATACAACCCGCCACCTTGCTGGTTAGATAACCGATCAATCGTTTTAAGGGGCTCGTCACCCGGCCATGGTTCTCCCATCCAGCAGTGTTCAGGGCCTTAAAGGCTGTAGCAATGGCCGGGCGGTGCATCATGGTGAACAGGCTGTTGGGAGTAAAGCCTAAGGTCTCCTCGTAGAAGGCAGCCGTATCCGCAGCTTCTTGGTTTGCATTCCTATCCAGGGGTTTTACTAAGGGTTGCTTCATATTTTATGCCGTTTGGAATACAAATATATGCCATTTGGCATACATCGGACAAAATACTGTGCTTATTTTGCCAAATGGCGGAAAACAAGCGAGAAATCATCCTAAAGGCAGCCCGGGAGGTTTTCTCCAAAAGGGGGTTCGATGGTTGTTCCATTCGGGAAATAGCGGCACAGGCCGGGCTGAACCATCAAAAGATCACCTATTACTTCCAAACCAAGGAAAAGCTGTTTTTGGAAGTAATCGAGGACGCCTTTCATGCGCTGCATGAGATTGGGGATTCGCTGGTTTTTGACCCGGAAGTACAAGATCCAATAGCCCAATATGAAGCGCACCTACTACAAGTGGCGGGCTATTTCGAAACCAACCGGGCGTTTCTAAAGATCATCTACTTGGAATCCTTGACCCAAAGCCCCCGCATGGAGGCTATCCAGCCCTACATTGTGAAGCTGCGCAATAGCGTAAAAAAGGAGCTCATGTATCTTAGGCACTATGGCTTTGGCAGTCACCTGCCCATCGATCAGGTCCTACTCCTGTTTTCCGGATGCTTTCATGCGCTATTCATCCATCCTTACCTCGGTATCGAGCCGTATGCTACCCATCCGGTGGACCCGGCAGGGTATATAAAAAGCCTACTCGGTCTCTTAAGGCAGTGACGTTCACGTGTATAACCTTGGAATTTGATTAGAAGTTACCCCCTCTGTAGGCATAGATTGGGCCTTGAAAGATGCATTCTCATCCAGAGGAAACGGCCCGGGAGGGCCGGCATTGATAAGGGTAAGCATAGAAGGGCCACTTCAAACCTCCCTCTCATTCTTCCAGGTTTCCTATTTACACTAAGCCTGATTGAGTTGAACCGTTACCTATCATTCCTACCGATCATTGAATTAGGTTATCCATGATCGGATGAGCTGACTCGTGCTATATCCTGTCTCAAATCATCAAAAAACCTTATGGTTTCTAATGCCGGGCACCCTTCCAGGTGCCGCCATATCGGTAGAAGTCTCCGGCCTGATGCTGAGGCAAGCAGCCTGGGCATACAAAAATCCAGGTCTTTCCCTTTCTCACCTGTATGCGGTACATCACCATATGGTCTTGTTGGCAGGTGGAACAGTTCTTTGTTTTCATGGCCCCTTAACAGCTTGATAGAGTTTATGGTTTATTGAGAACCATGGGAGTGGGAAAAGGAAAAATACCCGACCACCAAAAGCAGCCGGGTAATAAACACTATCTATTGAAAAAGATCGACTATTGCTTCTGCACACGGTGGGTTTCCAAAATTTGCCCCGTCCCATCCTGCAATTGCAAAACATACAAACCGGCGGGCAACTCACTGAGGTTCACACCGCGCTGTTGCGTACTCCAAAGTAAGGTTCGCACCCGACCCTGGGCGTCAACGGCCGTTACCTGGCTTACCTCGGTAGTCGGGTGAAAACGTACCCAATCAAGAGTTGGGTTCGGATAGGCCAGCTGTAAGGGATTTTCCCAAATCAATTCTTCAGTCAAGCCACGTCCGCTAATTCCTCCAGGACCGCAGTCAAAAGTACCCCCTCCGCACTTCTTCAGGCTGATGCCCAGGTTCACGCGCTGGTAGCATCCGGACTGATCGTAAATATCTACCCAAACCTGGACGCCACGACCAATCCCCGGAGTGGTGTATTCGAAGGAATTGGAGGTATACACTTGGTACGATCCGTCGGATTCCACGAACGTCCAGCGGTAGGTGTACCCCGGTACCCCTTCCCACTCTATGTTTAGGCACTTGTTGTAGCAAGTGCGGGCGGTGGGCAGGTTGTGTGTAAAGTTGACGTCCAGTGGCTCCGACTGGTAGGCACCGGCATCGGCGTTGCCCTGCGGCCGGGCCACCCCTTGCTGGTCGCTAGTACTGATGTACCCCGGGATACTTAATGTGGCCAATCCCCGAGCACTACTGTTGCAACTGGGTGCCATGGTGTGTGTAGGTCCACCATTGTCTTTCAAGGGGCGAAGCCCTCCAAATACTTGCAGGTCCGAAGGATTTTGGGACCACCTTGACCAGAAGATTCCGTTGGTAGAGGCCATTTCAAAGGCCTGGTGGAAAACATTATACCCACCCGAAATCAAGGGATTGTTACCGAGTTGGCTCTGGGTCAAGTTGGTGTACCACTGGTTACCTTCCGTTGCATAATTACCTTCGAAGACACTGGCTTTCACGGTCAGGTGATTCCAAAGCGTATTCTGATTCACGAAAAAGGCTCCGCCTTTTCCGTTAGGAGTACCCTGGAGAGGATTGGCCCAGTTGCCTTCAAACGTACTGAACCACACCTCGGTATCCGCGGCATCCAGAGGATAGTGCAAAGCTCCCGCTCGGGAATGATAGGCATCGCTGGAAGCCTGAGCGTAATTCTCCGTGAAGGTACAGTTATCAATGACCAGCCAACCGTCAATTGGGGTACCGGTTTTTTTAGAGGGCAGAGAGATCACTGCGCCACCGTAGGCCTTACCTAAAAAGCTATTGGCATAGTTTCCTACCAGCAGACACCGAACTAGTTTGGCCCGAATAGCAGTAGTTTGTGGTGTCCACCAACCGCTAGCGACCGCCCCACCGTGCCCGCTACTAGCACCAAAAGGGCTGAGCACGCCACGAGCAGAATTGCCCGACAGCTCAGAATCAAATACATTCAGGGTGCCAGAGGGGGCAGCAATGGCCCCACCATAGGCCTGGTTGGCCGCCACATAGTTGTCCTGAAAACGGCAGAAGGAAGCATCCAGCCTCGCGGCCGAGCCCTGGTTACAAATAGCACCCCCATGGCCG
>DMST01000097.1:76803-79534 GCA_003454975.1 Cytophagales bacterium | reverse complement strand
GGCCGTACTGGCCGGCAGCTATGATCCTATTCTCAGTAAAATCACAATAGGACAATTGGGTATTGCCTTGGTTGAATAGTGCCCCTCCCCGATCATCGTGGAATCCTTGGGTAAAGTTGAGGTGTGAAATCTCCACGAAGTACCCCGTAATCTCCAGCAACCGATGGGATCCGGACCCTAACAGAGTCACTCGTTGGGAAGCGTCCCAAGGGTCTGTGGCACTAGAAGGCCCCACCACGGTCAGGTTTTTGCTAATGACCAGTGGACTTTGCAACTGAATGGTTTGCCCGGCCAGGCTTGGCAAAAAGGTAACCGTACCCCCGCTGGGGGCAGCACTAATCTCCTCCCGCAGCGAACCCGGACCACTATCATTGGTATTGGTCACCTGAAAGGCCCAAACCGGGCTGGTAAAACAAAATAGCAGAAAGGTAAATACACTTGATTTTGAAAAGTATTGCATGAATGTGTTGTTGTTTAGGTGGGGAAAATGGGGCTAACAAAAGGCGAATAAATTTTCAATTGATGGGTGTGTTGCCTGGGTTGATGAACGCGGACTCGGCGTAAACAAGCGTAGCTCACTTTTTCGGATTTATTCCTCCCTCCCTAGTCCTGAGTTTCTATTCCCTATGGGGTTCCTTATCTTCCTTCATGCGATACTGGCCATTGAATTTCATCCTCTGGGTATGTTGCCTGGCACCGGCATCCTGGGGGGTAGCCCAGGCTCCTCCGCCTACAGGACATGCTCGATACGATTCCCTTATCCAGGCGGGGTTGTACCTCCAATTTCCACAAGACGTGGTGGAGATGCGGTTGCTATCGGAGGCCACCATCATAGAAGCCAAGCGTTTGGACCTCACCAATGAACTCATTCGGCTGTACGCCGAGCGGGGTAAAATGTATTTGGATGACGCACCTCTACTGGACTCCTGCCTTTGGTTCTTAAAAAAGGCCGAGAGCATGCTTTCACAAGCCGATTATCCGGAGGGTGAAACGCTCACTTATCTATACCAGGGCTGGTACTACAGCGTAGTGAGTGATAGCCTGCGCGCCATGCGAAACCTGGACCGCGCCAAACAAGCCATGCAACCCATGGAGGCTGCCATGGAGGATTCGGCTACCACCCGCATGCTGGGCCGGTTCTACCTCAACTTGGGTAGCATATATCAGGCCATGAACCACTACGAGCGGGCCATGTCCCATTACCTGCACGGGTTGCCCTTAACCCAACGGATTCACGACACTATCACCACAACTCATTATCATGTTCAAATCGGGGAACTGTATCGGCTTTTGAACCAACCCGATTTAGCCCGGACCGAGTTTGAAAAGGTACTCTCGTTAACGAAAAATGGGGTAATGCCCAAACGCCGCGCTTGGGCCCAGGAGCAGTTGGGCGAGTTATTGTTGACCCAGGGCAACCTGCCCGAAGCGCTGGCACACCTCAAAGATGCACTGCACTGCCGCAGGTCCATCCTCCTTCCTCTGGGGCCCATTTACCTTCAGCTGGGCCGCTGGCATGCCCAGCAAGGCCAAGCCGATAGTGCCAGGGCTTACCTGACCCAGGTGGATACCGCAGAGCTACACTACCGCTTCAAAACGCAGTACTTCATTGCCTGGGCCCAAACGCAACTAGCCTACGGCCATCTGGAGCATGCCCAAAGCTACGCATTGCAGGGAGAGGCCTACGCGCGCCAACAGCTCAACAAGTCTCTATTGCAGCAGGTATTGGTACTGTTGGTACAGGTACTGGAAGCACAGCAAGATTGGGAAACCGCCTTTCGGTACCAAGCCGAACTCGCCACCTGGGACCGACGCTTGCGGGATGAATCCCAGCGCCGCACCATCGTGGAAATGGAAGCTAAGTTTGACTCCGAAAGGCGCGAGTAACAAATAGCCGCCCTGGGGCAGGAAAACGCCATCAAAGACCTAACCCTGCGGCAGCAGCGCTACCAGCTTTGGGGGCTGGTGGTGTTCATACCCCTACTGGTGGGGTTTGGGTTGATCATCAACCAACGGAAACAATACCGCGCCCAGCGCCGAGAGCTGGACCTGGAACGGACTCTGCTGCGTACACAGATGAACCCGCACTTTATCTTCAATGCCCTGGCTTCCATCCAGCACGCCGTGCTGAATAAGGAAACCCAGAAAGCTACTTTGTACCTGGCGCAGTTTGGGGAGTTTACCCGCAGTATTCTGGAAAGTAGCCGTAAAGTGACCATCTCGCTGGCCGACGAGCTGGAAATGGCCCAAAACTATTTCGCTCTGGAACAAATCCGGTTCGAAAAGCGGCTCACTTTGGAGGTGGAACGTGCAGGAGTAGCCACTGGCAGTATTCAAGTACCGGCCATGATTTTGCAACCTCTGCTAGAAAATGCCATCAAGCATGCCTTTGCTGGCAAAGCCCAGGGCCATATCCTGATCCGATTGACAGCTCAAGAGCAAACCCTTAGCATTCAGGTAATCGATGATGGCGTGGGGCTGATTAGTACCCCCACCCCTACTCCCGCCAAACAGTCGCTAGGCCTTCAGATCTTGGAAGAGCGCCTGCGGCAACACTGGCAAAAGCCACCGAGCAAGCTCCTTACCTTGGCTCCCCATTGCCCTACGGGGGTATGTATCACGTTGCTTCTACCCTTGTCCTCTCATGACTGACCCTTCGCTTACCCGCAGTGCCCTGATCGTTGAAGACGAACCCCGTGCCCGCGAAGCCCTTAAGCAGCTATTGGCGGAG
>DMST01000097.1:71223-76748 GCA_003454975.1 Cytophagales bacterium | reverse complement strand
GCAGATACACGTAGTAGGCACGGCAGATTCTGTAGCTTCCGCCCTTTCCCTGCTCCGGGAGACCGAACCGGAGGTCCTTTTCCTGGACATACAACTAGAGCAGGAGCAATCCTTCGCCCTGCTGGAGCAGGTGGAACCCACCGACTACCACATCATCTTCGTGACGGCCTATACGGAGTACGCCCTGGAAGCTTTTGACTCGGCGGCCATCGACTACCTGCTCAAGCCCATCAACCCGCTGCGCCTACAGAAGGCGGTACAAAAGGTGCTCCGGCAGCCACCTCCCTTTCCTGCCAGCACGGACTGGGTACAACAGCTAGCGGACTGCATGACCCAGCAAGCTCCTGCCCGGAAGAAGATCCTGCTGAAGGAGCGAGACGTGGTGCATCTGGTACCCACCGACGACATATTGTGGGTAGAGGCCCGGGGTAGCTACACTACCTTTTTCTTGCAAGACGGTAGCCACCTCATGGTTTCTAAGCACCTAAAGGAATACGAGGACACCCTACAAGCCCATAGCTTCTATCGCGTACACCGCTCCTATTTGGTCAATGTGCACAAGATTGAGAAAATAGACCGCAGCGAGGGTAACGTACTCTATATGGAAGGGGGGCATCAGGTACAAGTGTCCGTACGACGGAAGGAGCAGCTGCTGGAGCTGCTCCGAAGAATTACCGAGGGATAAAGAACACAAGTCTCCTTCTACCCAGACTGATCGGCACCATACTACGGTATACCGTCCTGGGTACTCCTGATGAAGTCAGAGAAACATTTGCTCCAATACTTGCTCAAGCATGGATTCAAAAACCTCGCCCTTCGAGGCGTCGGCCGAGTTACAGAGGAATACGTACGTCATATCCGAATCGGGGAAATAAAAGCCAAAGGTGATAAATCCGTCGATCCCCCCAGTGTGCCCTATGGCCGACTCATAGGGTGTATTGAACCGCTCGGCACCGTAGCCATTTTCCGTCTGTCCAAACACATCATCGTAGCCCCCTATGGGAAACCAGTTAGTCATCTGGGCTTGTGACTCGGTAGAGAGGAAATCTGGATTCGTGAGGTTTTCCAGAAATACTGCCAAATGGTAAGCATTAATGGCTACGCCACCATCTCCCCCTATGCCCAACTCATCTTGATACAGAAAACGGGATTCCACAAAGTTTTCGTTACCGTAGAGATCCACGTATCCTTTCACGGCATGGTCAGGAATAATCACCTCTTCACTGTAATAGGCGGAAGTCAGCTGCAGTGGGTCAAACACCGTTTCGCGGTATACCTGTTCAAAGGACTGACCGCTGATGCACTCCAAAATCATGGACAATAGCAAGAAATTAGTATTGGAATACGAATAGCCCTCATCCACCTCAAAATTCGCCTTTTTGTTATATGCATACGTGAGTACTTCCTCTTTGCTCCAGAGGTGATCCTTATCGATCCGGTCCAGGTCAAATTGCGCCGTATAGAAGTCCGCAATCCCGCTGCGGTGAGAAAGCAAATGCCCCACGTTGGCCAGTTCTACGTTTTCTACCTTTTCTACAATTTCGTCGCTCAACCACTGTGCAATCGGGTCTTCTAAAGAAAGTAGCCCCTGATCTACATACCGATAAACGGCCGCCGATGTAAACAGCTTGCTAATGCTGGCAATGAAATAAAGTGAGTTGGAAGCCATGGGCACTCCACTGGCCACGTCTGCGTAGCCTGCGGCACCTACCCAAAGTCCTTCTTGGTCCTTTACGAGCAAGGTTGCCCCTACCAGCCCCTGCCCTTGGTGATCGTCCAGGATGGCCTGATACACCTCACCGCGCGGGTGTATGGCGCTGGAATCATTGAAGAAGGCAGGTTGGGCATAAGTAGAGGCGGGAACGGTTTCCAAGCCTTCGCACTGGGAGAAAAGCATGCCTGCCAGGATGAGGAGGATTATCTTTTGCATGGGATTAGTTCAGGTTGATGTGTGTACCTATTTTCAGAAAGCTGCGCGGGCCTACCGGCACCGTGGATACGAAAGGAGATTGGATCATGGCTTCATACTTGACGAAGGGCGCTACTTGGTTCCATCCCAGGTATTCGGCTCCCAGGCCTAGGTTTAGTATGGCATGGGGCCGTCCCCATTGGGTAGCCTTCTGTATACTCCCATCCGCTTGCTGCTCAAAGGTGGGCTGGGCATGAAACGAGTGCATGTACCCCAGACCTACAGGAGCGAAAAAGCGAACCGTATTCTGGAACTGATAAGCAAACTGATATTCACCGCGTACATATAGGTTTTGATCCAGGTTCTCATGGTAGAACCAACCCACGTAGGTGTTCCACTGGCCTGTAGCTTGTGGTTTGTTGGGCTGGTTCCATGTTACCCCCAGTTCCACGCCTGGCCGTAGTGCACTCCATCGGGTAAAAGGAAAGGAAATAGAGGAGGAATGTAGGGTGACGGTAACGCCATCGATGCGTTGTGCCGAGCAGGTCCATGTCGCTAAACACAGAACCGTTAGCAAGCCGAGCTTGCCCGTACTTTTGATTTTTTGAGCCATTTCATTGTCCAATTGTTTTGGTACAATTCTACGAAGCAAGGCTACGGAGGGAGTTCTGAAAACGCCAGTATAGAGAAATTAGGACGGTTCTAGAGAAATCGGGACGCCGATTCCCTCCTTCAGGACCGCGCTTTCTTGTACTGTGAAGGAGTCTGGCCGGTGTGATTCTTGAAAGCCGTGTAGTAGGCGGATTTGGATTTAAATCCAGATTCTAACCCAATGGAAAGATGATCATACTTATCAAAAGCCGGGTCAGACAACATCCCCTTCGCCTCCTCCACCCGAAACTCATTGATGAAACGGGCCAGGTTTTTATCCGCATACTCCTTAATTAGCTGCGTTAAATAGCTGGCACTTATCCCGAGTTTTTCCGCCACCAAATCTCTGCCCAAGTCAGGATTACGGTAGGCTTTTTCCACCTGCATCCATTCTAATAGTTGATCAAAATACTCCTTCGACTTTGGCGACAATTTTGGCGCTTTAGGCATGGCAGGCTGCATAGGCTCAGCCAATTTTTCCCTAATCTCCTGCCGGTTGTTAGCCAGGTTAAACTGGAACAATCCCGAATACATCAACCAATAAATGAAAACGGCCACGGCCGTCCACAGCAGAATCTCAAGCGTTCTGAAAAAGAGATCATCAAACAAGGATTGATCGATGATGAGAATGATCCAAAGCAAAATAAGCGTACTACAATACCACCATAGCCGCTTGATCCATATGTTATTGGTATTCCTAACCAGCCGCCGAAATACCAAGGTATGCAATCCGATAAACAACGGGATGGCAACGATATCCTCCAGCTGATAGAAGAGGTATCTGTTGTCTTTAAAAAAGGGGGCGGCAATCAGGCCAAACTCCAAGTCAAGATCAATAATTAGGTTGATGCCTGTAAAAAGGCCAAAAGGAAGAAAAAGGACCCAGAATGGAAACTTTAAGGTCATGTTACCGGCCACTTCCTGAAAAAACCGGAACAAGGGTAAGTAGAACACCATAATCCAGGGGATATCATCCCCCACCACATCCAAAAAAACATCCCAGAATGGACCCCACGCTGCATAAAAATCACTGAGCCGTGCATCAAACCCAATCAAGGCGATGATCAATAAGAAATAAGCAAAGTACCTATTGGTCTGGTTGGTGAATACCTTATTAGTAAAAATGAGGATGGCCACAATGACGGCTTGAATAAGCCCGAAGATGGCGATAACATCAAAGAAGTTCACACCTCCAAGTTACACTTTCTGTAAAGTTGATAACCGCAGCGGAGCCACTAAGTGGCGCGAAAATAGTTCCCTATCCTAATAAGGGGTCAAAGTTAGAGACCGACTCATGTTGGGTCACCTCAGCCTCAATGAGGATTCTTTAGAATTCCCTTCTCCTGCTTCCCTTTAAGAAGACTTTCTCCGCCCTTCAGCCTTTTCCTTTTGCTCAGAATGTCTTCAACTTTGTACCTTAGCTTCATACCCGATTTCTGAGAAAGGAGTCTGGTAAGTGATTCAACCTCTGAATACCACCATTTCTACGTGCTGTCACGCAGAAATCCAGAGGTCTAGACTAATAGTCTGTAGCCGTTGAAGTTGGGTACCTTCGTGTAAACCAAACTTTATACAATTATGCTACATGCAAAAAATGAATCACTAGTAGATTGGGCGATTTTAGACGTAAAAGCTCAACAAAAATTAACAGGTGGGACAGAGCCTATAGGTGGTGGAACTGGATCAAATGATCCAGGCCCAAAATCTGGACCTTCTGCTCCTCCTCCCCCTCCTCCTGGTGGTGGGGTTTAATTATTTTGATTTACAATTAGGGTCCTTTTGTGGACCCTAATTACGAATAGAATGCATATGAGACGTTTTACTTTGGGGTTATTTCTATGTTGGTTAGTAAGTACAACATTTGCTGGCAACATTGATAGTCTTCGCATCGCTTTGGACTACCAAACCGATGATAAAGAGCGTCTACAGTCCTTGTATGCTATCTCTTATTCTTATCTCACCACAGGCGATACTGCTGGGTTATCTTTCTGGGAAGATGGCAAACGATTAGCCAAAAAAATGGGTGAGGACCAACTCATTGCTAATTTCTTATATCTCAAAGCCTATTTTGAACGAGGCTTTCGTGATAACCACACAGATGCATACGTACATCTTACCTTGGCAAAAGAACTTTATTCTGATCTAAATGAAATAAAGAGTGTAGCGAATACTAATCTCCTACTTGCCGAATATCACAGCAATATTGGAGATTATTCAACCGCAGAAAGACTCTACCGAGCGGCAGAGATCAGCTATCTTGAAATCAACGACATACAAGAGATTGGCCGACTACATGAACATCTCGGTTTTTTATTCGAGAAAAAAGGGGATTTTCAAAAAGCTATTGATGAGTTCACCCTTGCCACCGTCTATTTTAATACCGCAAACAACTATGCTCAGTTGAGCGCCAACTTGAATAATCTTGGAGATTTACAACTTCAAAATGGTGCAATAGCCGAAGCAAGAACCTCTTTCCTAAAAGCAATAGAAGTAACCCGCTTACATTCAATTACTACAATTGATCAAACCTACGCTCACTTCAATCTTGGCCGTATTTCCTCGCAAGCTGGTGACTTAGAAAAAGCAGAATCTCAACTTGTGAATGCTTACCAATTGGCTTTTGAACAACAGCCTTGGCACACGGAAACTTTTCGCATGGCGAAACTGCTTGGCGATTTTTATGGTAAAATTGAGCAACCCCAGCGGGCAATAGCACTACTGACTGCGCAGGCAGAACATATGCCCGAGTCACCCAACGAAACACAACTGCTAGTGTACAGCCAGTTGGTCAAGTTCTACAGCGCCACCGACCAATGGGAGGAGGCGCTGGCCTACTCTGAACGGCTAAATTCCGGACAGATAGCCCTGGCCACCGCCGAGGACCAAGCCGGGCACGGCCGTCAGGCGTCGGAGATTGCGCTGGCCCGCAAGATCCTGGCCGACCGTGAGGAGGCTGATGCCTACA
>DMST01000097.1:65498-71157 GCA_003454975.1 Cytophagales bacterium | reverse complement strand
CGTGGTTGCCACCGCCTTGGTATTGCTTGCCGCCTTTGGCTACATGTACCGCCTCAAGGAAAAACACCGCAAAAAAGCCTTGGCTAACGCCACGCACTGGCCCGAGCTCAACAAACGCTTCCAGGCCCTGGAAGATGCCTTGAATGTGTTGTACTAGTTCCTAAGCGTAGGGGATCAGCCGCTATACTTTCTTACCCTCACCACAATGGAATACAAGGAGCAGTAGCTAATTCCTTGGCATCCCTTGGCTAGATGGGCAAAAACCATCTGGAGAATAGCCAAGTGCTTGGTATCTTGAAGCATCACCGAGCCCCATGGTCATGCGCACCCTTTCCTCCCCTATTCTCTGGCTACTCATAATGAGTATGGCAGCCTGCACGCCGAACCAAACGCCCAGCGAATACCGAGGCGGTTGGGCCGGAACTATTCAGGAGTCTAATCCCTTTTCCTTCTCAATCGATCTGGAACTCAACGCCACCGATCCATGGGTTCGCTTTACCGGTAAAGACACGGTAACCATCCTGCCCTTGCAAGCGGAAGACTCAAAGTACTTGGTGGCTCGGTTTGAGGACCAGCTCACTTTTCGGCTAGACACCAATGGTGGAAACCTTACGGCATTTGTTCACGCAGGGCATCATCTGTCGCACCTACCTCTGGAACCCACGGGGCCCAATGCTTGGTCTGGCCACTGGGACCTACTGATTGAAGGGACCACCACATCACCCACTCTGTACCTTTCCATGGACTCACTTGGTCAGGACCAATACGGAGTTTCTACCTTTTTCAAAGAACCCAGCTACCACTACATGTGGATTAATGATTTCTTACTGCAAGAGGATCGATTCCTTTCCTTTCGAGAAATCCGTTCCAATATTCAATTCAGTGGTGAATTGAAAGAATCCCGTATTGACCTCACTCTTCAATTCCTCCTTGAAAAAACAGACGTGGCTATGCAGCGTATGCCCTATGACGAATGGGATATCGGAGGGTACGCGACAACGGCCCGTGAGCTCCCCCCCGAACAGCCGTTTGCTGATTTGATCCGTGCCGTAGAAAATGACACCCTGGAGCGTACGCATGCCGTGGTCATCGCTCAAGGAGGCGAGGTAATTCTGGAAGAGTACTTTGACAATTTTCTATCCAGCACCCCACACGATACCCGATCCATGTCCAAATCATTCGCTTCTACAGCCCTGGGGTTAGCCATCGAGGATGGTCTTATCAGTAGTGAAAATGAGCTAATGATGGATTACTTCTCTGAAGGCTATCCTGAGGTGGATTGGAGTGAGGGAAAAGACCGTATCACCCTCCATCATCTACTGAGCATGACCAGCGGTCTGGATGGCAATGAAGGCCACTACCAAAATCAAGAGGATTGGACAGCCGCCGTTCTGAATTCGGAGATGATGCATGCTCCTGGAGATACGGGCCGATACCGATCGGGAAATCCGCACCTGATTGGGCCCATTCTAACCTCGGTATTGGAGAATGAGCGATTGGAGTTCTACCTCCACCGGAGATTGTTTGGCCCGCTGGGCATTACAAATTATAGGCTGCAAACCAGCCACGAAGACGTACCGTACTTTGGAGGTGGTTGGTTTTTCACGCCCATGGATCTGGTGAAGTTCGGCCAATTGTACCTAAACCAAGGTCAAACCCAAGCCGAACGCTTACTCCCAAAGGCCTGGGTAGAAAAATCCTTCCTGCAGTACAATCGCCTGGAAGGTACTAAAGACAACAATGCCTACGGGTATCTGTTTTGGCACTACACCTACCCGGTGAAGGGAAAAGGTATCGTTTCAATAGAAGGCCGTGGTGCAGGCGGGCAGTACCTCTTCATCATCCCAGAGCTGGATATGGTAGCGGCCATTACTTCTGGCAATTACCGCAACGGAAAAATCTTCCAGCCTGAACGGATTATGGAAGAGTTCATTTTACCAAAACTGGTGAAGTGATGCATGTCCGACCGGGAGCAGCACTGGTAAAAAGGAACACGAATTACTCTTTGCTCAACCAATACCCAATTCCGTAAAAGCCACCACCTACGGCATAGGCCACAAAGTCCAACGGATCGTAGGTAAAAGCAGGGTTCCAACGAGGAAAGGCTACCTCTACCAGTAGGACCAAATACACGGCCCCAGAAAGCCAAAACAAGGTCGGCACGCGCCTAGCTTGCCGGGTGAGCTTTTGCCAAGCCCAGCCACCCCAACCCAGCACAACGGGCAAAAAGAGATGGTCATCCAAGTATCCGTCCATCCACCAGTGCGACCAGTAGGGCTCCCAGAGCTGATGCGCCAGGAAAAGCAGGGTAGCCCCCAATGTAAGTAGCCCCAGCCAGGGGATGTTACTTATCCGGGCAGCCAAAAGAGGATAGCAGTGATGAGTGAAAGAATAGCTACGTAAGTGACGTAGAACACATACCCTACCCGGCGGGCAACACGCTGCAAGGCGTTGTCGGTAGGTTTGATGGTGAATAGAAACTTCTCTTTGTCCCGTTTGATGCGCTCAGTACGGGCCTCCTCGTAGGCACGTTCCCGCGCCATCAGGTAGGCGCCACAGTGTTCGCAGGTATCATCTATAGATACATTCCATACCGTCCACTGCCCGCAGGAGGGGCACTTTTTTTGACTTGCCATAGGCAATTGCACGTTTGAAAAAATCGATCCCTTCCCCTCGTGCTCTCCCCACATGCGTACTACTATACGTTACGAAATTGTGAAACATTCGGCTGTAAAAAAATGAAATGTTTACCCGCATTCGAAATGTCTTACCTACGCGGCGGTTGCCCTACTACAGTACTTGAGGATGAAGAAATCCAGAACCTAACCGGAGGTGAATAAGAGGAGCTACAAAACTAAGCTGGCGGCTTACTGATCTTGTTTTAGAGGATGTCTCATAATGAACACGAAATTTCGGCTCACCAAATTTACCTTTGAGGTAAAAATCCTTTCCCTACTCAGGGAAAGGTGGCCGGAGGCCGGAAAGGGTTTTTCCTCATCGGAAGCACCTAATTGGCCCGCTAGAGGTGATTTTCTTGCCGATAAAATTTCAACCCCTTCACCCTGCGAGAGCTTCCCCTGTTGAGGGGAAGCAATACCCGAAGATTGCTTGGCTGCAAAATCGTATTATGACCTAATGAGACAGCCTCATTTTCACCCTAATCAACCGGTAAGTTTCTTTGAAGACAAACGTCCTTCTTTCAACTCCAAAAACCGATCACAGTGTTCCAAGATTTGAGGCCTATGGGTAATGAATAATATGGTGCGATCGCCTTGCGATAGTTTCACCAGGGTATCCACTACCGCCGCCTCAGTGGTTTCATCCAGATTGGCCGTTACCTCATCCAGGATCAGAACCGGCCGGTTCTGATACAGCGCACGCGCAAGGGCTACCCGCTGTCTTTGCCCACCCGATATCTTTCTACCCTCGGCCCCTACCGAGGTATGCAAACCTTCGGGCAACTGTTGGATGTAGGCGCTCAATTCTGCTTCCTCTACTACCCGTTGTAGCCAGTCCCAATCTATTTCATCTTCCGGCACCCCAAAGGCAATGTTGCTCGCCAAGGTGGTTTCCAACAGCAAAGGAGTCTGCGGCACGTAGCTTACCTGCTGCCGCCAGCCCTTCACCTGAGCAGGAGATAAGGCCTGCCCATCTACCTGCAAAGCTCCCGTCTGTGGGGTAAATAACCCCAGCAGCAAGTGTATGAGCGTAGTTTTTCCACCGCCAGAAGGTCCCATCAAGGCCACCTTCTCCCCCTTATTGAGGTCTAAAGTGAGATCTTGCAAAGCAAAACTTCCCTTATCGTAGGCAAAACTCACGCTAGATAAGGTCACCGAATTTTGAAAGGCGATAGGTTCTACTGCGGTATCTTCCGGTAGCAGATCTTTGATCTCGGGTATGGTAAAGCGATGGGTATTCAGGAGGGTGTACGCAGAAATAAGGGCCGTAAAGGAGGGAATAAGCTTGTAGGTACCAGCCAGAAAAATGCCCAAGGTTACTGTGGCTTTCAGGGCACTGGCTTCGGTAAATACCAAGTAGCCCAGTATGCTCACAATACCCATCACCGCGGCCGATTCTACCAGCCGGGGGGTCGTCAGCTTAAGAAAGAAAATACGCTGTTGGGTGTAGTGGAAGTGCTTGCTGCGCCGGGTGTGTTCCTTCACAAAGGTTTCTTTGCGGGGAGAAAGCGTTATGTCCAAATAACCCCGTACGGTCTCCACCGCATATTGTAGGTAATCGTTGAAAATCGACTTCATGGCCCCACCGATCCGCTGAGTACTACGCCGGCGCAAATAAACCAACAACACAATGCCCGGAGACAATGCCGCAATGGCGGTGAGAAAAACGGGAGGATCGTAGATGACCATCACGGAAATCAACACCAGCAGCAGTACCCCTTCCGTTATCAGCGAAAAAAGCCCTTTTATTACGTGATTCACGAAATTAGTTGGGATGAACACCAGCTGCTGGATGCCTTCTCCCCCATGTCGTTCCAGGAACGCTTGCAGACTGGTGCCCTCCAGAATGTTCCGGTAGGTCTGCCGGCTCAGCCGCACCACCAGTTTCTTAAAAAAACTGATGCGTGCACGCTGCACGTAGTACCCAAAGGTATTTTTCAGAGCAAATAATACCAAAGTAGAACCCAGAACCGCCACTTGGCGGGTGCGCAAGGGCCAGGAAAGCAGCTCATTGCGCAGCGAATCGGGCAGCGGGGCGGTATCCCAAAAATCGGGTTGGAGAACCATCAGTACCACGGGCAGAATAGCCGCCAGGCTGAGTAGGTCTACCGCGATGGTCACCAAAGACGCCCCCAACAGCAGCCCCATGCGCTTGCGCTCGGGCCGCTCCAAGTGGCTCCAACTCTGCTGTATGTCTTCAAGTAAGGAATTGGGGGTGTCTTTCATACCGCGGTACCGTCCGCCTATATTCGGACAATTGCCCGAAAATTGAAAAAGCGCTGGGTAAGCGAATTGGGTACGGCAAACTGCCTACCAGAGAAGTCAGGAATCCACAAAAAGGAGATATCGTTGCTGGCACCAAGTAAGTTGAGCACATCAGCTCCCAACCATATGGATCGTACCACGCCAAATAGCTCCCGATCATCCGCCTCCAAATCCAAAATGTAGGAGAAACCTACATCTACCCGACGGTACCACGCAGCCGTGAAGGCATTTCGGTTCTCCAAGTCGCGTGGCGGCCCAAAGGGCAAACCGGTAGCAAATTGGGCATTCAGATTGACTTGAAAACGCTCGTCCCAGGGCACATGGTCGCGGAAAAAGATAGAAGTGGTGACCCGTTGGTCGGTAGGCCGGCGGATAAAGTCCCGCTCATCGAAACCCAAATCCTCTTGGGTTTGCAATACACCTAAGCTAAACCAAGATTCCGAACCGGGAATGAATTCGCCGTTAAGCCGCACATCAATGCCTTGCGCAAACCCAATGGCGTCGTTATTTGCATAGTAGCGTAGCCGTACGTTATCAATCTCGTAGGGTACTATGTCCCGAAGGGCTTTATAATATCCTTCTACCACCAGCTTGAAGGGCCGCTCCCACATCTGAAAGGCGTAATCCAACCCACTGATGAAATGGAAAGACCGCTGCCCCAGTAGCCCTGTGTTGAGGGTACCATCAAAGTCGCGCATTTCGCGGTAAAAGGGCGG
>DMST01000097.1:62190-65437 GCA_003454975.1 Cytophagales bacterium | reverse complement strand
CGTAGCACCATGTCCCGCTCCCAAGGGAACCGATACGCGTACTGCGCACGAGGGCTGATCAGCAGCTGATTGTTGAGCGAGAAGTAGTTAAGCCGGACGCCATATACCAGCAGGTGCTGAGCGTTGGGCGTCCACCGATGTTGCACATACCCCTCTACCCGATTCACATTTAAGCTAGCCTCGTTGTCCAGGGACTCCAGATTGATAACATAGTCCGAAGAATCAGCAAAGGTGTATTCATCCAGCGAATCGTCAATCAACTGCCAACTGTAACTAACTCCGGCTTCAAACTTAGATTTGTCCAGCACCAGCTCGTTGCGAGTTTCGGCGTGGTATAGCTGTGCTTGCAGCACATTGCGGCCGTAGCGGTACAGGCTACCAATGCCTACGGTAGCCACACAATCATTGAAGGTAGAAGAACCCGGATCGTTGTCCACATCGCACAAACGATAGCCCCCTTCTACATCAAAGAACTCCCGCTCAGAAGTCACTACCCCATTTAGGATGAACTTACTGGTCAGCCGGTCCGTCCAGTGGTGGGTAAGCTTCAGGCCGTTCTGAAAGGTGGTGTAGGTGAGGGATTCTTGCCCGATGAACCCCACCGAAAGGCGGAAGCTCTGAGAGAAGGTACCAAAGGTGGTCTCCCTACCCTCTGGAAATACCAGGTATTGGTTTTGCGCGTAGGAGGATAGCCATTCCAGTTCCGTCTTAGGGTCATCGCTCCCTGGGTTCTTGGATAAGTCCCAGCGCAACAGGTTCTGTACATCCGTAAACCGAGGACGATACTGTCCCTGAGTAGGCAAGGTGTTGAGTAGGTACTGGGCGCGTTTGTGGCGAATACCTGCCAGATAGCTTACCCGTTTGCCAATCTTTCCTTCCACCTGGGCCGTGGCACCCAATAATCCGGCGCTGGCAGCGGCCCGAAACTCCGTGGGTCTGCGGTAAGTGATGTTCAGCACCGAAGAAAGCTTGTCGCCGTACCGGGGTTCCCACCCACCAGCGCTAAATTCAATGCCCCCAACCAAATCTGAGTTGATAAAGCTTAGGCCTTCTTGCTGCCCCGCCCGAATGAGAAAAGGTCGGTAGACTGGCATATCGTTCACATACACCAAATTCTCGTCGTAGCTCCCCCCTCGTACCGAATAGGCGCTGGAAAGCTCACTGGGTGCCACTACTCCTGGTAGGGTAACCAGTATCCGGTTAAATTCTTGAAAGGGTGTGGGCACTGCCTGGGCGGCTGCCGGGTCCAGCCGATACAAACTCGGCGATTCCCGGTCATTTTCCAACGTACCTTCTATCTCCACCGCGCGCAGTACGCGGGTATTTTCTAGCATGGTTACATCGAGGGTGTAAGTGATTCCCTCCTCTACTGAAATGGGCAACGACTGGGAACGGTACCCCACAAAGCGAAACCGCAAAGAATACCGAATACCCGCCGTGAGCGGTAGGCTGTATTTCCCCTCCGCATCCGTAACGACACCCCGGCCCGTGCCCGAAACCTGCACAGTAACTCCGGCCAAAGGGCCTTTGGCATCCTGCACTATTCCGCGCACTGTACCAGTACCTTCTTGGGCCCAAAGCCCAAGGGGCACTACCAGGATGAGAATTGATACTAGCCAGCGTTTCATACACCGATGCCTTTTAGGTCGGTGATGGTTTGGGTAGGGTTCTCACTTTTGAACACAAAACTGCCGGCCACCAGTACATCCGCACCAGCATCCAATAGTGCCTTCGCGTTATTGGCATTCACCCCACCATCAATTTCTATTTTGGTTGATGCTCCTTCTTCCACAATCATCTTACGCAAGGCTCGTACCTTTTCGTACGTCCGCTCAATAAATTTTTGTCCACCAAAGCCGGGGTTCACGGACATGAGGCATACCAGGTCTACATCATTAATGACGTCACGCAGCCCTTCGATGGGTGTATGGGGGTTTATCGCTACCCCAGCCATGACTTCCAAATCATGGAGCTGTTGTAGGTTGCGGTGTAAGTGTGGACAGGCTTCGTAATGTACTGAAATACAAGCGGCCCCCGCTTTTTTGAAGGCTTCTACGTACCGCTCGGGTTGCACAATCATCAGGTGTACATCCAATGGCTTGGTGGCATGGCGATTAATGGCTTCGCATACGGGTATACCGAACGAAATATTCGGCACAAAAACGCCGTCCATAATGTCAATGTGAATCCAATCGGCATCACTGCCGTTTAGCATCTCAACGTCACGTTGTAGATTTGCAAAATCTGCCGCCAAAACCGAAGGCGCTACCATGGGATATTTCATGGGCGCAAAGATAGTATTTTCAGGATGACTCAATCACCCCACCTTATCCACTTCCTTTTGCTATGGGTTGTATGCTTTGGTCATACAAAAGTCCAAGGCCAAACTACCTCAAAACCAACCGTTTATTTGATTCCGGGTACCGGAGGAGACTATCGGCTGTATGATCAATTCGTTCTGGAAGGATACGATACCGTACGTCTGCCCTGGTTGGAGCCCAAAGCCGATGACCAAATGGCCGATTTGGCCCGTGCTATGGCCCAGCAGGTGGATACCACCCAGCCGGTGATCTTAGTGGGGGTAAGTTTGGGCGGCATGGTAGCCACGGAGATGGCCGAGTTTATCCCAGTGGAAGGCCTGGTACTTATTAGCAGTGCTAAGACCAGCGAAGAACTCCCCTTTCAATACCGCTTCCAGCGTGCCGTTCCTCTGTACCGCCTATTTTCCGGTAGGTTTCTGCGCAATGTCACGCCCCTGGCTCGCTTCTTTGTAGAACCCTCCAGCTTCCCACACCGCAAGATATTCAACAGCATGGTTTCGCAGAAGACGGACAACTTCATGAAGCAGTCTATCCGCATGATTTGCCAGTGGGAAAAAGAAACCGAGCCTAGCACACCCTATTTACACTTGCATGGTACCCGCGACCACACCCTGCCCTACCGAAGAATTGGGAAACCCACACCCATCAAAAAAGGCAGCCACATGATGGTCTACGGTCGTGGCCAGGAAGTAGGCCAAGCCGTGCAGAAGTGGTTGGACTGGCGGTATTTATAACGAACAAACAGGAAAACCTTCGATTAAATATGTATCAACGCATTGCACACATTTCCCTAGTGGTAAAAAACTACGACGAGGCCATCAATTGGTATCAGCAAAAATTGGGGTTTCACCTGATTGAGGATACGGATTTGGGCGAGGGCAAACGCTGGGTCACCATGGCCCCTCCGGGCGCCAAAGAGTGTTCAT
>DMST01000097.1:45262-62111 GCA_003454975.1 Cytophagales bacterium | reverse complement strand
AGAGGCTGCCGTAGGCAACCAAACCGGTGGGCGGGTTTTTCTTTTCCTATTTACGGATGACTTTGATCGGGACTATAACCGATACCATAGGGACGGCGTAGAATTTGTGCGTCCACCGCAACAGATGCCCTACGGCAAGGTGGCCGTGCTCAAAGATTTATACGGCAACCAGTGGGACTTACTACAGCCCAATGAACATAATCGTGGCGTGCTTACTGCTCAAGAGTAATTCTTTTTCTTAGGTTTAGGAGGCCAAATCACACTAACTCATCTATCTGCAACATGTCCGAAAAAAGCCTCTCCTACCCCATCGGTGAATTTGAGAAACCAAGGATTATTGACCAGGCTCAGTTGAATATGTGGATCGGAGACATTGCTACCTTCCCTGACCGGCTCAAGGTCATGGTGATTGTCTTGACTCCCGAGCAGCTTCGTTGGGTCTACCGACCCGGCGGTTGGTCCATCAAACAAGTGGTACACCACTGTGCCGATAGCCATATCAACAGCATATGCCGTTTCAAACTTGCGCTGACTGAAGACCAGCCT
This sequence comes from Cytophagales bacterium, assembly GCA_003454975.1. GTDB lineage: Bacteria > Bacteroidota > Bacteroidia > Cytophagales > Cyclobacteriaceae > DMST01. The sequence goes on along the minus strand of DMST01000097.1, from coordinate 61,565 downwards.
ACCATTCGGCCGTACATGGAAGACCGCTGGGCAGCCCTTCCCTTTGGTGCCGAGGACGATTTGGATGATACCCTAATGACCCTAACTGGACTACACAGCCGATGGGCCAAACTGCTCCGCGTACTAAACGAGGAACAGCTTGATCGCACGTATATACATCCGGACTACGAGGAACCGCTTACGGTACGGGAGACGATAGGAATGTACGCCTGGCACTGCAACCACCATTTGGCCCATATCAAGCAGGCATTGGACCATCAGGGCAGCTTCAACTAAGGCTTTTTCCTACGTGGGGAACAGGCTAATCCATGGAGATGGCCAATCTCTATTCTACGCCTAGCGGTACCCTTCTGCTTGCAGCGAGAACAGTTCTGCATACTTACCATCCGCTGCTAACAGTTCCTCGTGGCTACCAATTTCCAGGAGCGTCCCATTTTCCAGCACCATGATACGATCGGCCATGCGAACGGTGCTGAAGCGGTGGCTGATGAGTACGGCAGATTTGCCTGCCGTAAGCTCACTGAAACGCTCGAACACCTCGTGCTCGGCCCGGGCATCCAGCGCCGCCGTGGNNGGCTGACGAAAAAGGTGACTTTGCCTTCGCTGAGGCTGCGAAACTTTTGGAACAGGTCGTATTCCGCGATCGCATCTAGCGCCGCCGTGGGCTCATCCAAAATGAGCAGTTGTGCTTCCCGCATGTAGGCTCGTCCGAGGGCAATTTTCTGCCACTGCCCGCCTGAGAGGTCTACCCCATCTGCAAACCGACGCCCTATTTGCTGATCGTATTGGTCGGGTAAAGTGTCAATCACCGTATTGGCGAGGCTCTGTACCGCGGCCGATTCAATCCTTGGCCGGTTCTCCTTCTCCTCTATCCGCCCAATGGCAATGTTGGTACCGGCCGTCATCTGGAAGCGCACAAAATCCTGGAAGATCACCCCTATGTGGTTGCGAAGCTCCATCGGGTCATACTCGCGTAGGTCACGGCCATCCAGCAGGATCCGCCCCTCGTTGGGGTCGTACAATCGGGCTAGCAGTTTAACCAACGTGGTCTTCCCGGCTCCGTTCTCGCCCACCAGGGCTAACTTCTCCCCCGCTGCCAGAGAGAAACTTAGGTTGCGCAACACCCACTTATCTGTCTTGGGATACTTGAAGCCTACGTTTTCGAATACAAAGCCATTCCTAACGGGATTGGGAAAAGGCAAAGGAGAAGGAGTGGCTTTGATACGAGGTTCCAGTGCGAAAAAATCGAAGAAGTCTTTTAGATAAAGTGCCCCGTCTACAATGGAACTGAATCGACCCAGTACCTGCTCCAGCCGCTGGCGCAACTGTTGAAAGCTACCGGCCAGGAAGGTAAGATCACCCACCGAAAGTTGCCCGGTAAGCGTACGCGCCACAATGAAAACGTACGCGCCATAGTAGCCTAGGCTACCCACCAATGCAAACAAACTGCCCCAGGCTGCCCGCTGCCGTGAAAGGGATTTGTTCTGCTCATAAAACTTGTCGCTGAGAAACCGGAACCGGTCGGTAATGAAGTCAGAAAGGCCAAACATTTTCACCTCCTTAGCAGTCTCATCGCTAGCGCCAGTAAAGCGCAGATAGTCTAGCTCACGACGTTCTGGGGTCCAGCTGAAGGTAAGCGAATAGCCCCGCTCGTTGAAGTGTGTTTCACCCAAAAAGGCTGGAATCACCGCTACCACCAATAGCAAAATAAGCCAGGGGTTGAAAACCACCAATCCTGCGGCCAGAAACAGCATGGTGATAATATCTTGCATCTGGGCCAGCACTTGCGACATCAGGGCTGTACGCCCAAGGGTCTGTCTACGGGCACGTTCCAGCTTATCATAAAACTCAGAATCTTCAAACTGATCCAGGTCCAGCCTAGCAGCATGCTCCATCAGCCGAACAGAGCTGGCATTGGCAAACAAATCTCCCAGCAGGCTATCGAGCAGCATCACTATGCGGTTGATCACATCCGAAACCACCGCCAGGCCCAATTCCAAACCCACGAATAGCCACACCTCTTGCGAAAGCAAGGCATCGGAGTTAATACCGCGCATATCCACCACTTCATCAATGATGAGCTTGCCCAGGTACAACATGGCAAAGGGAATAGCGGACCGGATGAGCCGCAGGATAATATTGGTAAGGGCATACCCACGATGAGTATGCCAGATCATACGCAGTAAATCAGGCAAGTTTTTTAAGGATTCAAACCTTTCGGACCAGCTTACCGATTTTTGTGGGCCCATCCGCGGACTCCGTGGAGGTGTAAATAGTTCTCGTAGTTTTTTAATCATGCAATCAGGCGAAATAATTGGCCATAAGAAAAGTACAAGAGTAACCGCCTAAAGTTTGAAAAAATTCAATTTTCGCTATTTTTGAGCCGACATTTATACGCATCCAAAAAATATTATTTATTCATGACGACGGCCGAAATACACACTAAATACGGGGTGATGAAGGTGGAGTTTTTTGAGAAAGACGCACCGGTCACCGTAGCGAACTTCATAAAGCTAGCCAAGGAAGGGTACTATGATGGCAACTTATTTCACCGGGTCATTCCTAACTTCGTTGTACAAACTGGCGACCCTACTGGCCTAGGATCTGGGGGCCCTGGATATTCTATCAAATGCGAGTTGGATGGTGAGAACCAATACCACGATCGTGGGGTGCTATCGATGGCCCACCGTGGACGCGATACCGGTGGAAGCCAGTTTTTCATCGTTCACCAAAGAGCGGCCACACAACATTTAGATAGAAACCACACCGTTTTTGGTAAGGTAGTAGAGAACGTGGACATCGTAGATCAAATCCAGCAAGGGGATGCGATGGACAAAGTAGTTGTGAACGAAGATTAAGGACAATTCGGGCAATACACCGCCTAATCGCCCTTTTCTTCAGCACAAATACCTACTTTCTACTTCCAATCACGTATCTTTCTAGCAAGGGATTTGTTGGTTGTACCATTTTGCGCCTCAAGTTTGGCATGTTTTATGGAACAGGGTTACTACCAACAGGTGAATATCTTTCCCGTTTGGGCAGGGGTTACCTGTGGAAAACAATTTCTTTTGGATTGTAGGGAAAGTATTAAATTTACAAATCGACGATGAAGCAGGTTTTCATGAATAAAGTAAGTGCTGTTCTCCTTATCGCCCTTGGGTTGATCTTTACGGGAAGCCGCTCCTTTCCTGCCGCCAATCAGGCCCGGGATTACTCCTTTCATCCCGTGCTTATCTACAGCTTTGTTCGATACATTGAGTGGCCTACTAACGAAGACCGTCAGGATTTTGACATTGGATTGTTCACCAGCGATAACACTGTGGTGTCCAATTTTCAAAAAATGGCCCGTTCTAAATCTACTACACAGCAACGGTTCACTATCCATCAATTTACAAGTTTGGACCAAATGCCAAAGGACTTGGAGTTGATCTTCATTACCGAGAATTACTCTTCTTCCCTTTCAGATGTTATTCGGTTATACAAAGACGGTACCCTCATCATTACTGAGAAAGAGAACGCTCTCCAAAACGGTTCCTGTATCAATTTTGTTACCCGTCGCGGACGCCCATATTTTGAATTGAATACGGATGTGATTTCAGGGCGCTCCATGAAAGTGAATCAACGTCTGATCGATCTTTCGATCAACAACTGATAAAAACATTGCAATTTGATAAAGCTCAGTTTTAACGCTGGGCTTTTTTTGTACCCTGTGGTTAGCATTTACGACATAGCTCACCATTGGTACCAAATAATCAACACCCATAGGTCCATCATCGTGCAAGAGGTATGACTACCTTGCTTGCTATTCTCCTGTCCTTATCTTCCCCAATACAGTCTCCACTCCAACCCGTGATGGAGGCCTTTGAGCTAGAGTTTCCCAGCTATGCTGTACCGCTAGCCCTCCCCTATCAGGGCAACTTACCGAATAGAAGCACAACACTTTCCAAGGTAAATAAGGGGCTTTCTTGGTTTCAAGACAGACAGGCCGAATTAGCCAAGATAATACCCAGTACCCTCCCGGCAGATGAACGCTTAGAATACCACATTCTCCAGTTTGAGACCCAACTCAATTTGGAACGTCTTCAACTCTACCAAGACTGGCTAGTCACCGACGCAAAACCCATAGAGGGAAGCATCTACCAACAACACCAAGGGCCAACTTGGTACCAATTCTTACTACATTCCTGGACAGGCACTTTTCTCACTCCAGACTCCATACAGGCACTAGGCTATCATATGGCTGATAGGTTCGCCGAGGGGCGAAAACAAAACCAGCACACAGCAGGACCAGACTGGTTCACCCAGTCAGAAGTCGACATTGTTACCCGCTATCAACACTTGAATGAAGAGGCGGTATCCCAGATACCGAAATTATTCCCGGGCGGAGACCACATGGCTCCCCTGAAATACGAACCGGTAGCCAACCCTAGAATGGGCAATGTGCCGGGATACTATAATGCTAACACCCTGTACTACAACACATTTCGCTCCACTTATGACTTACGCCAATGTGATTGGTTGTATATACACGAAGGCATTCCGGGCCACCACTATCAGCTAAGTTACGAGCGTAGTCTGGAGGTGCCTCCTTACCGACAAAGCTGGGCCTACGCTGGGTACCGGGAGGGCTGGGCGGCCTATGTGGAAGAGGAAAGCGTGGGCCTGGCCTTGGGGCTATACCAATCGGCTGCCACCCGACATAGCATGTACGAGTGGAATCTCATTCGGGCGGTTCGTCTGGTGCTGGACGTCGGACTAAACTATTACGGCTGGGATACTGACCAAGCCATGGAGGTCTGGAACCAATACCTTCCCGAGTTATCGGAAGTGGGGCACCGGGAGATAGAGCGAATGTTACGCTGGCCTGCTCAAGTGGTGAGTTATTTGGTAGGGGCGCATCAGATAGTGCAGTTGCGTACCCAACAGATGCAGGTTCAAGGACCGGAGTTCAGCCTGCTGGCATTTCATGCAAGAGTACTATCACAAGGCAGTATCCCTGTGTGCACCCTTGCCCAGCTTTTTGAATCTTAGAGTCGAAAACCCATTACCAAAATATCATCCGTCTGGTGATGATCTCCTTGCCACTCGGCTAAGCGCATAGACAAAATTTCAGCCTGATCTGCCATCGGCTGTGGATGAAGGTCCACCAGCATTTCGCGAAACTTCCGCGAGAGAAACTTTCGATTGTCAGGACCGCCAAACTGGTCCTGAAAGCCATCGGAATAGATGTAGGCCGTCATCCCTTTTTGAATGGGAAAACTATGGGTTTGGTAATATTCCTTATCATGAGATTCCTTTCTGCCACCAATGGAAAAACGATCACCTTTGACCAACTCGGCTTCCCCTTCGCGAATGAGTAGTAGCGGGTTTCTGGCTCCGGCAAATTGCAGTTCGTTTTTCTGACGATCAATCACCACTACGGCAGCATCCATCCCATCCTTATTTTGGGTATTCCTTTGATCCAATGTGGTGCTTATTTCTTGGTGTAGTGCATCCAAAAGCAAGGCAGGATCATGTACGCCACGGGTTTTCACCAGATGGTTGAGCGCATTGGTGCCTAGCAGACTCATAAATGCCCCCGGAACGCCGTGTCCTGTACAATCAACGGCAGCAATAATGGTGCGCTGACGATACGTATGCGTCCAGTAGAAATCACCAGAGACTACATCACGGGGACGATAGAAGACAAAATGATCTTCTAGCGTATCAAAAAACAATTTACCTGGAGGCAAAATAGTCGACTGAATGCGACGGGCATACTGAAGGCTATCCTGAAGCTTGGTGGTTTTAAGAACAATTTCGTGATGGGCCGTTTCTAAAGTTTCATTCACGGCCAAAAGCTGCTCCGACTGCTGACGTAGTTCTTCCTCTGCAGCCACTAGTTCTTCGTTTTTCTCCTGGGTATCGTGCAATAGCTCCTGAATCTCTTCTTTTTGTTCTACTACCTCTTGCGTACGTAGATCCACTTCAGATTCCAGATCATCCACAAACTTCTTCTCTCCTTGCACCATCCGGTTGATGGCCGTGAACATAAGTCCCATCACGAATAGAAAGGCCAATCCTGAAACCATCAAATCTTGTTTCAAAATGGCGTAGGCCTCTTTTTGGAAATCTTCGTAGAACCGATCTACCTGCACCACTCCCAGCACCTCACCCGTGGGTGCTTTGATAGGATAAAATGCAGATAGCCAAGTACCGTGATCATCCTCATAGGGAGGAATTACTCCACCTTGCTGATAGTTGGACTTCAACGCTGCAGGATAGGTATCATACTGATGGCGGAAGTAAGGGGTTTCGGAGGAAGTCACGATAAAATCAAAACTGCCTTTGTTTTCATCGTAAGTGAGCGTATAAATAGGCGTATTCAGTCCATTTACATTCAGCGCCTTTTGAAACAGTTGATTGATAGAAGAGTATTTCTCATCCTGATCTGAAGTGGCAATAGCATCACGCCCCGTGTAAGCAGTAAGTAGATGCTGATAATCGTACGGATCTACCGCTAAAGAGAGCGTTTTAGCAATTCCTTCTAGCTGATTAAGGGTCTCTTGTCTTTTCGCTTCCAGAATATTTTCATAATCGTTGTAAACAAAATAGGCCGAAAGCGCCAACATGGACACCATGACCGCCAACATGATATTCCTGGAAAATGACTTGGTTTTATTACGTCGCACCTATAAACCTCCTTTTTGTTTAACCCAAACTCAACAACCAAAGTAGCACTATCCATTATTGGCAAGCATCCCTGAAAACAGGGATGTCAACCCAATGTCACCCAGCAAATGCTAAGTCATGACCATTTAATCCCCAAAACAGACACTAACAAAAGTACACAAACCTTACTCGTTTCTTACATCAAAATCTGAAAATCAATACCATATGTCAGGGAGACTACCCGGTCCAAGGGGTCGGAAAAAGTATCATAACCGACCCCACAAAAACTTTACTTTTCCTGGGTTTAGGATCAACAAGAAACCAAAAACACTTGGTGACTTTAATTATTCTTAAAGCTTTGAGACAATACGCCATTGAACAGCAGGAGATTTCTACGCCGGGAGAAAATGTCTCGGAAGACATTGAAAACCTCACCAATAATTTTCCAGCTTTGCGGGACCCCTTCATGGACAGCTATGGCAATTTTCGCCGGTTCGTTGGTGACGAGGATATGCGATAAGCAGAGCTACGCGAAACGAACCTTTCAGAAAGTGTCATAGTTACCTTGATACCGACAATTGCCGGGGGGGTAACCAAACACATTAGACCCATCTCTCTTAATGGAATTCTCTAAAGAGGAACTAGAGCGCTATAGCCGCCACCTAATCATACCTGAGTTTAATATTGACGGCCAACGCAAACTGAAGGCCGCCAAAGTTTTGGTAGTTGGAAGCGGAGGCCTGGGTAGCCCATTGTTATTGTATCTGGCAGCGGCCGGAGTAGGCACCATAGGCATAGTAGACTTTGATACGGTAGACAAAACTAACCTGCAAAGGCAGGTGCTATTCACCGTAGATGATGAGGGCAAGTCCAAGGCACAGAGTGCCAAGGCACGGCTGGAAAAGCTCAACCCACATATTGAGTTGGTAGTGCACGAAACCCAACTCACCTCAGCCAATGCATTGGAGATCATTGAGCAATATGACTTAGTAGCTGATGGCACGGATAACTTTCCTACCCGATACCTGGTCAACGATGCGTGTGTTCTACTGGATAAAGTGAACGTATATGCCAGTATATTCCGGTTTGAGGGACAGGTATCGGTCTTTAATTATGTTTCTGAAGACGGCACACGCGGACCAAACTACCGGGATATTTTCCCGGAGCCACCACCTCCTGGTTTGGTACCCAGTTGTGCAGAGGGCGGTGTTTTGGGCGTTCTTCCGGGCATCGTAGGTAGCCTTCAGGCCAATGAAGTCATAAAGGTAATTACCGGTGTGGGCGAGCCCCTGGCGGGTAGATTATTCTTATTCGACGCAGCTAGCTTTACCACCCGAACACTTAAACTCAGAAGGGATCCTAATAACCCACTAAATGGAGAGCATCCCACCCAGACTGCACTTATTGATTACGAACAGTTTTGCGGATTGAAAACTCCCCTACCCCAAGAAGAGATACTCGAAAACATAACGGTACAGGAACTGGCTGATTGGCAACAGTCTGGTGAATCCTTTACCCTGATTGACGTACGGGAGCCTTATGAATATGAAATAGCCCATCTCGGGGGCATTCTTACTCCTCAAAAGAGTCTCACGGAACATATTGAAAAAATCCCCAGAGAAGGCAAGGTGGTACTGCACTGTAGAAGCGGGAAACGCAGTGGTGAAGTAATCCGCTTGCTCAAAAAGGAGCATGGTTATACCAACTTGATCAACCTGGAAGGAGGCATCCTCGCCTACGCAGAAGAAATAGATAACTCCTTAGCCAAATACTAATTAGTAGCCTCCTGACCTTCTCGCCAATCACTTGCGTTCTTTATGTGGAAAATTTTCATTCTGAAACCAAGATGGGTGTAAGTCAGGTTTTTTTATTTTTAATATTACGATAAAGGACCATCGACCCTAACCATGAAATTCACTCATCGATCAATGGAGCAAACAACTAGATGAAACTCAAGTATTTGGCGGTTAAATTATAATCTAACTGGACTCCTGGGTTCGTATATTTTATTAGTTCATCCACAAACAATAGACATGTAAGCTTTGTCTGTTAAAATGATGGATTACGATACAACCTTGAATCCTTTAGACTAAACATACATAAAACCAACTGTTCAGGGCGGGGCCTTTGGTCCCGCCTTGTTTTTGTTACTATTCGCCACCAGTAAGCCCTGTTAAACGCCTACAGGGCCAGAAAATTGCCCTATTCGTATAATTTTTCACTTTTTATAGTCGAGATACCGTCAACAGGAAATAATATTCGATCAATTAGAACTCTATTTAGATAAAGTCTTTAACGTTATAGGCAATAGCACGTACCTTTGACTAGGTATAACACATACACCCGCATTTTGGATTAAATCGTCGGTAATGGAATTTAGATTTTTACCCGCAATCAATAACCCTACACGAAGAGCTAACCACGTAAATTTCGGGTTACCTCAAAGGGTTTTAATCGCTTTTTTGGGGTTGATCCTTCTTAGTCCGGGAGTGGCCCTAGGACAGCAAGCCTTCCGCAGTGCCGCCAGCGGTTTTTGGATTTTCAACACCACTTGGGAGAAGGCCACCTCCTACAACCCTACGGTGTGGGAAGCGGCTGGTGCTGGGGAGTTCCCTGGCAGCAATGACACCGTTTATTTGGAGGCCGGTTTCACCGTTACACTCCTCACCGACCAAAGCGTGGCTGATATCCACTTCAATAATACAGCAGATGTAATCCGATTCAATACCGATGACAACATCTTGGATGTGCACGGCAAAATCAGGATTTACGAAGGAGCAGCACCGGGTACCTCCCGTAGTGGTAGCGCTGGGGTAGAAGGTTGGATAGATACCGGTACTGGCAGAATCCGGTTTGTGGGAAGTGAGAGCCGCTACGTGGTAGAAAAGGGTGAGTTTGGTGCGAAAAGGGAGAATCGGGATATGACCGTGGAATTTGCCTTCGATCCAGGAGATACGGCATATATCAACGAGACTGTTCGCTTTGGAAACACTACCGTGTCGTCTGGGGTTCTGCGTGTACTGGATGATCATACCATTCGGCCTACCGAAACCTATAGCAGCAGTGGAGTGGCCGATGGCAACCTGACCATCAATGCCGGAGCCGTTATGTACGGAGGCCGGGGCATCTTCCGGAATAAAAATACGGCCATTGGCACCCTAACCGTGAATGCGGGCGGGCGATTGATTTTCACCTACGTGGACCCAATTATTGCCGCTCAAACGCTAAACATAAATGGATCTCTGGAACTGCTGGGTGATGATACTAATCAACGGTTCCCCATTGCCACAACCCGATTCGGAGCCAGCACCATTTCATCCGCTAGTAAGCTAGTGCTCGGTGGGCAAGATGGCAAACTAATGCTCAACTCATTTACGGTACAAGATACCCTGGAGCTAACGGACAAAACTACCGGAGTAAGCACCAATGGATTCTTGTTTGATTATGATGCAGGCGGCATTGTTCTTACCTATTCCAAAGATTCTGCGGTGACCACCGACAGTGAACTCTTTCCAGCAGACGGTTCTATCATCGGATTGGTTATTAACAATACCGGCGCTGTAACTTTGAATGAAGACAAGTTTGTAGACGGCAACTTAACGCTATACAATGGGTCTGTACTCCTGGGAGATAACAACCTGGTATTGGGCAACACCGCATCGGTTAATGGCTCTCCTTCCTCTACCGCTATGGTGGTAGAAAACGGCGCGGGCCAATTGGGCAGAGTGTTCAACTCCGCTACCAACATGACGTGGCCACTAGGAACCCAATATGACAGTGCCAATGCCGTCGAGCGAGATGAATATTCCCCGTTCACATTGAATTTCACCCAGGGCTTTTTCTCCAACGACACGGTATTCATTTCGGTAAGAAGCAACTTCTACGATCAGATCAACCAACCGTTGGATACGCTGCAGCGCTACTGGAATCTGAGCTTACCTTCGGGACTAGAGAACAACATTTATACGGTAACTTATCAATACACAGATACTGACATACTAGGCACCGAGAGTAGGCTTGGAGAGTACTATTTTGAAGGCGCTACGGCCACCTTTGGCGGCCTGGTTGATAGCACGAGCAATAGTATGACCTTTGCGGATCTCCGAGGGTCGGCAGTATTTACAGCCATGTCAGAATGTGGAGTACTTTCCAACACGCTGACTACTCCCAGTACCACGGACTACTGCCCTGATGAGGCCATAGAAACCATTGTAGGTAGTGAACCTGAAGTATCCGGTACGGCTACATACACTTGGGAGCTAAGTACAGACGGGGGCGCCTTTGCTACCATAGGCGGGGCTACCGGCATCGACCTCGATCCTGCGGCCCTATCCTCAGCAGGCACATACCAGTACCGTCGTGGTGTCACCTCAGAGACCTGCCTGCTTGGCGATATTGCCTATTCGGATACCGTCACCATTACGGTTACCAATTCGCAGGCGTGTGGAGGCGGTGCTCTGCTGCTGGCTTACTACGATATGGATAGCTGTAACAGCTCCGTGATTGAAAATAAAGCCACCAACACCACGGCAACGTTGGTGAATGGTATTGTGGAAGAGGGGTATAGTGAGCAAGGTATTTTGCTCTCTGGCAGCGGATATCTGAATTTAGGCTCCGAAACAGGCTTTGATTTAACCGATGCCATTACCATCGCAGCTTGGGTAAAAACTTCCAGCTCTGGTAACCAAACTGTGGTGACCAAAAACCGGAACGGAGGCAGCTTTAGTTATAACCTGTTAATCAACTCTGGGATTCCTCAAATAGCTCTGGGAGGCCTACCGAATCCTGGCCCTTTTGCAGCTACTACCAATATTGCCGATGGTAACTGGCACCACATTGCCGCTACCTTTGGTGATGGCACAGTCATCATGTATGTAGATGGTGTGGCTGAATCTACCACCAATAGCCTATCCGGCTCCATGAATGCCAATGCAGATCAGGAAGTATGGATCGGTGCCCGAAACGATAAAAATGACCGGTATTTTGATGGCACGGTAGACGAAGTATATATCTATGATCAGCCGATCTCCCCTACAGAAGTTTCTAACTTGGCGGGCGTTGCCCAGAACTCTGTGGGATGTTCTGAATCCGGTGAACTTGTAGGTTACTATGCATTGGAAGAAGACACGGAGAACCCCACCCTAACGGTAGACTCCGTCAACCTAAGCCAGTCTGCGGTGCTTGAAAATGGCCCCACCTCCACCATTGGGGTATTGGGTGATGGCCTTTCGTTTGATGGTACCGATGACCGGGTTCTTCTTTACGATTCTACCTGGAGCTTAGGGTCGAATGATGCCTTCAGCTACAGCTTGTGGCTGAAACCTGCCTCTGATTCGCGAGGCCGTGAATACGTTATGTTCCGGGAGACGGATGGCTTCTCTTTGGTCATTGAGTTATTGGACGCCCTACCCCGTGTGGTACTTGGCGGGCTAGATAACCCAGGTGCTTATGCGGCATCCACCTCCTTGAGTATCGATGAGTGGAACCACCTTGCCGTCACCTACATTAATGGTGCCCTGCGGATCTACATCAACGGTGTACTTTCGGGTAGCTACTCTGGCCTTACCGGAAGCATCAACTTTGGGAGTGGGTTTAGCTGGGTAGGTATGCGATCATCGTTCCCTACCAGCAGGCAATACCAGGGGGATATAGATGAAATCCGAATCTTCAATTTTGCCTTGTCTGCCTCCGAAGTATCGGACGAGGTATCGCGGGTGGGAGAAATTCCTTCGGACTGTATTGAAGGTGCTGATCCGGTGAGTGTATGGAAATTTGACGACTGTGTGTCGGGCACTGCGGTAGATAGCCTGGGCACCAATGGGGGAACCATCACGGGTGCTACCCGTGCTAGCGGATATCTGAATGCAGGAATGTCCTTTGATGGAGCGAACGACTACATAGACGTTGGTAGCGATGCCAGTTTGGAATTGAGCACCAGCCTCACCATTACTGCTTGGGTAAACACCAGCCAGAATAGCAGAGCCACGCTTCTGTTCAAGAATCGGGACGGTTCCAACTTTGCCTACAGTGTGGGAATAGACTTTGGGGTTCCGTACCTCGCCCTGGGCGGTGGAGTAAGCAACTCTGGCCCTTTCTCGGCAGCCACGACCATCAACGACGGTACTTGGCATCACCTGGCTTTCCGATTCGATGAAGGCACCGCCGATGTATTTGTGGATGGCGTGCTCTCTTCTACTTCGAATGGTATTACGGGCAGCATCAATGCCAACTCCGGGCAAACGGTATGGATTGGCGGACGAAGCGACAAAACCGACCGTTTCTTTGGAGGTACCTTGGACGAGTTGCGTTTGTACAACGCAGGCCTATGCGATACGGAAATTGCAGCCCTGGCTGGCGCCTCACAAAGCAGCAGCGACTGCGGTGGCCTGGCTCCTCTTGATGCCGCAGCGGCGGATCAAATTGGTGGGTGTTCCTTCGATAATTGTGGCTCTGTAGTAGCCACTACTGCGGTAGGTGAACTCAACGGATCTTTTGCTGGGGGGGTAACCCGCTCGGCAGGATACACCGGGGCGGGCGTTACCTTGGACGGGGTGGATGATTATATCAACCTGGGATCGTCCAACCAACTAGAGGTTGCAGACGAGTTTACCCTAGGCATGTGGATGAAAACCAACCAGACCGGACAAGCAACGGTAATGACCAAGAATCAGGTCGGTGGGCATTATTCCTACGTGGTAGCACTGGATAATGGTGTTCCTTTTATTGGCCTTGGTTCAGAAGTAACCGATTCCGGACCCCACCAAGCAGGTGTAGCCATCAACGATGGTAACTGGCACCATGTGGGTTATCGGTTAGAGGGTGGAACGCTGGATATCTATATAGATGGAGTTCTGTCTTACACCAAAAACGGTATTAAGGGCAACATAGCGGCCAATACAGGCCAGGAAGTTTGGATTGGAGGGCGTTCTGATCGCTCTGATCGTTTCTACCAAGGGCAGTTAGATGAGGTGGTATTCTACCGAATAGGTTTGACAGATGCTGAAATGATTGCCATGGGCACCACCGGGCAGTCTTCTTCGGACTGCGAAGCAGCTAGCCGAGAGGTAAGCCTGATCACCGAAAATGTGGCCTGGCAGGTATACCCGAACCCGAATACAGGCAGCTTCTCTGTGAGTGGCCTCGACGAACGCAAAGGGAACGTACAGATTCAAATGATCTCCCTCTTGGGCCGGTCCGTTTACCAATACGAGGGCCCAGTGGAAAATGGCAACCATACCATTGCTCTTGAAAAGGCCTCACCAGGCATGTATATCTTGCAAGTGCAGCAAGCCAACGAACAACGCACCATAGCGGTGAAAGTACAATAAGGAATAGGCATTCCTATCCATGCAAAGGCGGCCCCGGGGGTCGCCTTTTTTTATTTTCACAAAAAATTGAAAGCACGCAACATACCACCGATGCAACGGGTTTATTGCGTATGTTTGTGCCCACTCGCCTATGGTACCTCAGTCCATTATCAACGTTCCTGAAATCTGCCGCCAGCACGGAATCCAACATGCTATACTATCCCCAGGATCGCGCAGTGCGCCGCTCTCGCTAGTCTTTGCCCGACACCACGGAATCCAAACCCAGGTGATTGACGATGAGCGTACGGCAGCCTTTGTGGGTTTTGGCCGAGCTTTGGAAAGTAACACTCCGGTTGTGTTGGTATGTACCAGTGGCTCCGCCGGATACAACTATGCACCGGCCGTGGCAGAGGCGTTTTTTCAGCAGGTTCCGCTGGTGGTATTGACCGCAGACCGGCCACCGGAATGGATTGACCAATGGGATGGGCAAACCATTCGGCAGCAGAACCTGTACGGTGAACATGTAAAGAGCAGCTACCAATTTCCGGTAGATACTACCCATCCGGATGCGCAGTGGCAAGCAGACCGGATGATATCCGAAGCCATCAACTTAGCACAGGCCGAGCCAAAAGGTCCGGTACACATCAACATACCCTTGCGGGAGCCCTTCTATCCTACCCCGGACCAGAACTTTACTCCTTCCGAGGGGCTGAAAGTAATACGTCGGGACACTCCACAACTTAGGCCATCCGAGATCGATCAGAATCTCCTGGCTCAGGAGTATATGGAGGCAGAAAAGGTACTCATCATTGCAGGACAGGCATCCTGGAGCCAACCGTGGCGATCGGGCCTTATGCAGATAGGCCGCGCCTTGGATGTGCCTGTCGTGGCTGACATCATCAGCAATGCCCAAGGCCTGCCTACCGCCATATATCATCAGGACGCCTGGTTGCCTGCCCTGCAGGAAAACACCAAAGAGGAGTTGCAACCGGACTTACTCATCACCCTGGGTAAATCGGTGATATCCAAACAGTTGAAACTGTTTCTACGGGAATACCCCCCGCAAGCACATTGGCACCTACAGGCGCATACTGGACCAACGCCAGATCCTTTTCAATCGTTGACCAGGGTGATACCTACGGACCCTAACCGGTTTCTACAAGAGGTAAGCTCGCAAGCAAAGGCCTCCTCAGAGCAAACGGCTTATTTGAGTTTGTTTCGGTCACTAGACCGACAAGCATACAAAGCACAGCAGGGCTTTCATTCCGGATCCAGCACCACTTTCAACGAATTCGGTGCAGTAAATCAATTGCTGCAAGCCCTCCCTCGCTTATCAGATCTGCACCTGGCTAACAGCATGGCGGTTCGGTATGCCAACTTTGTAGGACTGGGAGAGCTGGGCAATGAAATCCGTGTATTTGCAAACCGAGGCACATCGGGCATTGATGGCAGCAACAGTACCCAACGTGGAGCCTATTCCGGTCGATTGAGTGTGTTGCTCACGGGAGACATGGCCTTTTTCTACGACCGCAATGCCTGGTGGGGTGCCGAACCGACAGCGCACATGAGAATAGCCGTGCTCAACAACCACGGCGGCGGTATTTTCCGGATGATCAAAGGTCCCCGGCAGTTGCCCGAGTTGGAATACCTCTTCGATACTCACCAACCCCTTTCAGCCAAGAATATGGCCGAAGAATGGGGTATGACCTACCGGGCTGTACACAACGAACATGAACTAGCAGAAGCCTTGCCCGATTTTGTATCGGAACTAAAAGGGGCTCAGCTACTGGAAATATTCACCGATATGGAGACCAATACCGAGGTTTTCGATCGGTTCAAACAACAAATGCGAGATACCTATGGAGCTTAAGTTGCCCTGGAAAACGGCTAAGGAGTACCAAGACATTACTTACAAACATCTGAATGGCGTAGCCCGGATTGCCTTCAATAGGCCCGAGGTGCGTAATGCCTTCCGCCCTACTACGGTTGGCGAATTGCTAGATGCGTTCCACCATGCCCATGAGCACCCGGAAATTGGGGTAATCTTGCTCACCGGCGAAGGCCCTTCGCCCAAAGACGGCGGCTGGGCATTTTGCTCTGGAGGCGACCAGCGCGTGCGAGACAAGCGTGGCTACAAGGATTCGGATGCTCCTGCCCGTCTAAACATCCTGGAGGTACAGCGCCTCATCCGGTTTATGAATAAAGTCGTGATCTGCGTAGTACCCGGCTGGGCAGTGGGTGGCGGCCACAGCCTCCATGTAGTATGTGACCTCACTATTGCTAGTAAGGAGCACGCCATCTTCAAACAAACTGACACAGACGTGGCCAGTTTCGATGCCGGGTAC
>DMST01000097.1:44563-45222 GCA_003454975.1 Cytophagales bacterium | reverse complement strand
GTTGGTCAGAAGCGCGCCCGCGAGATCTTCTTCCTGGGTATGAACTACTCTGCCCAAGAGGCCTACGAGATGGGCATGGTGAACAAGGTAGTGCCCCACGCTGAGCTGGAGCAGGTAAGCTACGACTGGGGACAAGAGATCATGAAAAAGAGCCCTACGGCTACCAAGATGGCTAAATATGCTTTCAACCTGATTGACGACGGGCTGGTTGGTCAGCAGATTTTTGCGGGTGAAACTACCCGGCTGGCTTATATGACTGACGAAGCTACCGAGGGCCGTGATGCCTTCCTGGAAAAGCGGCAACCGGACTGGAGCAAGTTTCCGAAGTTTCCTTAATAGCATTGACGAATGTCGTTGATCAAAGGATGATAGAAGACCTTTCTCAACCATGGGGCGAAGCGACTTTCGCCCCATTTTTTTTCAATAACCCATCAACAGGGGGCTGGATTGCTTGAAACACAGCTGGGCGAAGCCTTTTTAGTTCACCCCTCTCCTGCC
Source organism: Cytophagales bacterium (assembly GCA_003454975.1). GTDB lineage: Bacteria > Bacteroidota > Bacteroidia > Cytophagales > Cyclobacteriaceae > DMST01. The sequence continues at coordinate 44,724 of DMST01000097.1, read as the reverse complement.
CACTTCAATTCTTCCGCCCGCTTTCCAATTGCTTCATCGCTCAACAATTCCATTTCTGACGTTATGAGCTCGGGCTTAGTTATTATTTTCTGAAGGAGAAACCGGGACGCATCAGAGTCTTTGTTTGGCTCATACCCGAACAACCAAGCCCGCTGACCCGG
>DMST01000097.1:40530-44532 GCA_003454975.1 Cytophagales bacterium | reverse complement strand
ACCAGGTGTATACATCGCCTTGCCGATAGGTATAAGGAATCAGCTCGCGTCGGTCTTTGTAAATCAAATAAAACATATGAAGTTCCGAATCTGGAATGCGGATCTTCACCGCTATGGGGGTATACAAAAGCCCTCCGGTGGGAATCACATTGGTGGATAGCGAACGATAAAAGCCTGCCGGAGGCCTATCATGAGGCAAGGAATCCAGAAAAGGATAGGCGGACCAGGAGTACAATTTACCATAGGCCCCAAGGTCTTGTGGGTGAGGACCCACCCAATAAAACTGTCCGTCCAGCGTCATGGACAGCCAACCGCGCCTGCCGTAGGCGGTAGGCCAGCCATAAGCCGCCAGAGGCATATCAGTTGCCGGCCGGTTAGAGGCAGTGCCGCGAACAAGGGAGATTTTTTTGCGGACTCCGTTTTCATCTAACCACAGGCTGAGCGGATATCCTTGATGGGAGCTAGCCACAGCGTCCCCAACTTTCACAGAATCCAGGGGAAAGAACCAAGGAAAAGGTTCGATGGGCATTGCTTCCTGCAAAGCCCCATTGGTTGGCATTAGCTCCAAGGGCGCGCCATCAACTTCCACACTGTCTGGTTGAGCAAATAAGTGAAAGGAGATTCCTGATAGAAAGGCCAAGAGGAGTGGGTTTCTGCGTCTCATAGGTGGCAAAGTTATGGGAAACAAACCTGCAGAAGGCCCACAGGTTTGTTTGGAATACGTACCCTCGGTAAAGGGCTAGGTCATAGGTATAGTAATCCTTTAGATGCTATCCAGTGCCTTTCTGATTTGCGCTGCGGTACCCTTTACCATTTCCAAAGACAGTTCTCCCCGTTGGGACCTCACCCGTCTTTTCACAAACCAGAACTCGCCCGGCTCCTCGGCCTTAGCAAAGCCAATCAGGGTTACCGCATTACCCTCGGGTATCTTCCACTCGAAAGCATTCTGCTCCCGGTAGCTGTAAGGCAATAACTGTTTGGAGCCACGGGGCACCAAGATGAAATTGGCCTCGGCCGGGGCATTGGTCACAATACGCATGGGTACCCGTTCGCCTTCTTGGCCATTGCGGTAGAAGTAGTCACAATTGAGCCAACCCAACTCCGTAATCCGAAATCCCATCTCCTCTTCAAATTCCACTACCACCGCCCGCTGAGCCCGCTCCTCCACATTACTGGGAGTCACGGCCCATACACGCCCATCCCGGCTGCGAGAGAGCTCCAAAGCTTCTCCTAAGGAATCCTGTAGGTTCTGAAAAGCAGACTTCAAATTGGGATTCGGCCCAAAAGCATTGACCATCGTTACGCTACCATCTCCTTGGGTCTTCCAGTACGAAAGGATGGTACCGTCTAAGGTCATGGCTACACTATCTCCCATCAGAATACTGGTCCCCTCCGAAACCTCGGAGAAGGTTGGCTCGGAAAGAGCTGTAACGGGGACATCAGTAGCAGTATCCGCCAGTTTCCAGCGCATGTTACCCCCTTCTCCTACGGCGTAGTACAGGTCCGTACCATCACCCGCCGTGCGGGTAGGAAAGGTCAGTTCCAGGTCCTTTTGCAGGGCTAGTTCCTCCCCTTCTTGCACAGCCCGCAGGTGCACCATGCCCTTACTGGTCAGCAAACGGCCGTCCGTGCCCAAGGTGGTCAGCTGGGCCATTAGCATATCGCCCAGGGCGTAGCATTCCACCAATTCTAGCTCCACCGGAGCTTCCGAATTGGTAGCAAAAGCTCCGGCTGGCACTTTCACTACCGTACCTTGGCTACCGAACAACACGGTGTCCCGGTCTACGGGCACCACAAAAGCTTCAGGCAGGGGCAGCAAAGCCTCCGACAAGGCCTGGCTAGGTGACGCCTGAAGGGAGATAGTCACCCGACGGTTGCGGTGATCCTCCCGGTACCGCAACTGCGTTTCTCCCTTGGCAATGGCCTCTATACGCTGGGTCACTCCTTGCTGGCGCAGGTAGTTCCGCACGGCACGGGCTCGCTCCTTACTAAGCTGGTTGTTATAAGCTTGCGTGCCCGAAGCGTCCGTATAGCCCGTGAGAACAATTTCCTGAGCCAGCCCTTTGGCCTCCCAGGTTTGTACCAGTTCGTCCAACGTTTGACGGCTAGCTGGGGTTAGATCTGTTTGGTTGTACCCAAAGTACACTTCGGGTAACAATTGGGCCTGACAAACTACCGTTAGCAGGAGACCCCATATCAAGGTTAAGTAGAGGATTGGTTTCATTCTTTTCGTGATTAGGTTGTGAGAATTCGGGCATTTGCCCTGTGTTTCTATAATCACGAAAAAGAAGATAGTAACGCCGTTAATCAATTTCTAAATAGTGTAAATGATTGTTAAGGGAGGAAAGCAATGCTCTTTGAAGGCTGGATCAGTCGTTTCATTTGGCTTATTGATCTAAAATCTGTGGGTTAAATTAGAATAAAGCTTACCTTCTTTTCATTCATAATAACCTGATTATCAAATGACTACGCAATGAGTAAAATCACAAAACAAACCGTTTTTGAAGTTGGGGAAATACGCCTGGTTTACCTACCGGAGTTACAGTCTATGATGATGGTACATCCAGAAAGTGGTAGCGAGCCGGAGTATAAAACGGCTTTTGTAAAACTACTCTCCTTGTACGAACAGTATCCTTGGAAAGTATCCGTTAGCAATGAAACCCAGATGAAAAGCATTCCTACCTCCGTGCGTATCTGGATGGCTACCAAATACCCTAGACTACCCGGAGCCAAGGAGCTGCTGAAAACGCAGGTAGAGGTGGTAAACATAAAGGCTAGAAATGCCTTTGGAGCCGGGTTGGCCAGGATTTTTCACCAAATGCTACAAAGAATTACGGGATTGAAGGTGAACTACTTCCAGACGGAAGAAGAAGCTTTTGAATACTTAAAGAAGGGATATTATCAACCAATGTTAGCGTCCACTAGTTTGTAAACCTTGGCAAATCAAAGGAGTGAAATGCCGTTTTGGTCGGTGGTGAGATACTCGCTCATTACATCGAAGAAAGGCCTGATCTTCTGGAAAATGTCGTTGGTATAGGCGGGCATGTCAGCGCTGAAGGCAATCTCATCGGGTACGTTATGCCGCACGATGTAGCTTTTGTAACGAAGCAGATCAATGTTGGGATGGTCTTTGGCGAAGCCCTTGGGGGCAGACTTGACCTGCTCGCCCCGCAATACTCCAAAGGTCTCCTTAAACGTTTTGGATTCGAGTACCTCCCGCAGCGGCTCGGCATCCTGTTCTATGTGCTTGCGTAGATGTAGTAAGTCTTCTTTGTTAGGTCCATAGAATCCACCCCCAACAAAGGAATCTCCTGGTTGCACATGGTAATAATAGCCTCCACGCAGTGCAGCCGTAGACCGGCGCAGTCCCCCACCCCAGTAGTTCTTGTATGGGGTTTTGTCCTTACTAAAACGGGTATCCCGATATATGCGCTGCAGGCTCTTCTTACCGCTTACGGTATCAATCTGGTCATGCTCTTGCATGAGCGTTAGCAGGGCATCTGCGAAGCCAATGGCCTCGCGGTGCGAAGCTTCATAGGTTTCCTTATGGGCCTGAAACCACTCACGGTGGTTGTTTTCCTGTAGATCGAGCAGAAACTGCTGGGTATAGGCGGTGAACATAGCAAAAAAGATTTGCGGTGAAGGTAGGGAAGAATGTGGAAGTATATTCAGTGTTGATGTAACGGGGAAACCTGGGACACACCCCGTCGACACACACCTAACCTCAAGCTTTTTGTCTGATGTACCTTCAATACAGAACGTTAAGCGCATCCTCCAAGGCCTGCATGCGCTTATTCAATTCCGGCCAATGGGTGGCATTGGCCAGGGCTTTCTTGCGGTGTTTTTCCTTGAGGAAGTAGATATACCCAGCTACTGCCAGTAGCACCAGAGCGGTAATAACGCAGGCCCAAAGCCAGCGCTGCTCCGCCCGGCGGTAGGCGGCCTCCTCTTCCCGATCGGCAAGAATTTTCCGAGCCAAACTAACCTCTGAGGCTTGGCGGG
>DMST01000097.1:26227-40480 GCA_003454975.1 Cytophagales bacterium | reverse complement strand
GTAGCAAAAGCTACCTGAGCAGCATTCAGCTTTTCGGAAACATCCAGCGCGAGCTCCCATTGCTGGGTAGCTCGGTACAAGCTGACTAATTGATGATAGACGAGCAGTTGCGTTTCGTTGGGAGACTCCGGCATGTAGGCCGCCTGGGCCAAAAGCAGCTCGGTCTCTTTTTGGGTCTGCTCGGTTTCCCGATAAAATTCGCCAAGAAGCTGCGCCATTCGGAAGGTCTCCGTGTGAGCAGGCTGATAGTCAAAAGCAAGACCGTAAGCCTCTTCAAGTTGAGCTTGGGCCTTTGCCAGATCTCCTTCCTTCCATATCACCTTACCTAGATTGAACTTCGCATAAATCCCATCAATAGTTGTTAAGGATTTTGAGACCGATATTTGAATAGCTCTTGAGAGGGAAATTCTAGCTTCAGCGGTATTACCAACACGTTCTTGAATCTTACCTAAGGTGTTGAGGTTAGAACAAAGCAAATTCCAGCTACCCGTTTGGTTGAAATAGGAAATCGCAATATTAAATTCATCAATTGCTTTTTGGTGATCGTCTTTGATATCATGTAAGACCCCTAGGTGTTCGTGTAAACGACCAATCTCCCTCAAATCATTGATTTCCAAAAGCTTGACTTCTACTTCTCTATATAGATTTTCTGCAGTTTTATATTCCCCGATATTTCTATAATATTCTGCAATTAGTAGCCCTGTGGCAGCCAGTAGCTTGTGATCACCTAAATTTTCATAGAGTTCTTTTGCCATGTGAAATGCCACAAAAGCTTCTGCATGATTGGCTCTAAACCCTCGTTCGTAGTATCCTTTTAAATAGAAGAGATTAGCCATCACCTGCTCGTCGTCCCGGTTCTGGGCCAATTCCATGCATTCTTCCCAAAAAGGCAGGCCAGTAGTATCACCTGAAATGAGGTAGGCTCTGGAAATTTTATAGAGTGATTGCAAACGTTCTTTCCCCTCGGTCTGATAGCCTAGCACGATACGAAGGCTGTCTATTTCGTTTGCCATCATGGGCGCCGAACCCAGTATCAGAAATACACATAATACAATCCTTCTCATACCTTATTATTTGGAATTAGGGCCCCGTAAGACCCTAATTGTAAATCAATAATTAATCTCCCAGTGGAGGAGGTGGAGGGGCTGAGGAACCAGAACTCGGTCCTTCGCCACCACCTACTGGATCGGTACCGCCTCTCAATTTTTGTTGAGCAAAAACATCTAAAAGAGCCCATCCGGCAAACAATTCATTTTTTGCATGTAGCATAACTGTATAAAAGTTTGGTTTACGCTAAGGTACCCAACATCAACGGTTACAGCCGATTAGCTACATACAGGGTGTTTTCCTTACCCACGAAACTATACCAAGCCTATGTACGAATTGAATAACTTGGTATACAAGGCAATATAGAAATTTGTCCGGTAAATTGTACAATTGAGATAGCTTGTGGAGGAAGGCTCCTACTATGAGTGCGGCGCACTCTTTATGAAATTAAAACCAAGGTAGCGAGCGGATCAGGACCTGCCACGGCTTCGACTCTTCACCCAGCAAATCATTGTCCTAAACCCTCATTTCCATTATTTGGCCTTGCTAAGCCAACCTGAATAAGTAGTGCGGTACTGGTCTCCGTCAAAGTACAAAGTAGTGTTGTCTATAGCATCGGTATCAGGAATAATAACCGTGAGCGCGAATACCAATTTCCCTTGGAAGAGGAACGGATAGGCAGAAATATCCCAGAAGACATATTCTTTTTGAGGATCCATTTGGGAATGGAATTCTTCCCAGGATTGATCGGGCATCTTGATAAACAAATGCGAACCAAATTGCCATTCCAAATCTGAGGCTAGCAGGATCTCCACCTCTCCTACCCGTTGCTGTTTGATCTGCCAGTTGTAGGGAGGATCTGCCCCATCGGGCAATAAGGGCAGTACTTCTTCAGGTAGTTCTTCTATTCGTTCTGAGGCAGCTATATTTCCTTCTACCCTCATCAGGACATGCCCGGGATCAGAAATGCCTACCCAATCCGGGCCGTTCGTTTCTGCCGGCAAATCCCCAAATTCAGAGTAAAAAGTTGAGCTCCCCATTTCGTCTTCCCAATACACAAATTGGGAAAACTCACGACTAGCCAACAACTCTCCATTGTCCTGACGATGGACTTGTAGGGGGCTAGGTATTTCCACAGCCAACACTTTCTCCGCCACGGCAGGGTCGACCGCATAGGCTTGGGTCAGGCCTTGTTTGAGCCAAATCCTATTGGCATCATTCAAAGACCGGAAGGCATCTTCCTGATCCACACCCCTTTTGAATTTCATGGGTAATACCAGCCCTTGGTAATCATACACATAGGAAAAGGCTGCCACAAAAACCGAATCCGAAGAAGCATGAACCGAGGGATACGCATACTCAAAGGTGGTGTCGGTGAAGCCAGTCTCTTCCTCTATTGATTCCGGGTCTACTTGGATTTCCTGCTCAACAGATTCTGGTGGGGCCTGAGTGGCCTTTGGGCTGTCGGACTCGGGTAATCGAATAAGTTCTGGCTGGTCAGTTTTGGGTTGAGAATTACAGGCAACCAGAAAAAGCACAAAGGCTAGCGGGGAACGTAGTTTTTTCATCACTGAAAAATAGAGCAACCACACCCAGCCACCAAACCTGACATAAGTCATTTTTATGCGTAACCGCCGTTACTACCGGTCCTATGGCCCTCTGATACCTTTACATCATCAAAAAGTAAGGACCCATTTTTTAAAGTCGAATTCACATGAAAATAGAACAATTGTATACCGGATGTTTAGCGGAGGCCGCCTATTATATAGAATCTGATGGTGAGGCCGCCGTGATAGATCCTCTACGCGATACCCAGCCTTACCAAGAGCTAGCCCGGGCATCGGGGGCCACCATTCGTTATGTGTTCGAGACGCACTTTCATGCCGACTTTGTGTCGGGCCATCTGGATCTGGCACGAGACACCCATGCCGCCGTCATTTTTGGGCCTACTGCCCAACCAGGGTATGATGCCTATGTAGCGGAGGATGGCGAGGAATTTCGCTTGGGTAAGGTCACCATTCGGGTACTACATACGCCCGGTCACACCCTGGAGTCAAGCACCTTCCTGCTGATTGATGAGAATGGGAAGGACCACGCGCTGTTCACGGGCGATACTTTGTTCTTGGGGGATGTGGGGCGACCAGACTTGGCCGTGAAGGCGGACCTATCTCGCGAAGACTTGGCCGGGCACCTGTTCGACTCGCTGCGAACTAAGATTATGCCCCTGGCCGATGATATCATCCTGTATCCCGGCCACGGACAAGGTTCGGCCTGTGGTAAGATGATGAGTGCGGATACGGTGGGCACGCTGGGCCACCAGAAGGAAACTAACTATGCTCTCAACCCGGAAATGGGCCGTGAAGAATTCATCAAAGCCATCACCGAGGGCCTAGTCACACCACCACAGTACTTTCCTAAGAATGCGGTACTAAACAAAAGAGGGTACGAATCCATAGAGGAGGTACTAAAACGGGGCACGGTTGCCCTAAGGGTTTCCGAATTCAAGGCGCTGATGCAGGAAGAGCAGACCTTGGTTTTGGATACTCGTACCCCGGATGCCTTTGCCGAGGCCCACATACCGGGCAGCTTGTTCATCGGTCTGGATGACAACTTTGCCCCTTGGGTAGGAGCCTTGATCAATGATTTGAACCAATCTATTTTATTTCTGGCTGATCCTGGTCGCGAACAGGAGGTAGTTACTCGCCTGGCCCGTGTAGGCTACGACCAAGCCCTTGGGTATTTGGAGGGTGGACTAACCGCCTGGGTGAACGCGGGTGAAACTACCGCCACGGTCAATCTAATCCAGGCCGAAGCTTATACCCATATGCACGGCCAAGGAAGTACGCTACTGGATGTGCGTAAGGTGAGCGAATTTAATAGTGAGCACATCGACGGGGCAGTGAACTTACCGCTCGATGTATTTCCTACACGATGGCAGGAGCTTAATCCGGCGGCTTCGTACTTCGTGCATTGTGCGGGAGGCTATCGTAGTATGATTGCTGCCTCCTGGCTACTCGCTCGGGGCTTCCAACGTGTGGTGAATATTCTGAACGGTTACCGTGACCTCTCCCAAACGTCTCTTTCCAGAACCCAATACCAAGCCCCTACCACTCACCTATAGACTATCCTGATTCGTATACGTATGCTTTTTAGCATGGAAACACCCTCGCTTTTGGCTTGGGTGTTTTTTCTATTTTTGCGGCACTACGTATCAACTCTGCTCCTGCATGCGAAAAATTATTCTCGGAATACTGCTCTTTGGCTACTCGGCACCGCTATTGGCTCAGCCTGTACAAGAACTTGACCTGCCCCAAGGGTACATCCAATCAGTGAAGGCGCTCCCCAATCGTGCCCAAACTACCTTCTCGGTCACTACCCTACAGCACGTAAGTGCCAAGTACTATGTGGAGGGCGAGGAATACGGCATACGTCCTCACAACGGCAGGTTTCCTATTGTGGGCAATGCCCAAGTAGTTAACAACCGCCCCACCCGGTTTACCCTGCACCAGCTAGATGTATCGGATATATTGCCGAACGGCGCCGGCAAGAGTTACTACCTGGAGCCCTACCAAGACCGCGGGAAACGGCTGGTGGATCAGGCGAAGTGGATCACTTATGACCAACTGCAGTACGGTGTGTGGGAAGGGGCCTGGGTACCGCTAAATGGGGAAACGGTACTGGAATACCCCAACCTAACCGGCCTACCCAACCGGGTTACGCTGCGGCAGGTGGAATACCGGCCCCTCTTGCACCTAAACCGGGACAAAAGCCGGCTGGTACCGAAAACACTCGCCTTGCCACTGCCTGAGCTGGATGGCAAGTGGATGAAAAGTGAGGTGATGGACTACAGCCGGGGAGCGCTGTACCGTGACCGGCTGATGGTCTTGCTGGGCGAAAAAAAGAAGGGCCGCGAGAATAAGGGTAGCGTATACCGGGATATGCGGTTGCTCACTTATGATTTGGAGGGCAACCTGATCAACGATGCCCCCCTTTATTTAGAATATCCTACACGCACCTCTCGCTTTGACATAGGGCCCGACATCCTTACCGGACAAGAGATGGGGCCTGTTTGGTATCTGAGTAAGTTGACCATGATTGGTGCCAAGGGCAACCCAAATCCGCTAGCCCGGAGCCTGGTAGCGGCCGATCTGGGTGGCAACATCCGCTGGAAGCATGACTTTGAATACGGCAACCATCACCGGCCGCTATTCACTTATTTGTCGATGATGGATAAGTTTTGGCTGGACGGCAAGCTCTGGATACTATCCGTAGGGAGCCCGGCCGGCAAACGAGGCATCATGAGCTGGATTGCCGATGAACAAGGGGTGAGCATACAGGGGATAGAGCGTGATGAGGTACTCAACCGAACCTCTGCCCCACCGGAGGTGATGCTAGCCGATGCCTCCAACGGCTCCAGTTTCCAGTGGATGGGCCGGGAGTTGCTGCCAGACGGCAGCTTGTTGGTGTTTGGTTTTTCTACCCTTAAGGCCAAGGTACCGGAGGAGGAAGGAGAAGTTGAAATAACCCAGTACCACGACTATCTGGTGCTACACTTCTCGACAGATGGCGAACTTCTCCATCAATACGGCATACCGCGTTACATTTCCGGCACCCTGGGGCAGCCGCTTCTCAAAGAGGTGGCCGGCCGTATGATGGAGAATGCCCCCTGGGGCTACCAGTATTTGGGAATGAAGGACGGCCGATGGATGTTTTGCGTGTGGGAGTTTGCCCCCGGCAAGGAGAATAGCTTTGCCGTGCAAACGCTCTCCGAAACGGGCGTGGGCGACGGAGCTTTCGCCTGGGCTACCCCACCACTGGATGCCAAACCAGTGTTCTTTTTCGTGGATCCGGTGAGCCACGTTTCCGGTTGGGAGTACAATCCCATAGAGGGCAATCGGGAATTCTTTACTTCCTACGACCCCGCCTACTGGGACTACCAAGTAGACCCTACTACAGGTAAGGGAACTCTGATGATGGTAGGCATGAAAATAAAGTCAGAAAATAAGATAGGGTTTCCCTATTTCTATTTTTGGGAAGAATACCAACGGTAGGCACTACACACTGCAAAATTGAAAGGGGCCAGTCAAGCCCCTTTTTCTCCCTCCATGAAATTAACTACCCGACATCTAGACCAAACCGCACAGCTATGCTTCAAGGCCAGCCTGCTGACCCTGATGCTTTGCTATTACATTCGGGCAGACACTCTGGCTTCCGAGCGATTTGCCCTAAGCGATGCTATGCCGGGCATTGCCTGGTTTTGGTTTAGCTGCGCTTGGTATGCGGTTGGCGCGACGGCCATGGTGTTACTTATCCGTTTCCGGTGGCCCTTTCATTCATTCCCGTTTTGGAACCATCTGGTGCTTTACATCCTTCTGTTCCTGTTCCTCCGCTGGAATAACCAGTTTTTTTAGAGTGCCACTTCAGTGGCTAGAGAGGTATACTGCTCCATCAGCCGAAATGGGAATCTTGTATCAGGTTACAGTCCCATACCAAGATCAAGCCTAAAACTTGTAACTCAACGCAGCCTGGAAGAAGAACGGGGTACCAGGAGTAAAGTGTATTTCCTCTACTGCTTCGGCTTCTCCAAACATCCGGCTCTCGGTAGCAAATTGGGTTTCATTCCAAGCCGTGTTGAATACATTCTGCACCGACAAATTGAGGGTAACCTGCCGCCACTCATACCCGGCATTGGCGTCCACCACGGTGTAGCCTTCGGCCACAATAGAATTGTCTTCATTAGCCGGCCTGTTCTTGAGGTACCGAACTTGCGCACCACCAAACACTCCGCTAGGATGATTGACTACTGCACTCCCTAGTACCGTAAGGTCTGGTGCCAAGGGGATAAACTGGCTTCCCACGGGTTCTTCATAAGCTCGTGCTAGTGTATAATTCACATCTCCGTTTAGCAGTAGCCAAGGAACGGGTTGGGCCCGGAGGCTTACATCAACGCCTTGTCGCAGTGTTTGGCCACTAGGTTCTACAATACCCTCATCCCCTACGTACACAAACTCCTGCTCCAGATGCAACACCCAATACGCGGCATTCACCAAAAGGACAGGACTAGGTTTCCAAATAGCCCCTAAATCACTCCCCAAGGCAGCAGGCAAGGTCTCCCGGCCATTCTGTGCCACTACTACCCGGGTATCGTTGCTATGGAATCCCCTACCCGTCTTCAAATACAGTTGCCAGCGGTCATTGGGGTTATACAACAGATTCAGTTTGGGACTTACGATGGTACTCGTGGCTGCCTCTACACTATATACCGGACTCAGGCGGTCCCAATATTGAAAATCAAATTGGTCTACCCGAAGGGCTGGGTTTAGGGTCCAATTGCCCCATTCCAGCTCCGCATTCAAGTATCCGTACAAATTGGCCTCGCGTACATCACCCCATTGGATGGTTTCCAGAGTGGTAGTACGGTTAGCTGTACGCGACAATTCATTGTCCATGCTATGGTCAGCACGGAGGCCTGCACCTGCTTGCAAGTGGCCCCGCAGTGCTCCCCATTGCAATACACGGGTTAGTTCACTGGAAATACCGTACAGTTGCCGGTCCTCATATTGCATGATCTGGTCCCCTTGTATAGGATCATTCAGGAAGAAGGTGAAGTTGGAGAATAGCTGAAAATCGTACCAACTCAGATAAGCCTGGTTACTTAGGGTAGTTACCGCATCCAGCTGCCGGGTATACTGCAAGGATACATTGGTCCGGCTGGTATTGCCACCTTCCGTATCGTCGATGGCACCAAAACGGGAAATCAACCCTTCGGACACGGCCCGCTGCGGGATCTGTCCGGAGGCGTCCCAGGCGCTGTTAAAATGCGAGGCGGTTATAGAGACCTTATCAGCAGGGGTTACTCGCCCGGTGTATTTCAACAGTAAATTGAGTCGGTTGAAGTTTTGCGGACTCTCGAATGGTCCATCCGTAAGCCTATACTCAGAGGCCAAATAGGCATGATGACGCTCCCCGTCTAACAAGTTGAACATCCCTAGCATGCGTCGGGTATTGAATTGCCCCGCCTCTAGTTTGATTTGACTGTTTTCCAGGCGTTCATAAGTCCGGAAGTTTACGTAGCCAGCGGTCGTAAAATTCCCCTGCTGTGCATAATAAGGCCCCTTACCAAAATCTAGCTGCTCTACCGTTTCTGGGATCAACCAGTGGAGATCCGCATATCCTTGCCCGTGCGCATGCGACACCATATTGACTGGCAAGCCATCCACCGTAATGTTGATGTCCGTACCGTGATCAATATCAAACCCGCGCAAAAAGATTTGCTCTGCTTTACCACCGCCCGCATGTTGACCGATGACTACCCCAGGCATTTGGCGCAGAATTTCCTGCGAAGAGTTCACCGGGTTGGTCTTTAGGTTGATATCCGAAAAAAGGTGGATAGCATCCAAGCCGGAGGAAACCACTACTTCTCGCAACGAGACAATATCCTCTTTCATGGATATACTAAGCCTGTCGGTAGGGTCCTGAACCACCACCCATTGTTGTTGGTACCCTACATGGCTTATCAGTAGCGTATCTCCCACATGCACTAAGGGGAGTATAAACTGACCGCTAAAGTTAGTATGGGCGTGTCCAGCATGGCCTACGTGAAGGATGTGTACTCCTTCCAAAGGAACATTTTCCTGGTCGGTTACCTTACCCATTAAATCAGCCGACTGCCCCCAGGATGCCACGGGAATCAACCACGAGAGAAAAATGAAACTAGCCTTCCTCATAAAAAAATCACAATCCAAATTTGAGTTCGGTAAAACTAAGTGAGGAGCTCTCAAGTAAAGGCTCGAATTTATCTCAGCGGCTGCTTATGTAAAGCGATAGGTAGTCAAATGCCAGAGGGAAATAGCCGGGCAACATACATCGTAATTCGCCTACTACCACGGAAGGTAGGTATGTTAAAAATCATGGAAAGGGAGTGCTGATTAGTGGAAGAAATAGTTCGCAGTAGAAAAGGGATCGCTCACCCTTTTTATTAGAATAAGACGGGCCTTTTGCCCGTCCCTCTTCCTTATTTATTCCGAATCGGTGGAGATCCGACGCTCTTTCACCACGGTACCCGTTTGGTCTTTGAGTCGGAGGTAAAACTGATCCGCCTCGTCGTAGGTCCAGGTGGAAAATTGAAAACGAAAGGTCCGCTCACCTGCAGGAATCTCTTGGTTCTCGAAGTACGTAAACACGACCTCGCCCGTCTCATCAAAGATTTGCATGGTACCCATGATGGATTCCGCCAAGGTATACCGAAACTCGCCTTGGATGGAGATCTTCCACTTACTGATCACATATTCCTGATCTTCGCGGTCAGGAACTTCTCCCACGCGCACCTGTCCTAAGCGGCTTTGGGCCCGCTCTACACGATCCTGGATGGGAGGCAGTCCGTTGGCCTCGCGTAACCGTTTCACCATAAAGCGGAGCTTCGCTTGCTTCGCCTGGTCCTCACTGTGAATGTAATCCAAGGGCACATCCGGGTGGTGCATGGCCCACATGGCCGACTGGCCTGTGAAATCGTACCAGTTCTCATCGTTGATCACCTCGGCCATCTCTACCACCTTAGTCGGAGCAAAGTCCCCTACCGAATAGCCAGAATACCTGCCGGGGGCACTATCATACTTTTCGGTACACATCACAGCCAGGTTGTACATCTGCTTGTCTCTGGGAGCCACTACAATTATTTGGTCTTCCAGAATGATCATCCGCTGCAGAGGGTCCTCATCGGGCATCAAATACAAGCCCGGTTCCAGCTGCAGACGCAGCGTAGAATCCGATGCATTGTGCACCCGTACTTGCATGCAGGTTCCGTAATAGCTACTGATATTGGTCGGCGTTTGTCCGGTAGAGCGAAATTCTACCTTTACGCCGCTTTTCACCGCTTCCGAAAGCGGGACAATTTCACTGGCCCATGCTGCCCCACCCATGGGCATACATACCAGCATCATCCATAACACCTGTTTCATCTGTAATCCAATCGTAGTTAAAGTAACAATTCGTCGTTAGGTATCTCCTTGTCAGAGTCTTACCTGAAAATAACCATTTCTGAGATGGCTTTAGTATCTGGTATCCCTTATTTCCGCCCTTGATGCTCTCCTCCTAGTAAAACAATTTCGCCAATCATTACAGCAAATCCCCAAAAAATACCATATCACAATACACGACAACTCATGATTTCAGAAGAAAATCGAATAAAAGCATTCTAACCAACCGTTTTCTGACAACTCTAATATTCGATGCCAGACACAAAGAATACAAAAACAGACAACCCTAGAAGGACACCATTAAAATTGTACTTTACTAATACAAATAGATAAAAAACACACAAAATAACTATCTAAAGAGTAATTTTCGATCAAATTGGCAACCTTTCATCCTCTTCATAGTATTCCTCCATAACCGTTAAATACAATAACTAATAACACTATGCACAACGCGTATCGCTCAGGCATACAACAAGCACTAGTTACTCTTTCGCTAATAGTCATAGGATTATATCCTCGTTTTGTACAAGCTCAAACCTTTGGTGGCAATAGCTGGTCCGAAACAAAAGCCAACGGCCAGGGTACGCTGGCAGTGGTGTCTTACGAAATCCCGGGTATGATAGAAACCGGTACCGACGGTCAGCCAACGGGAGTTTGCGTAGAGGTGCTCAATGACTTTGTAGAATATGTAAATACCAACCATGGTGTGAAGCTTCGCATTGATTACCAGCACCGAGAAGGTGATTTTTCCCGCTTTATGGCTCAAACCCGGAAAGGTGATCATGTACTGGGACTTACCACCATGTCGATCATGAAATCGCGTCAGGGACGGATGCAGCTTACCCCTGCTTACATGCGCAATCAGTTGGTACTTATGACCCACAACTCGGTGCCTTTCATTTCCAGCTTTACTGATCTCAGTCGTTCTTTGAAAGGCAAAACTGCCTTAGCCGTAGCAGACGGTAACAATGAAGAATACCTGCGCTTGTTACAAGCCAACTACTACCCTGAAATGAAGATCGAATTCAGGGCTTCAGAAAAGGAAATTTTGAAGGACATGGCTGCCAGTTCGGAATACTTTTCCATTCTGGACTTTACCGCATACTATCAAGTAATCAAAAAGCGCCTCCCCCTGCGGCGTCAGGACGTACCCTTGGAGCGTCATTTCCAGGAGTCTTTCGGCTTTTTGCTCTCTGATAACTCGGACTGGAATCCTCTGTGGGAAGAATTTCTTACCAGTAGCTACCGAACGAGCACCGGTTACCGCAAGGCCGTATCGGACAATCTGGGCAGTGCCTTTATGAGCTTTGCCCGCCCTTAAAGAACAGTAGTCATTACCACCATATGAAGCATGAAAGCTACCCCCGGGTAGCTTTTTTGGGTTTATGACCCTCAGGTGATCGGGTCACGTCACTAACTCTTCCCCAGTATTGATCACAGCGGTCAATCCTGCCTTCGAACCAGTTCGTACCCAAGCTCAGGTTAGCCAATAGAAGCCTTTCATTCCGGGGAGGGCGATCTTCAACAGCTAGCAACAAAACGTAACTCATATACGAGGAGCGAATATTACCATACAAAATGAGTAGTCATCGCAATAAGAAATATAGCATTTGGCCGTTATCACAATACAGTACTCACTTATTTTCATGATAACCTATAACCTACATGCTATCACAAGAACTACGTCAGTTTTCTTTTGGCAACTTTCCATCCTACTTACACGAACATCAAAAATATAACTCTGAGTCTAGTTCATTCTTTAGTCATTTAGTGAAGGATCGATCTGGGAAGCCTGATTTATTCTCCGAAATCCAGACTCACGTCAAAAGCTTGTTTTCTAACAATGCTCACCAATGTATAACGGTGGCAGGCCCTCCTAGTGTAGGTAAAACGTTATTGCTGACGGATCTGTATTTGCATCTACTAGAAAAACAACAGGAGTATGTCCCTATTTATATCAATCTGCACCGCATAGAAGATGAGATTGCGCAATGCAATGGCCATAAAAATGAGGCCATTGCGCTAAAAAACAGATTTTTTGCTAACTGGAAGACGCTTACTGAGGAGATAAACAAAGAGAAAATCCCAGTAGCATTTATTGTGGATGGGGTAGATCAATACCAAAGAACCAAACAGAAGATTGATAATAAGTTTTTAGGATTGCTGAAAGAAATCGAAATCCCTAAGGCAATCATCGTAGGGTTAGGTTCCCATAATTCTTCTGAATACCCTACCCATAAGGGAAACAAAACTCGCCGTATTTCGAATATACCGAGATCTTATAAAACCTTCATTCTTCAAGATAAAAGTGTTTTTCACGATGACCTGGATTCATTCCTAGAGCGATTTTTAAAATGGACAGCGCAACATAGATCCGGGATTTTTTCGGACAACAAAAATGACATAGTAGAAGCGCTAGGCTATTTGAAAGGTAAAATAACCCAGTTCTCATATCGATGGGTGAACTGCTTTACTTTATGGCTACTGTTAGAGAAGCGAGACAAGCCTTTCGACAATTCCGAAACCTTATCTGAATATTATCGAAATTTCATTCTGGAGGAAATAAATGTAGATGATAACGCTTCAGATACAGACCTGAATGAATTGGCAAAGATCGTTTTCTCTGTCATAATAAAAGGAGCAGCTCCTGATGACCTTGAAAAGAAATATCAAGGGTTTAAATTCATTCATAAACACCAAAGCATCCGGGATTATTTGGTGGCTATTCATGTAGTCAATCAACTCGAAAATAAAAATGCACTCCTACCAGAAAACAAAGATTTAGACTATCTATATGACTATGGCATCAACCGATTCTGCAAGGAAATACTATTCAAATTAGAGGCAAATACACAAGCGATATTAGCTAAGGCCATTAGAGATAATTTTGATAATTATTCTATGGCTGCTCGCACCTACTTTGTTTATTTATTAGGCCGTTTTGAGCTAGACTCCATTAGGAGAGATTGTAAGTCTTTTCTAAACAATGAACTAGAAAAAGCAAATACAGAACTAAATAAAGAAACAGAACGAGGAAAGTCCGAACTGCTTTATAGAAGGGCTTTATACATCAGTTTGATGTATTTGGGGGAACCTACGGCTGCAAAAGATTACATCACCGAACTAATAAATGATTCAAAAAATGACCAACTCAATCGAGGTTTTCATTTAGAATATTATGGAGACCTTCCCTATGTTCCCACTTCTCCTGGAATGTTTGGTCACGTTGATGATTTAGGAAGGTGCGATCGAACCTTTGACAGGTTATACCATAAATGTATGGAATCTTTAAACGGCACCCCTAACCGGTTGTTAGAATTAGAGTTATATACGTTAGGAAGTTTGGTGCAACACCGACATGCCAGTCAAAAATTCAACCTTAGTGAAACCCAAATAGAACGAACAAAATCCATCATTGCCAAAGCCTTGAAAAACGGCAGGGTAATAAGCACAAAGGTACTCTACCGATATTTGCGAATGCTTCAAATCAATTTGAAGTTTAAACGGTTCAATCCTATGTCCATCACTCGGTTAATCTACCGCCTGAAAACGGAAGCCAGAGCGGGTTGGGAAATACGAAGCTTGAAGGGTATTGAATCGGTGGCTGAACATACATGGGGTGCCTATACGCTAGCTCTGGTATTACTACCTGAGAAAATAATTGAAGGGCATCCCCTATACTCCAAATCCATGAAATACGATAAATCAGAAATCCTGGATTTATTGTTTGCCCACGACATCCCCGAGGCACTCACGGGGGATCATCCCTCTAATAACATGCCTCCCTGGGTAAGAGGAAAACAAGAGGAGTTTATTGAATACCTAGGAATGCTTTCCACCTATGAGGGCCTGGCATCACTCAAGAAAATAAGAACCGCTTGGAAGAAGTTTAGCACGAATTCACCAGAAGAGGATATAAACGTGGCCTTGGCCAAGGAAATTGACAAACTGGAAAACTTGATGGAATTACATTTCATCAATAATGACATCGGGAAGCAAGTGGAAGACTTTGGCCTCTTCAAAGAGGATTTGGAGCACCAGATCAGTAATAGCTTTCTTAGAAACGCTATGGAAAAATTAATCGACTCCTACTCCTCCGATCAAGACCTAGGCCTCATCTTCGAGGCATTCGAGATTGATCGCACTTAAGGCCCTTCATAAGTCTGTAGGGCCTCTTTCAGCCGGCGTTGGCTCATGGAACCAATAATGGCCCCGGCACCGTAGGTAACCT
>DMST01000097.1:22880-26185 GCA_003454975.1 Cytophagales bacterium | reverse complement strand
ACCAAGCCAGCGCCGCTTACAATGAGTCCGCCGAAAAACTGCTCTTGGGTAATGGCGATGGAGGTGGTGTATAGCCCACCCAAAAAGCCAAAGATGCCCGCACCCCGCAGGACCCAGCCGGTAGTACTCTGGTTGTTACCCTTCTCCGCAATGGAAAGGGCCACTGGGTCATCGAACACATCGGGCACTACATTGCCTGGGGTAATGCGCTTCACCTCCCCCCCGTCTTTGCGGTAGTAGTAGATGATGCGCCGGCGATACCCGCCTCCAGACACCATGCCGTAGGGGCCATAGGTGGGCACATCATAGGTCACCTCCTCTTTCCGGAATATCTCAATTCGGTCCGACATCCAGTCCCGCTCCAACCACTGCCGCTGGGGTACCGGAAAAATGCTCAGCATCATCACCTGCACTTCCGCCTGGGTAAAATACCGTACCGTTCCGTTGGTAGTTACCAATTCCACAAAGTCAACCACGGCAGCATCTATCCGCTCCCCTCCTATGGATCGGTCTACCACCACGGTGTTGGTACCCAAAGAGATACGCTCGGTAGTACGAAAGGAGCCGTCTTTGAAGTAGATGGTAATTTCCCCCTTATATCCCTCACGGCCCTGGAAGGAAAACTGACCTTGCGAAGGGTGAGAAAACAGACACAAACAGCCCAGTACGGCACTAAAAACAAGGGCGGATATGCGCGACAATTTCATAGATAAGCGTTTGAGATTCCCGTAAAAAAAGAAAATTATTGTCCCATCCCCAATTTAGCCACAAATCCCCCCGTAGGCACGCTTTCTGATGCCCCGGAAAAGTACTATGTTGGTATATGGATTGTAAAGAAGCGCGGAGCCTCGCACCCCTCCGCCTAAGGAAATATATACTACTGGCAGGACTATGGATGGGCATAGTATTCTATGCCCAGGCACAGGTAGATTCTGTTTTTTGGTTTGCCCCGCCGGATGTCTCCGCCCAGCACGAACAAAACCCCATAACTTTTCGCATTACGGCCGGTGATGAACCCGTCACCATCACCATGTCTATGCCGGCCAACCCTGCGTTCGCCCCCGTCACTTTTAGTTTGAATGCAGGTACCACCCGCAGCTTTGCCTATGGCAATGTGGATACTTTCGAGAGTAAACCGTCCGGACAGGTACTCAATAAGGGCATCCTGATAGAGGGTAATGGTTTGTTTACCGCGGTATACGAGGTAGGCAACCTGTTCAACATTGATACCTTCGTGCTTAAGGGGCGCAATGCCCTGGGCCGCGAGTTTGTAGTGCCCGGACAGTCCGTTTGGGACAATCAGTTTACCTTCCTATCCGATGCCTGGTCTACGCTAGACATCGTAGCTACCGAAAACCGAACCTTCATTTCGGTGATCCCCAAGACGGACGTGGAAGGAGCCGAGGCCGGGGATACCCTACGCATAGAGCTAGACCGGGGCGAAGTCTACAGTGTTCGGGCGCTTTCGCGCATAGCGGAAGAAACACTGGCAGGGAGTGAAGTATTTTCTAACCGACCCATTGCCGTTACCCTCAAAGACGATAGCATGCTGTTCAACGGTTGCTATGATCTTTGCGGTGATCAGCTGGTGCCCATCGGTATTTTAGGCCAGGAGTACCTCATCGGCCCTACAGATTTGGGTGGCCTGGAGTATGTATTTGTCACGGCTACGGAGGCCGAAACGGAGGTATACCTCAATAACGATGATGTACCCATGGCCGTACTGGATCGAGGGGAAACGTATAGCCTTCCTCTCCCCACTACCCGGCGGATAGTAACCACCGCGCCCACCGCTGTGATGCACTACACAGGTATTGGCTGCGAAATTGGTGCTGCCTTGGTACCCTCAGTCAACTGCAAGGGCTCGGTAACGGTGCCATTTGTGCGCTCCTCCAGCGAGGAATTTTACCTCTCGGTATTGGTGCAGCGCACCGGGATCGACGGGTTTTCCTTTTTGCGCAATACCTCGGCCATAGTGAATGCATCTGATTTCGCCCCGGTACCCGGCACCGATGATACGTGGTATCGGGCCTTGATTCCCTACGGCACCGGGGAGATCCTGCCCGACCGGGCCTTCACCCTCATCAATGAAACCAACTCCTTTCAGCTGGGAGTGGTGGATGGCGGCCCCGGTACGGGTACACGCTACGGCTACTACAGCAACTTCAGCAGTCTGTACATCGGCGACGATTTGGTGCTCTGCCCTAACGAATCACGCACGCTAACGGTGCGGGCAGACTTGAATGCCACCTTTTTATGGAGCGATGGCTCCACCCAGCCGACACTAGAGGTATCAGACCCCGGCACCTATTGGGTACAGGCTACCAATCCTTTTGGCTGTATGCTCACGGATACCCTGGTGGTAACGGCGGCCGATGGGGATTTTCTGGAAGACGAGTTGCCAGATACCACCTATTGGTGCGAAGGTACGCCCCTCATCCTCTCTACGCGCAGGGGGTATTTCGGCTACTCCTGGAACGAAGGCATGGGGCGTGCCCGCAACTTTGAGGTGACCCAGGAAGGTATGGTGACACTTACGGCTAGCAATGCCGCCGGATGTACTGACTCGGATACTACCTTTGTAACCCTGCGCGAGCCACCGGTGCTAGACCTGGGTCCCGACCTCACGGTGTGCCCTACAGACTCTTTCCGGCTGGATGCCGGAGTAGGCGAACCCGCCACCTTTGAATGGAGCGTGCCCCTGGAGACAGATTCTACGCTTCTGATTACGGAGCCTGGCGAATATACCGTGCAGGTGCAAGCAGACAACTGCATCCTCTACGATACAGCCCAGATAGACATGTACCCCGCTCCGTTGGCATCTGACATTACCGGCACCGCCGTGGTGTGTCCCGGTACGCAGGATGTGCAGTACCTTACTCTGGATACCTTGGGGAGTGACTTTTTCTGGTCGGTACGGGGTGGCGTGCTAGAACCTACGGCTAGTAAAAGCGAAATCCGGGTGGACTGGGCTAGTGACAACGATGATGCTGAAGTACGGGTAGTGGAAACTACACCTGATGGTTGTATCAGCGATACGGTACGGTTCCCGGTACGGGTAAACGTGGAGCTAAAGCCGGATACGCCGGTGGGCGTGGATACGCTCTGTACTACGGACAGCATTCAGACGTACCGGACCCAAACGACGACGGGTTCCGAATACACCTGGATGATACCGCCGGCTGCACAACTGCGTAGTACCCAAGGTGCATCTGAAGTGACATTGGAGTGGACCGAGCCCGGCCTTTGGCCCCTTTACGTAGCGGAAGCCAACACTACACAGGATACGGCCTGCGCGGGCCAGT
>DMST01000097.1:4560-22819 GCA_003454975.1 Cytophagales bacterium | reverse complement strand
CCCTGTGGGTATACGTGTACGAGGACGAAGCCGCAGCAGATCTAATTGCCGTATCGCGGGAGACGCCCACGTCCGAACGGATACAGATACAAGTGGCGGCCCAGGCTTTCCTCGATAGCATCCGGCTACAGCTATACCGACGACCGCTGGGTGGTGACTGGGCTTTGCTGGTGGGTCTGTTTCCCATCAATGCCATACCTACAGACCGCCCCAGCTTCGGCTCTGCCGATATTTTCGAATACAAAATAGAGGCGGTAAACTCCTGCAATGATCCCATTATCACGCCCAACCACCCTACCCTCTTTTTACAGGTAGATACCGCCGGTGGGGCAGCCACGCTTCGCTGGAACCCCTATACGGGTTGGGACCCGGCCACTACCGAGTACGCCATCTATCGTAAGCTAGACCAGCAAGGGATCTTTCGGGAGATAACCCGGCTTCCTGGCACCACTACGGAATGGGAATACACGGATACGCAGGCCTCTTTTGGCCACCAATTCTTTGTGGAAGCCCGGGGTAGCACCCCCCAACAGCGCAGCCTGTCCAACCTCGACTCGGCGGCCTTTGACAATCCCATTTTTGTACCCACCATCTTCACACCCAACGGTGACGGCGTCAACGACACCTATGCCTTCGGCAACATCCATCTGTACCAGCCCAATACCTTCACGGTGCTAAACCGGCAAGGAAAGCGGGTATACGAGGTGGAGAACTACAACAACGAGTGGACCGGTGGTAATTTGGAAGAGGGAGTGTATTACATCCTTTTGGAAAGCCCTTGGTTGGGTACACCTGTACGGACTCCGGTCTCGATTGTGAGGTAGCTTGAGCCATGGTCTATGAGCGCAACGCGCTCTCAATAAAACCTATGCCAAGTCAGCGAGCAAAAGCGGGCTCTCCTCGGCTACTACTCTTCGGCTTGAACGTCATTTCACCTAAACCAAAAAACTGACCCGTCAAGGCCGGGTCAGTTTTCTTGATGATGCCAGTCCTATCCGAATGATAGTTTGCGAATATTCTGTATTTCCAACCGGACGGCGTAGGCCAGACTTGCACAGGGACTAGACCGGAATTACCGGGACTACAAGGACCACCGCCAAACGGCTTTGAGGCCAACTAGATTGTAATTGCGAGCTTCGAGGCCCAAGGGCACCATATTACGCTGGTACATCAGGTGCAGGTCCAGGGTATTGCCGCCGTTTACCGGCATGCTAGTACCCAATAGACCATACACCTGTCCCAGATAAAAGAAGTTGCGGCGAGTGGTATAGGTATCGGAGTTGCCCAGCCCCACATTGGCGTAACGGTAGGTGTAGTTCTGGCTTGGCCAGTACATGGCCGAGATACCCGCCCCTACCATCAGTGGACGCTTCCAGGTGGGCGTGAGGTAGAGGCCCGTCTCGATGGGCATTTCCCAATACAAGGCATTCATGCCTACATCGCTGAGCACCTGACCATCCAAGGTACCTGGGTACAGCTCTTCCACACCTTCTTGCCCACGCACGTTGATGTTGTAGTGCAAGCGGGTGAGGCTAAGTCCACTGCCTAACCAGTAGCGGCCTTTCTGTACGTGATAGCGGATGCCTAGGGATTGCTGATCCGCCAGGCCTTCGCCTTCGGTAGTACCCGTCATGCCACCCAGAGAGACCCCCGAAGTCACCTGCCAGAAGTCGGTCATGTAACTGGGCTGAATAAGGGTATCGAAAACCAACGCGCCGGGCAGAGCATAGTCGGGCCAGTCTGCGTGTCGAGCCGTCCCGTCCTGGCTATTTGAAGCACTGCCGCTGCCTTGGAAGGTAGCCACCCAGGCATTGGGAGCAGCCTCCATAGGGCCGGTGATATAGGTGGCACCCGTAGCCGCTTCAATCTCCTGAACATCAGCATCCGCAGCCGTCGTACCTTCAGAACCAGAGGATTCCACCGGAATACCACCCACAGGTTGCCCATCTTCGGGTGCGCCCGTTGTAGCTACTCCATCCTGCTGTAGGTCAGCCATATGCTGGGTGTGAGCCACTTTCTTTTCTTCAATTCGTGTTTGCAAGGCGTTTTGCCCTGGCAATGCCTTCCATAGCGGGGCAGCGGAGAGCGTCTCCTCACCTACTCCCGTTGTGGATAGGCCGGCTATTGGCTTCACCGGAGCGGGGGCCACCGGATAGGACGAGGTAGATGCGGGCGCTTGCTGTATGTACACCACTCGCCGGGTGGCCGCGGTGAGCATTGAAGACCTAAGCTCTTCTATGGTCTCCTGCTGCTCTGTTTCCCTTTGCTGAGCATCGCCTTGGGCATCGCGCAATATTTGTAGTTCCTGGTATACGGTATCGAACCGTAACTGCCATTGCATTTCCTGCTGCTGGTAGCCGTGTAGGTTCTGCTGCAGGGTTTCTACCCGTCGGTCAAACTGCCAGTGCAATACTACTACGTACACCGTGAGTACAGTCACGAGTCCTGTGAGAACCCATTGTATGGGCGTAATGGTTGTATACCAAGGGGCCACAGCGGGTAGTTTTGCCGAAAGGGTATCCCAAACGGCATCCGAAGGAGCTTGATTAAACTGACCGGCTCCGTCGCGAAAATAATTTTCTAAGTCGTCCCGTTCACTCATAGCTTAATCCATCATCTGTCGTTCCAACATTTTCTTCAAAGCAGCCTTGGCCCGTACATACTGTGAACGCACGGTACCTTCTGCCAAGCCCAATTTTTGGGCAATCTCATGGTGGGCGTACCCCTCAATGGCGTAAAGGTTGAACACCGTCTGATAACCCGAGGGTAGCTCCTGAATGAGCCGAATGATTTGGTCGGCCCGATCCCCGATCAGCAGATCATGCTCAGGATGCTGTGCCTCGGGCAGATATTCCAGGCTGATATTGGGAAACACCAAACGCCGTTGGCTGCGTAGTTTCATCAGACACGTATTTACCATCACCTTGCGGATCCAGCCACCCAACGGACCTTCACCACTGTATTGCTTCAAGTTTTCAAACACCTTGAAAAAACCTTCTTGCAAAACATCTTCGGCCTCCTCTTGATGTTTCATGTAGCGGAGGCATAGCCCATACATGGCTACCTTGTTCTGTTCGTACAAGGTACGCTGGGCCTGGCCTTTGCCCCGGATGCACTGCTGTGCAAGCTTTATATCCTCTGCGTACGGTGATTTCACATTTGTTGCTTTTCTCTAGTAAGGTGCAGGAATGGAGGGAAGTGTTGCATGGGCTGCAAAAAAAAATCAATCTTCTGAAATTTTCGATAAATACCTATTTCTGAAAAGCGTACCGTTTGTTTGGGCTAGAGGGAAACGGTAATTTCATCTCCGTTATGTACGCACATTTACGGAGATCAGGGTGGAATTGGGTGACGGTTATTGTACTCATGTTTTGGAGCCATATAAATCCGATAACCGCTCAAATTACCAAAGCCCTCCATGATCAGCTGTACCTCGTGAATTACACCCCTGATCAGGGACTATCCGAAGCCAGCGTAAATACCTTCTTAGTGGACCACCAAGGCATCATGTGGATAGGTACAGATGGCGGACTCAACCGGTTCAACGGTTATGAGTTTACCCCTTTCATTAAAAGCTCCGACACCTCTTCTATCAGCAATAATTCGGTAATGGCCTTGACGGAAGATGGACAAGGCACCCTATGGGCAGGCACATGGAATGGTCTCAATGCCTTTGATCCGGTGACACAGACTTTTCAACGATATACCCACCCCAATGGTAGTGGAAACTATGCGGCGTTGCATTACGATTCAGCACGAAACTATTTGTGGGGCGGCACACGGAATCTGGGCATGGTGGTGTTTGACATCACCCAGCGGAAGTTTTTAGAGACCCCTGAGTATAGATCGCAAAACGAATACGTTGAAGACCTAATTCCAATCACCCAAGACAGCCTACTGGTGGCTACCCGATCTCATGGGCTGATGGCCCTACATCTGCCCAGTGGCAGAACTGGATACCTGACTGAGAAAGACGGATTGCTTTCCAATGCCGTCTCCTCCCTTGCCTTTCACGGGGATTGGCTGTTGGTAGGTACACAAGTAGGTGCCCAGCTTTGGAACCTGAAAAGCGGTGAGCGCACGGTCTACAATCGGCCTGAGCAGGGCATTCCTAAAAACTACGTGGTATGCGCCACCGCCGACTCGCAGGGAAACTTCTGGCTGGGAACTGATGGTGGTGGTGTAGTGGTAATTACCCCCACCACCGGAACGGCACAAAATTACCAGAGAGGTCCGTTGGGCCAAAATACCCTCCAGAGCAACGTAGTCCGTGACTTGTACTTTGATGGAGATGAAAACCTTTGGATTGGCACCTACAAACAGGGGTTCGGTATTCACCGGAGGTCGTTTCGTAGGATTAGCCACGTAATTATCCCAGAAAGCCTGAAGACCCAAGACGCCGAGAACTTTTCGGTTTCTGCTTTTCACCTGGCTTCCGACGGCTGGTTATACATCGGCACGGACGGAAGTGGCCTCCTGCGCTGGGACGGAGTAGAGTTTGAGCGTATTTCTTTGCAACCAAGTGGAGTTTCCTCCTACTCAGAGAGCATTCTATCCATCACCGAAGATAGCCAAGGGTATTTGTATTTTGGCACCTACGGCGGCGGACTCATTAGAAGGTCGCCTGCGGGCGAGGTATACCGCTATACTGATGCCGCGGGCCAAGGCTTCGCTGATGCTATCATCTGGAATTTTGCCTGGCAGGATACCACTCGGTTATGGATGGCCACTTTTGGGGGGCTGGTCTGTCTGGACCTGGAAACCCAAGCCATCCATAGCTACCTACAGGATACCAATCCTTACACCTCGGGGATCAATATTTTGTACGATGTAGAAGTGATGCCCACCGGAGAAGTATGGGCGGTGAGTTCGGCAGGGTATTTCGTGCTTGATCCAGAAAAAGAAGAGATTACCCAATGGGTATCACAACAGCACCCCGAGATTCCTCTTCCTCTTGATTTTTTGGTTTCGATGCACCGCGACCGAGATGGTTTTTTGTGGCTGGGCAGCTTTGGCGAGGGTATATACATTACTGGTCAACGGCAAAAGGCCTGGCACTTTCAGGACCTAACCCGGCGGGTAGGCAACAAGTTTGTGTACTTTATCAATGAGGATGGCCGCGGCGTGGTATGGCTAGGAACTAACTGGGGGGTAGCCGGAGTGGATAAATACAGCGGGGACATCACCTGGCTCAATGCCCAAAACGGCCTGGCCCACGGGGTATTTAACCTGGGAGCATCCTTGGTAGTACAGGATTCTATTTTGATTGCTGGCGGCGTAAATGGAATCCACTTTATTAATACGTATCAGGCCAGGGAGGGGATGGAAGCTCCCAGGATATTACTGGAGTCAGCCCGTCTCGATGAGGAATTGATTCCTCTAAAGCGAGAGCATTTAACGGAGCCCATAAATATTGAGGTACCCTACGGTCCGCAAACACTAAGTTTGAATTATGCTGCTTTGGACTTTGGGGATGCTTCCAACATCCGTTACGAAGTGTGGCTCAAGGGCGATGGCCCCGCACTACACCAACACGGATCGCAGCGGCAGGTAAGTTATATGAACCTGGACCCCGGCACCTATACTTTGGAGGTGAAAGCTTCCTACCAAAACAGCCTGGAGTTCCCACCTCAACAACTAGTTACCATCCATGTAGTACCCCCTCTATATATGACCAATGGCTTTCGGATAGCCATCGTTCTTCTATTAGTTATTTGCATTTGGGGATTCATCCGGCTTCGAACCCGTACCCTACATCAGCACCGGAAGCGCTTGCGGTCTGCTGTACAGGAGCAAACTAAATTATTGAATCAACAGCAACAGGAGATAAAAGAGCAAAACGATGAGCTCATTGTACAGAACGAGGAGCTAATCTCCTTGAATGAGGAGCTACAAACGCAGCGAGAAGTAATGAGTGTGCAGCAAAATGAGCTTGAGCGCGCCCACGCTAACCTTTTGAAAATCAACGATCAATTGGAGTTAATGGTCTCCGATCGAACCGAGCAACTCAAGCGCACCATTGATGAACTCAACAAGACCATTTCTGAGCTAGACCGGTTTGTGTACAGTGCATCGCATGACTTAGGGGCACCGCTAAAATCACTCCTAGGTCTGATCCATATTGCCCGGATAGAATGTAAAGATTCTGGGCTGGAACAGCATCTGGATTTTATGGAATCCAGCGTACTCAAGCTAGAGGAAGTGATCAAGAGCCTAATTCATTATTCTCGCAATAGTCGCCTGGAGGTAGTCCCCGAACCTGTTTCACTGGTCCAGCTAGTAGACTCGGAGTACGACTCCCTACGCTATCTTCCAGGACACCAGTCTGTGGAAATGAGAAACGAAATACCGAAAGGCAGCATTGTGATCTCGGACTTAGGACGGTTACGGATGATCCTAAGAAATCTGTTGAGCAACGCCATAAAATATGCCGATTTGGACAAACCGAATCCATACGTGCACGTGCGGTTTGCCCGCCAAGAGTACACCTGGAGCCTGGAAATAGAAGACAACGGACAAGGCATACCCGCCACACACGAACGCTTGGTTTTTGATATGTTTGTAAGGGCGAATGAAAAGGCCGATGGTTCAGGATTAGGACTTTATATTGCTCGAGAATCGGCACAAAAATTAGGTGGCGAGCTATCCCTTTCATCAGAAGAGGGAGCTGGAACGTTGACTAAGCTAGTAGTACCTACTTCCGAGAGTGCTCCTCCCTTGCCCATCCAGTTGGCTACTTCTTCTTTGGCTGGCGCCACTGATTAGCCCGAATATTCTCTCCGGCCAGCCGGGCAGTTTCGTCTACCCGTTTTTGTCGGGTGTCGGCCCGTTTTGCATTCATAATCCACTCCAGAATACCCCGTTTCACGCTGCGCGGAAAAGCATCCCAATGCCTTTGCGCGTTGGGTACTTCCGTTAGGGCCACTGCCAAGTCTGTAGGCACTTCCAAATTTTCTACCGCATCCAAGGCCGTCCAAGCACCATTTGCCTTGGCTACCTCTATTGCAGCTAAACCACCCTGAGACATCTTGCCCGCCTGTAGCATCCGTGCCACCTTCTCTTTATTTACTCTACTCCAATTACTCTTAGGCTTGCGCGGAGCAAAATACTGGTAGTAGCTCTCCTCGTCTCGTTTGTTGGGCAAGCTGTCTACCCAACCTACACATAGTGCCTCGTCTACCGCCTCATCGTAGGTTACACTGGGTGTCCCGCTATCCTTTTTATAAATAATAAGCCAGATGCCTTCCTGCTGGGCATGGTGTTCATCCAGCCACTGCCGCCAGGCGTTTGCAGATTCTGCCGTAACCGACTGGGATTTGTCCAAGGCCATGGTTTTATACGAATGAGTTTACCTTTAAAACTAACGAATACCGTCTGGGGACGAACGCGCAAGGCCTTCAAATGAGCCCAATTTCCAATAGTGGGGCTTTCTTATCCCGCCAGTAGGGTTATCAAAAAAACACCCCAAGCCAGGATTGACTTGGGGTGCAAATTTCAATCAGACATACAAAACGATGCCTTAATCATCATCTGAGTCATTCATAGACTCAGGAGCTTCTCCTTTATTCTTGAGGTACATCTCCAACCAGCGATCCATTTCCCACAGCATGTGCAGTCTACTTTCGGCCGCAGAATAGCCGTGCATCTCATTGGGCAACATCACCAGGCGGGCAGTAGCCCCTAGGCCTTTAAGCGCCGCAAAGTATCGCTGACTCTGAATGGGGAATGTACCTGAGTTGTTATCCTCAGCGCCATGAATCAACAGAATAGGCTCATTTACCTTATCTGCATGCATAAAGGGCGACATACCATTATAGATCTCGGGCGCGTCCCAGTAATAGCGGGATTCACTCTGAAAACCAAAAGGAGTCAAGGTACGATTGTAAGCACCACTACGGGCAATACCCGTCACGAACAAATCGCTGTGAGCCAGTAGGTTAGCTGTCATGAAGGCACCATAACTATGTCCTCCCACTGCTACCCGCTCCCGGTCTGTCACCCCCATTTCGGCCAGTGCATCAATGGCAGCCTCCGCATTGGCGACCAGCTGAGACCGGAATGAATCATTGGGCTCTTCCTCTCCCTCTCCCAAAATGGGCATGGCAGCGTTGTTCAATACTGCATAGCCACGGGTTACCCATACTACGGGTGACCACGCATCCAAACGGTTGAACTGGTAGGGGGATCCGCTTTTCTGGCCGGCAGAGGCTGCCGTCTTAAACTCACGAGGATATGCCCAAATGAAAGTAGGCAAAGGACCATCCCGGTCCTTATCATATCCCGGAGGCAGGTATAAATCACCACTCAGGGTGATGCCATCATTGCGTTCATATTCTACCACTTGCTTCTTCAGCTCTACCAGATCTGGAAAGGGATGCTCGAAATTAGTCAAGGCAACTTCGCGGTCAGAATTCAGTGACTTGCGGATCAGGTTGCGCGGCTGGCTTGGGCTTTCACGGCTGATCATGACAGTATTCTCATCTGCCATGCTGTATACAAATTCATAGTAGGGAGCTTGTGAGCGAAACAGCTCTTCGGTTTCCCCTGAGGTAATATTCATTTTTCGGAGAAACGGTCGGTCTCCTTCCTCACTGGCCCCGCTGCCCGTCAGGTAAACTACAGGTCCTGGATAGGACATAGTCATTACGGACTTACCGGCTTCATTGCGGTGTGTTTCTGGCGTTCCAGGATTGTTATAGCGGTCCTGATAGTTGTAGTGAAACAGTTCGCGGCTATCGCCTGATTTAGGACTAAAGACCAAGGTGTGTGACATACGAGTCTGCCACCACGAGCTATAAACCAAGGCGGTTTTGTCATCACCCCAAATAACACCCGCATACCGGTAGGGAATATCCACTACGGCTTCCCCATCCCCCTCAAAAGGAGCCTCCATACCGTACATGCGATCTCGGTGGTCTACCTCTACGGCAGGATCTCCTCCATCCAGCGCTTGCACCCAATATAGGGTTGCCGGAGCATCTGCGCGCCAAGTGTAATTACGAGGGCCCGAATAAGCGGATCCGTATCCCTTGGGAAGTACTTCCAACAAGGGTTGCTCATGCAGTACTTTCACCACATTGCCCTCCAAATCCCAAATCTCGGTACGTGTGGGAAAACGATAGTAGGGCACTAAATAGCTGTATGGACGTACCACCTGCTCTACTAGCAAATATTTGCCATCGGGCGAGAAGGATACACCGGAATAAATACCCGGCTTGCCTAAGGCAGTGGTGGTGGTTTTTCCTTTCTTGCTAATGGTAACCAATTGGAGCTGCGAGACCAGGAAATAGTCGAATAACTCTTCGTCATACGGGGAACTCAACATATCCTGATAGGTACGTGCGGCCGCCTTTTGCCCCCCGGTTTCCTGAATGATAGGTCCGGCAGGTACAGGAGATTCTTCCGGCATCTCGCCACGGTCAGCGGGGATGGTCATAAAAACCACCTTACCATCCGGTCCCGTAGACCAAGGAGTTCCGCGCTGGGCCATGTTCAATCGAAACTGAGCATCCAATTCATTCATGCTTTGATTATCCGGCTGAACCAGTACCCGGGTGATGCCTTCCTCACGGTCCACTGCTAGCAGCATCTGGTTTTCCCGTATCCAGCTACCCCCAACAATAGGCGTATTCGTAAGTGTATTGGACTTAAAAATCTCGGTTCCAGTTTTGCTATCTACAACGGTAAGGCCTTTGTAGTAGCGAGTGTATACATTGGTAGTGTTGCCTGTACGAATGCGCAATCCGGCCAATCGAACTTCTGGTTGGCTCAGTTCAGCAATGGAAGGCGAAGAAGAGCGCTCCATCAGGGCGAGTTTTGTACCGTCAGCATTTTCCAGAACACCAGGAAAAGAAGGCGCGGTCACAAAATCAGCTAATACCTTGGGGGGAGTCTGATATTTAGGGGCATCTTGTGCCCAAACAGTACCAGAGCATAACCAGACCAGGCTGGCTCCAAATACACTCAAGCGGGTTCTTAAACGTCTCATACCTTACAATATTTTATATAGTAAGGGGAAAGTATTCATCGCGTTTTGAAATGACTAATCAGGAATGTAAGGTTGGTAGAAAAATGGGCTAAATGGTGTCGAAACACCCTTTTTAGTCGGTATGCAGCCCCAACCATCCGTTACCTATTTCGGCCACTTACCCGCCCATTTACCCCCTATTGGATTTGCCTTTTTTCACATTCATTGAAGGCATAGTTTAACACATTATTATTAACGAACCTTAATTCATCCCTTGCATGAAAAATTTCAATTGGATGCGTAATGCACTCGTTATGGCACTTCTAACAGGAGTGATTCTAACGGGCTGTGACACCGCCTCCACATCAAGCAATGACCAGTTTTCTATCGATTATGAGAAGATTGTACTGGACAACGGGCTGGAACTTGTACTCCACCAAGATAAATCGGACCCCATTGTAGCCGTGGCGGTTTCGGTTCACGTGGGTTCCAACCGTGAGAAACCAGGCCGGACCGGATTTGCTCACTTCTTCGAGCATATGCTCTTTCAAAAGTCCGAAAACCTACCTGAGCGCGCTTTCTTTACCAACATCGACAAGTATGGCGGTACTTTCAACGGTTTTACCAACACCGACAACACGGTGTATTTTGAGGTAGTACCTAATGATGCCTTGGAAAAGGTACTTTGGATGGAGTCTGACCGCATGGGGTACTTCATCAATGCCATCTCGGTTGCAGATATGGAGAACGAGAAAGGGGTTGTACAAAACGAGAAGCGTCAGAACTATGACAACCGTCCCTACGGTTTGCAGCGTGAGGCCATTAACAAGGCCTTGTACCCTGGCAACCATCCCTACAGCTGGTTAACCATTGGTGAGTTGGAAGACTTGCAAAACGCCACGTTGGAAGACGTGCAAGATTTCTATCAAGAATGGTACGGACCTAACAACGCTACTTTGGTTATCGCCGGTGATTTTGACCGTGACGCTACCGTTGAGATGGTGAAGAAATACTTCGGTGAAATTCCTGCTCGTGGCAATCCGGTAGATCCTGAGCCTATGCCTGTGAAGTTGACCGAAACAAAAACCATCTATTTCGAAGACAACTTTGCCCGTTTACCTCGTATCAATTATACCTTCCCCACCATTGAGGAATTCCACAAGGACGAAGCAGCCTTGAATGCATTGGGCCAAATCCTTGCCGTAGGTAAGCGTTCGCCCTTCTACAAGGTGATTGTAGACAAATACAAACTGGCAGGTGATAACAATGTATATGCCTTCAACAGCTCTGCTGAACTAGCCGGGACTTTCACAATCAACGTCACGGCCAATGCCGGGGTAGATCTAGACACGGTAAAACTGGCAATTGATGAGGCCTTGACTTTGTTCGAAACTGAAAGTTTTGACGACCGTGACCTGGATCGTATCAAAATTGGTTTGGAAACCGATGTGTACAACGGTATTTCTTCGGTATTGAATAAGGCTTTCCAATTGGCCCAAAACAACGAGTTTGCCGGTGATCCTGGTTACCTGGAAACCAGCATTAAAGCCATCCAAGATTTGACCAAAGAGGACATCATGCGGGTATACAACACCTACGTGAAAGGCCAACACTATGTCATGAGTGCCTGGGTACCCAAAGGCCAAACAGACTTGGCTCTTGAAGGAGCCGCTATGGCCGATGTAGTAGTAGAGGATATCAACAACCAATACACTATCCCCGACAATCTGGTATCGGATAACGAGGCCGTTATGGAGAAAACGCCTTCGGTATTTGACCGATCAGTAGAACCTGATTTCGGTGCTACTCCCCTGCTCACTCCTCCTACCATCTGGACAGACAAACTGAGCAACGGTATGGCTGTTTACGGTATTGAGCAAAGCGAATTGCCACTAGCTACTTTCGTTATCACCATGGATGGTGGTATGCTATTGGATGATCCTAACAAGGTGGGTGTGGCTAACCTGATCACGGATGTGATGATGGAAGGAACGGCCAATAAGACTCCTGAAGAACTTGAAGACGCCATTGGTCAGTTGGGCCTCAACATTGGCATGTATACTTCCAGCGAGGGCATTGTCATTAGCGGAAACTGCCTTACCCGTAACTTGGAAGCTTCGATGGCTTTGGTGGAAGAAATCTTGTTGCAGCCCCGCTGGGACGAGAAGGAGTTTGAGCGGTTGAAAAACGAAACTTTGACCAGTATCAAAGCCCGCGAGAGCAATCCTAATGCCATTGCCGGCCAAGTTGTGCGTAAACTGGTTTATGGAGAAAATCACATCCTGAGTAACTCTACTTCCGGCACCTCTGAGTCTGTAGCCAGCATCACCATTGATGACCTGAAAGCCTACCATGAGAAATTCTTCTCTCCTTCGGTAGCCAACTTCCATATTGCGGGTGCAGTAAGCAAAGCTGACGCTATGAACCTCTTAAGCTCTATGGAGACCAACTGGGCTGCCAAGGAGGTAACTATTCCTACTTTCGAAGCTGCGGCTACCCCTACTGAGCCTAAAGTGTACTTTGTAGACGTACCCGGTTCACGTCAGTCCATCATCCAAATTACCCGTTTGGTAGATGGTCTTGAATCAAATGATGATTACTACAAGGCTTACATTTCTAACGACAAGCTAGGTGGTGGTGCCTCAGGAGAGTTGTTCCGCGTATTGCGTGAAGAGCGCAAGTACACCTATGGTGCCTACTCTTTCTTTTCGCGTAGTGATGCCGCACCTACCCGGTTCACTGCTTCTTCTAGCGTGCAAGGAAGCAAAACAGCCGAGGCAGTAGAAGCATTCAACGAGGTAATTGGTGGATATGAGGAATTGTATAACGAAGATATGCTGAAGGACACTCGTGAAAGCATCATCCGTAGCAATACCCGTAACTACGAAACGCTCAATAACCTGATTGGTATTCTTAGCACCATGTCTAGTTATGATCTGGATGCCAACTACATCGACCGTCAACAGGAGATTGTAAATACCATCACCGTAGAAGATGTAAAAACCTTGGTGAGTGAGTATATGGATTTGAACCGGATGATCTACGTGATTGTAGGTGATGCCGAAACTCAGCTACCCCGGTTGAAAGAGAGCGGTGCCAATGTAATCCAATTGGATACAAAAGGTAACCCCATCGGTGACCCTATGGCTGGCCTATAAGCCCCGGTTTTTTCTTTTCGATTATAAACCCCACGCCTCATTCGCGTGGGGTTTTTCATTGGATTTACCCTCCAAACCAGCCATCAAGGTCGATTTATTATTTTACCAGATAACCAGACCGCACAATTTATTCCTACAGATGAGCCTTTTGAATTATCAAAAATCCTGTGCTGTAATGCAGGATTTTTAGTAACTTCCCAGAATAATAATATTTTTACCGCTAATTGTATAATCACATTATACAATAAAGTAGCGGCTGTATACTCAGTTTTCTTTTCTCACTAGGAACACCCCTAGCATGAGCACCTATCTATGAAAATTTCAGATAAGAAAAGGGCAGGCTTCCGAAGCCTGCCCTTTTTGGTATAACCAGAGAAAAGATTGGGCATAAAAAAACCTAGCCCGGAGAGCTAGGTAAATAAAATAACCCGGCCTAGTGAGTCTTAAGGTTCCAGTCGAAACCCTAAGTTCGACAGGATTTGAGCTGCCCTTATCTTCGCAACCTTCCACTGTTATCCTTCAGCCTAAGCTGCGAGGCCCCCGAAGGGGTGAGGCCTGGTTTTGTAGGAGGCTTCACTCGGTATTGTAGTCAGTATCAGCTTCGAGGAACGTAAGACTCAACCGGGTATATCAAAAGAACTTTGAGCTAGAAACGTCCTGGCGTTTCATTTCGTGCGTGGCAAAAGTACAATTATTTGGGCAAAGTCCCAGACACACCCGTCAGATAGACGACCCTTTCGTGGGCAAATGGATTCGCCTGTGTATCTTTCCGTCATGAAAAAAATGGTTTATACGCCCGGGCCCTCACAACTATATTTTACCGCTGAAGAACACCTAAAGCAGGCATTACGAGACAACATCCCTGCTATCTCACATAGAAGCCGTGCCTTCCAAAGTCTTTTTCAGGAGGCCACGGAGTCTATTCGTAATCTGCTAGAAATTCCCGAGGATTTTTCCATTTACTTCACAGGATCTGCTACCGAAATTTGGGATCGGCTGATCGAGAATTGCGTCACGCACGAGTCTTGTCATCTGGTAAATGGTGCATTCTCCAAACGCTTTGGCGAGCAAGCTCGGGCACTTGGTAGGGAAACCCACGTTTG
Source organism: Cytophagales bacterium (assembly GCA_003454975.1). Taxonomy (GTDB): domain Bacteria; phylum Bacteroidota; class Bacteroidia; order Cytophagales; family Cyclobacteriaceae; genus DMST01. The sequence goes on along the minus strand of DMST01000097.1, from coordinate 8,591 downwards.
GGAGGTACCAGTGGGTACCGCACACCCCATAGAGCAAATGCTCATGCCCGAAAGCTGCGAACTGATTGCCCTCACGCACAATGAAACCAGTACCGGGGTTAGCATGCAAATGGAAGACTTCTCCAAGATTCGCGCTGCATTCCCTGATCAACTCATTGCCATCGATGCCGTCTCCTCTCTCCCCTACCCCCAGTTTGACTGGAGTACGCTCGACAGCACCTATTTTTCGGTACAAAAGGGGTTTGGTTTGCCAGCTGGTCTAGGAGTCTGGGTAGCAAACGAACGCTGCCACGAGAAAGCTCAGGAACGAAGGGATGCGGGGTATTCTATTGGGTCTTACCATAACTTGTTCTCTTTGAGAGAGAAGGCACAGAAAAATCAAACCCCCGAAACACCGAATGTACTGGGCATATACCTGCTAACCAAAGTAGCACAGGATATGCTAGGCAAAGGAATGGACATGATCCGCCGCGAAACCAACTACAAGGCCGCATTCTTATACGGATGCTTTGAACGCTGGAACGGCTTCCAGCCCTTTGTATCGGAACCGGAGCACCGTAGCAAAACAGTAATTGTGGTGGAAACAGTGCAGCCCTCTGCCGAATGGGTACAAAAACTCAGCGACAAAGGATTCGTTGTCGGGCAAGGCTACGGTTCGCTGAAGGATCACCAATTGCGCATTGCCAACTTTCCTACCCACAGCAAGGAATCAGTAGAGCTGTTGGCCGATACAATAGAGGCTTTGTTGTAATATCTTCTCGAATCCAAAACTGTCAATTAGGGATCGAGGTGCCCCTTCGCGGATCGGCCGGAAATGGTAGCTAAACTGTGGGTTACATACCCACGGTTTCACTATCGTACTGCATGAGGTAATCCATCAGATTGTCCTGAGTTTCCAATTTCAACTTGTTCCGCAGTCGGTACCGAGCAGTTTTCACGCTATTAGGAGAAATACCCAGAATGGCGGCGGTTTCCTTCATACTGAGGTTTAGCCGAATGAGTGAACATAGCTTTTGTTCGCCGTTACTGAGATCTGGGTGTGCAGCCTTCAACTGGCGGAAGAAATGTGGATGCACATTTTCAAAGTGAAGGCGAAAATCTTCCCAATCCCGATCTACGTTCCGGGTGTTGTTCACCATACTGCGCAACTGCTTCACCTGTTTTTGTTGATTAGCATCACTAGGCTGTAGCTGAGCCAGCTGATCGCGCAGGTCTTCAATCAATTGGTTCTTTTGCGCAAAATTGAGGGTATAAGCCGTAAGCTCACGATTTTTGTAGTCTAGTTCCCGCTGTAGTTCTGATGCCTTCAATTGGGCGTTTTCCAGCTCTACGGTCTGCAACGAAGCCTTAGTCTGCGAAAGCTCAGCATTCTTCACTAGTAAGGTTTGCTTTCTACGCAGCTGAACACGTAAAAACAGAATAACCAAAATGCTAAAGGTGACTACGAGTAACAATCCTACTCCAAATACGATCTGGAGGGTCTGAGAATATTGAGCGGACGCCGTGCTCATGTCTCGCTCCATTCGGGTCACATCCAATTCCTTCTGTTGTACCGCCAGCTCTCTTTCGGTTTGAAGATTTGCCATCTGGATAGATACTTCTTCATTGAACACCTCATCTTTTAAATTGGTGTACTTCACGAAGTAACCGTAGGCCTGGGGGTAATTCTGCTCTTCAAAAAAGACATCCCGCAATACGTGATAAATATCCCGCAGTACTTTATTGGCTCCCAACTCCAGGGCAATCTGTTCACCTTTTAGCAAATAGTCCTTTGCCTTGGCATATTCCCCACGGCCAAGTAAAATTTTGCCCAGGAGCTCCAGGTTATTCGCGGTGCCTTCTTTATCCCCTATTTGCTCGCTTAGAACCAACGATCGTTCGGCATACTCCAAAGCCAGCGTGTGTTCATCCTGACGCTCAAAGAGCAGTGCCACCCGGTTGTTAACTTCGGCAATGCCGTACAAAAACTGGCCCTTCTCATGCAATTGAAGTGCGCGCATCAATTCCGAAAATGCTTTTTCATACTGCCCTTGCTCGGTGTATACAGATCCCATTTTGGTTAGCGTAGTAGCTACCCTGTCTCTAGCATCCAAGGCTTCAAAGGCCTCTAAGGCGTGCGCCAAGTAATCCAATGCCCGGGCATAATCCCGCTGATCGGTATAGATGAGGGCAATATTCATGGTACAGTTGGCCATACCCAGGGTATCTGCTAAGGCCAGATACCGGTCACGACCTTCGAATAAGAGAGAGAGACCTTGGGAGTAGCTACCCCGTGCCCAGTGTGCAACGCCCATTACCCGATAGGCAAACGCAGCCCCTTCGGCATATTCAATACTATCAGCGACTTCCAAAGCTGTACGCCCATACTCTTCTGCCTGCGAGGCCGACACCGTCCAATATTCAAACCCCAACTGATTGAGCAAATCCACATAGGCTTCGTCCGTCTCATCATATCTCATGAGCAGGGAGTGGAGGCTATCAATTTTCTCAGAGGGCCCCTGCAATACATAGGCCATGGTAGGCCTGGGGGCTACCCAAAGAATACTGCCCAACAAAAAAGAAAGGCAAAGCACTACTGACTTAAAATTTCTACCGTTTTTACGCACAGTACTCAAGGTGTTATTCAGATAACTGGAAAACAAACATGTATACAGGACCCCAAAAAGTCACTTCTGGTTACACAATATGTGATTTTTTTGGTAATTATTAGGTATACAAGGCTGTTTACACACTTCAACACCACCTCCACAATTGAATCCCATTTTCACCTCAGTGCTAGACTGAGGGCATTCATGGAAGCTTTTGCCAAAGATTGAATCTCTCTAGGAACAATAGGCCAAATGAAAAATTCTTTTCATCTTTCCCCATGGTGAAAAAATGGTGGTCTCGGGTCGTTAATTGGTTTTTGGCCGATTATCTGGTCAAAGTACAGGACAGCTACCAGCGTGCCCGGATCCGCATTACTTTCAATTTCTCCTTCATATTTCTGGTCTTGGGCATTCCTCCACTAACCCAATTCTGGGTGGATGGACGGATGTTTCAATTTTGGTTTGCCGTTGCTACCCGGTTCGTTTACATAAGCATACCTTTTCTACTCAAGTACCAGGAACGGTTACGACCGGCGGCCTTCAGCTTTGGCATTGCGGGTTTCGGAACCTTGTTTGTGAACACCTATTTTGATGCGGGCCAACCTACCATGGCCACCGGTTTGTGGGCCAGTGTCATGATACTTTTCATCTTTTTCACCCTCAATGAGAGATGGGGCACTATGGCCATCGTGCTTTTTAGTGTATTCGTTGGCATCTTGGATTTGATGGAGAATATGGGCCACGGTTTTCATGGCGCAAGCGATTTGCCTCCATTCAAGCAGTCTTTTATCATCCATGTCATTCTCATGCTTTTCCTCTACATCTTGTTGAGCGAATACCTTCGCCAAAGTCGTAGAGCAGAGCAAGAATTGCAGTTCTCGCTTACCATGGAAAGCACCCTAAATAAAGAACTGGAAAGCCAATTGGTACAGCTAAGTGAGGGTGAAGAACAACTGAGGAAAGCAAAACTGAAGGCAGAAAAACTGGCTAGGGCCCGTACGGATTTCTTGTCCAACATGAGCCATGAGATTCGCACCCCTATGAACGGAGTGGTGGGAATTGCCAATGTTTTGCTAGAGGAGAGCCCAAAACCCGAACAGCGCGAAAACCTTGAAATCCTCAAATTTTCAGCCGAAAACTTGCTTTCGCTGATCGACAATATTCTTGACTTCAATAAGCTCGAAAGCGGCAAGATTGTGGTGGACGCTCGCCCCTTCGCTCTCCATGACTTAATGAATAGAAGCTTGCGTCTTTGGGAGGCCAACGCCAACCGGAAACAACTGCAGTTGGTATGTGAGATTGAACCCAACGTTCCCAACTGGGTGGTAAGTGACCCATTCAAACTCACCCAGATTATCAATAACTTAATGAACAACGCTATCCGGTTTACAGACCAAGGTGGCGTTTCGTTGAAAGCGGCGCTGGTAGAGGAAACCCAATCGC
>DMST01000097.1:1133-4514 GCA_003454975.1 Cytophagales bacterium | reverse complement strand
GGAAACCCAATCGCACGTGAAAGTGCGAATCAGTGTTTCTGATACGGGCATGGGAATCTCTCAAGAGGAGCTAGACCGCATATTCGATACCTTTTTTCAGGCTAAAAACAACCCTGATAGTGCCCGAGGAGGCAGTGGCTTAGGGCTAGCCATTGTAAAACGATTGGTCAATCTGTTTAATGGTCAGCTAACCGCAGAAAGCACCGTAGGCGAGGGCACGAGTTTTCAAATGGAGTTTTTCTTTGGTAAAACTAAGCCGCCCGTTACTACCAAAAAGCTGAACCGTTCCTCTGATCCGTTGGCCGAAAGGCACATATTGTTGGTAGAAGATAATCTAACCAACCGCCTGGTGGCCCGCAAAATACTTTCCCGATGGAGGGTAACCGTGGAGGAAGTAGAGAACGGTCAAATGGCAGTAGAGGCATTGCAGCGCAATACTCATTATGATGCCATTTTGCTCGATTTGCAAATGCCGGTACTAGACGGTTACGCCACTGCCGAATGGGTAAGAAAACAGCCCGATGAATTTTACAAAACAGTCCCCATTATCGCCTTGACGGCAGCTGCCTTACCTGAAGTTAGGGAGCGTATTCTTCAGCTTGGGGTGAACGATTTTATCACCAAACCTTTTGACCCTGAAGAGCTTAAGGAAAAGCTAACCCGAGTTCTGCTAGGAAGAGAACCAGAAAATTCTGCGAGCTAATCTGGTCTGATTCATCCTTCCCCTAGGCAGATAAAGATAAACCGGACAATTTGAGAGTTACCTGGGCGAATGAAAACTTTCATAGCTAGCACATGTGCACTTCTATATCTCCCTTAGTACATAGCCACACCAGTGCCGTAGCTCTTCACCTTAACACCTTGTCAAATTAGGCAGGAGCAAATGGGTACAATCTCTATCTTCGCGGCTCAATACTCACAATCAAAACTCAATACTGTCCTGTGTCTGTACCCAGTCCCTCCTTCCTCCCCTGGCAGTTTGCTATCGATACGGGAGGCACCTTTACTGACTGTCTGGCCACCTCACCTTACGGCGAAAGGCGCCGCATCAAAGTACTCAGCTCGGGTGTGCTTCGGGGTACCTTGGTTCACCACCTGGGCGGTGCCCAATACCAAATATTAGTACGGTGGCCGGTACACGTAGACGTATTTGCAGGATATACATGCTACCGGCCAGAAGCACCGGAAGCCAAGCGGGAGGTGGTCGCGCTAGACCCAACCGTTCAGGTAATTACCCTGGACGCTCCGTTCGAAAAATTCACTCCCGGTCAGGCATTCGAACTCTCTGGTGAAGAGGAGGCTCCGGTACTTGCCATGCGGATGATCACGGGGACTCCATTGCAGGTAGCGCTACCTCCGCTCCAACTTCGTCTTGGCAGCACCAAAGGAACCAACGCCCTGCTGGAGCGCAAAGGAGCTCCCCTTACTTTACTGGTTACGGAAGGTTTTGCAGACATTCTGCGCATTGGCCTGCAGCAGCGGCCAGACCTGTTTTCTCTATTCATAGATCAGCCTGAACCTCTGTATACCCAGGTTCTAGAGGTACCTGAGCGGCTCGATTCCATGGGAGGAGTCCTCCACCCCTTGAAGGAGGAAGCCATTCAAAACCTGATCAATCAATTAAAAGCCAAGTCCGTAAGCAACGTAGCCTTGTGCTTGCTTCACAGCTATAAAAATCAGGAACACGAAGCGGCCCTTGGCCAAGCCCTTAATCGTGCCGGAATTCGCCACATCTCCATTAGCTCGGGTTTATCTCAGGCCATACAATATGTATCACGTACCCAAACCACCGCTGTCAATGGCTACCTGAAGCCCGTACTCCACTCCTACCTGCAGGGCATCCGCCAGGCACTTGGGGGGCAGCCATTGCATATCATGACCAGTGCAGGAGGCCTTGTAGGTTTCAACCATTTTCACCCCAAAGATTCGCTTTTCTCGGGACCTGCTGGTGGTTTAACGGGCGCGGCCGCTATTGCCCAATCCAAGGGCAGAGAGCGCGTGCTCACCTTTGATATGGGTGGCACTAGTACCGATGTTGCTCGTTACCTGCGCGGGTTCGACTATCAGTATGTAACCACGGTAGGACAAGCCCAAATTCAAAGCCCTTCCCTGGCTATTGAAACGGTAGCGGCTGGTGGCGGCTCTGTTTGCGGATACGACGGTTATCGCCTTACGGTGGGCCCAGATAGTGCCGGAGCTTCCCCCGGACCGGCAGCCTATGGAGCCGGCGGACCCCTCACCGTTACGGATGTCAATGTTCTGCTGGGCAAGCTGGATCCCAGCGCTTTTGGGATTCCCATCCGCCCACAAGCTGCATTGGATGCAGTGAAGGCCCTTCAGGCCTCTATGCAACCTAGCCCCTCTTTGCTTACCCTATTAGAGGGATTGGAACATCTGGCTAACCAAAAGATGGCCGATGCCATCCGAAAGATCTCCGTAGAACGGGGCTTTCATCCTAAAGAATATAGCTTGGTAGCCTTTGGCGGAGCGGGAGGTCAGCATGCTTGTGCATTGGCCCGTATGCTGGACGTCCCCGAAGTCATCATTCCTTACGATGCTGGGCTTCTAAGTGCCTACGGGATTGGCGAAACCGCCCTGGAACGATTCGCCGAATCACAAGTCTTGCAACCTTGGGAGGACTTCGTACTGGAGGTACCACGTGTACTTTCCAAGCTCAGGAAAGAAGCCCAAGAGGCCTTAGAAACGGAAGGGGTTACCCCAGAAAATATCGAGATTGCGGAGGTTAATCTGTTTATGCGTTTGCAGGGTCAAGACACTCCCCTGGAGGTTCCCTACGGCGAAGATTCCGATCCCGCCCAAGCTTTCCGGGCCCAGTACGAAGCGCTATACGGGCACTGGGTGGATCGGCCCCTGGAGGTGGCTTCTGTCCGACTACGCGCCGTAGAACGACGTACTGCCGCTACAGTCCCCCCCAAACGTACGCAATCGTATCGCCCGGCACCCAGCCACGAACTAACTCCTCTCCTACCCGATGGCCCCAGCCATCCGGTGTATGTATGGGACGACCTGCGACCGGGTGCTATTTTGATGGGGCCCTGCTTGCTAGTGAGTGCTACCCAAACCGTATTTGTGGAACCTCACTGGCAGCTGCTGCTGGATGGCCAGCTAGATGCGCAGCTTACCCCTTTACGAGACCATGACGCTGGCATAAGAAACCTGCTAGAACAACCTGAAGCGGTGTCACTTGCGCTCTTTACCAGCCGTTTCACGGCCATTGCTCAGGAAATGGGCTCCTTACTACAGCGTACTAGCTTCTCCGTCAATGTGAAAGAGCGGCTCGACTTCTCCTGTGCGGTGCTAGACGCCGAGGGTCGGCTGCTCGTAAACGCCCCCCATATACCTGTTCACCTGGGTAGCCAT
>DMST01000097.1:0-1084 GCA_003454975.1 Cytophagales bacterium | reverse complement strand
CGAGAGGAAATCCCGCTGCGACCGGGCGACGTGGTTATCACCAACCACCCCGCCTTTGGAGGCTCCCACTTGCCAGACATTACCTTACTGGCAGGATCCTACACCGAAGCCGGTCAGCTGATTGGCTACGTAGCCAACCGGGCGCACCATGCCGAGATAGGTGGTAAAACCCCGGGCAGCATGCCGGCCGATGCTACCAGCATCGTGGAAGAGGGTGTGGTGATACGGCCACAGTACTTGGTAGAAAACGGCAAGGTACAATGGGATGCCATGGAGGCTCTGTTTACCGGAGCGGCCTACCCTACTCGCGCTTTGGCGGAAAACCTGGCCGATCTGAACGGCGCCCTGGCTGCCATTCGCTACGGAGTGAAGGCGCTGGAAGAGCTGGTAGATACGCTAGGGTACTCCGACGTCCAAACAGCTATGCACTCCGTACGCGAGCATGGCCGTAAGCGACTGGTAGCCGCCCTGCAAAACCGCTCTGGAGGGCCTTGGGCGGCACAGGATACGTTAGATGACGGCAGCGCTATACAGGTTAGCATAACCCAGCCCAGCCCAGAAAAGCTGGTCATTGACTTCTCTGGTACCGGAGACCAACACCCGGGCAACCTAAACGCCAACCGGGCCATTGTGAACAGCGTGGTATTGTACGTGCTCCGCCTTATGATCAACGAGCCACTACCTCTCAACGAAGGCTTGCTGGAACCTATAGATATCATTTTACCAGACGGCTCACTGGTACATCCTTACTTTGGCCCCGATGATCAACGAAACCCCGCTGTGGTTGGGGGAAATACAGAAGTAAGCCAGCGGCTCACCAACCTGATGCTCAGGGCCTTGGGTATGAGCGCTGCTAGCCAAGGCACCATGAATAACACCCTGTTCGGTAATGACAACTTTGGGTACTACGAGACGGTGGGTGGTGGTACTGGTGGCAGCCCATTGGGCGCCGGTGCACATGCCGTACACCACCACATGACCAACACCCGCATTACCGATCCGGAGATCCTCGAATGGCGCTATCCCGTGCGGCTGGAACGCTGGGCAGTACGTACCAATACCGGTGGTGCCGGAAAACACCCCG
>DMST01000098.1:15758-18916 GCA_003454975.1 Cytophagales bacterium | reverse complement strand
TAGGCGGCATCCAGGTGTAGCCACAAGCCATAAGCCTTGCATACCGCACTCAGTTCATTTATAGGATCAACCGCCCCCGTATTCACCGTGCCTGCATTGCCGACCACGGCCAAAGGTATCCTGCCCTCCGAAAGATCCATCTCAATATGCTCCCTGAGATGCTGGAGGTCTATCCTGAAATGCTTGTCTACCCTGATCTTTACCAAATTCTCCATGCCCAATCCAAGCGAGCCAATGGCCCTTTCTATACAAAAATGGGCTTGCTCAGAAGCATAAATTCTAAGGGCTCTGTTTTTATCAAAACCGACCTGGGCATAGTGGTAGGGGCATTTTTGTGCAATGGCAACTCTCAAGGCGGTGAAGTTGGAAAGGGAGCCCCCACTTACCAATACTCCGTTGGCTTCAGGATCATACCCAATGAACTCAACGATCCACCGTATTACTCGCTGCTCTAGCTCGCTGGCGGCGGGGGCATTGAGCCAGGTGGTGGCATTCACGTTCAAGGCGGAGGCGAGCATCTCTCCCAAAATGCTGGCCTGGGTAGCGCTGGAGGTAACCCAAGCGTAGAAGTGGGGGCTGTAATGTAAGGCTACGTTGGGGATAATGTCCTTTTGTAGGGTTTGCAACAAGCCCTCTATTTGGGTGCCCGTGTCCGGTAAATCTTCTGCGAAGAGGGCATGAACTTCCTCTTGGCTTTGGGAACGATAGACTTTCTTGGCACCTACGTCATCATATAGATCCAGGATGATATCTGCTGCCTGATGCAATAGGCTTTTGAAGCCTTCCCTACTTAAGTCTTGAATGCCCTCTAGATCGGTCATAAACGTGTTTTGCCTTGCAAGCCCTCGAATACCGGGCGCATAAAGCTGCGCTCGTAGCTGATGATGCAGCCGTTTTCCCGTGCCTCAAGCAGGGTACCTTGGCATTCTTCATCGCTTTCCAGCTGCTTTCGGTAGGTTTCATAGGCTGCCAAGGAGGGGAAGGAGAAAGAGGCGTAGGCTATGTTGTTTGCGCCTTCATACGGAAGGAGGTACCCGTGATGGTCTCCTCCCATCTTATTCACCAGATCTATCCATACCCTGCCATACTGTTCGAAGGCATCCACTTTATGTGGGTCGATGGTGTATTTCAGAAAACACGTTACCATCAGCAAGCACATTCTATTTGGGTTCCGCCAACTGCTTTTGTGCCCTCGGTGGCATAGCCGTCCCGTTTCCACCAGTCCAGGCCCCCAATGAGCTCCCGCACCTGAAACCCGAGGCGGGCCAATTTTAAAGCCCCTTTGGTAGATCCGTTGCACCCAATGCCGTCGCAATAGCAGATGTAAAGCAAGGTTTTGTCCAACTGCGCCGTTTGGGCTTCGTCCATATTTCTGTGAGGAAAGCTTATGGCACCCGGTATGTGCTCCTCCTCGTAGGCAAAGCCCTTTCGGGTGTCTATGACCACGAGCTTGGGATCCTTTTCCAATTCTTCAGCCAGGTCTGCCGCATCCCATTGATAGCTGAGTCTTTCCTCATAGTGTTTTATTTGCTCTGTCATAATCGTTGTGTTTTCAGCAAAGGTGGAGTTTGAGGCGCTTGATCAACCCTATGTTAGTTGAAAGTCAAATGAGGCTTGGTTGAGAAATTTTCAATCTGGATCCGTCAGGATTGTGCGTACTTTGATACCATGGATTTACGGTATCTGAAACTGGTAAAGACGATAGTGGAGGAGGGGAACATCACCAAATCCGCAGACAGGCTGTTCCTTACCAAATCTGCATTGAGTCATCAGCTACGGGAGTTTGAAGAGCGCATAGGGATCAAGGTGTTTATCCGTTCACGAAATGACTGGCAGCTCACTAAGGGAGGGCAGGAAATCTATGATTTGGCTTGTCAGGTGATTGAGCGGATTGATGAGGGATTGGCCAAGATTACTCAGATTAAAGCTGGTTCGCAGGGAACCATCAAGCTGGGCACCGAATGCTACTCTTTTTACCACGGCTTGCCCGCCTTCATTCAAAAGATGGGAGTCTTGTATCCTGAGATTGATATCATCTTGCAGGTGGAGTCCAAGCCGCCACCCTTTTCACAACTCCTATCCAACGAGCTGGATATGTGTATCGTAACGCATGATTCTGTCAGCGATAAAATCCTGACCTATGAGCTGTTCGACGATGAACTGTTCGCCTTGGTGAATGTAGAAAACGATCTGGCCGACAAAGATTATTTGGACCCCGCTGACTTTGCGGAGCAGCACCTGATTATCCATTCTTACCCTTTAGAGACGGTATCGGTGTACCAGCATTTCCTCAAGCCCCACCATGTGGACCCAAAGCGAATTACGGCCGTCCCCATGACTGAGGTGGCCCTTGAACTAATCGATTCCAACATGGGCATTGCTTGCTACTCCAAGTGGGCGTTGAAGTTATTCAAGCTACCTGAGACCTTGAAGTTTGTACGCTTGGGCAAGCAGGGGTTGAGGAGAAAGCATTTTTTAGCGATCAGGGCCGAAGATCAGGACAAGCAGTACATCCGGGACTTTATTGACAACATCAAAGAGGATGATATGAGGGCCGCACTAATTAGTTAAAATAAATCCGCTCAATCTCCTGAAATCCCACTTGCATACCATCTCTCATGTTTCTCTGCATAATTGGTTAGTTTGAACTCAAACAGTAGACCTAGCCATCAATGAAAATAAGTAAACCTCTCTTTGCCGGCCTATGGGTGCTGGTAGGTGTTTTGAGCCTGCCGGTCCAAAGTATGGCCCAGGACGACCTAAATAGCCAGATTGAAAAAGCGGTAGCGGGTATGCCCCTGCGGGAAATTGGGCCTGCGCTGATGGGCGGCCGCATCGCGGATATTGCCATTCACCCCAGTAGACCCAGCACATGGTACGTAGCGGCGGGTTCGGGCAACCTCTGGAAGACTACCAACCGGGGCACCACGTGGACACCCATTTTTGACAACATGCCCTCGTTCTCGATCGGTACCGTCACCATTGACCCCAACAACCCGAACGTGGTGTGGGTAGGTACCGGTGAGAACGTGAGTGGCCGCCACGTAGGCTGGGGCGATGGCCTCTACAAAAGCGCCGACGGCGGCAAATCGTGGACCCAGATGGGCCTTACCAAGTCTGAACACATCGGTAAAATCCTGATTGATCCGCGCGATAGC
>DMST01000098.1:15488-15696 GCA_003454975.1 Cytophagales bacterium | reverse complement strand
GATTTTGGTAGCTGCTGAAGGGCCGCTCTGGTCAGGAGGGGGCGAACGCGGCCTATACAGATCCGTGGACGGCGGCGCTACCTGGCAGGCCGTGCTGACGGTGGATCAGTACACCGGGGTAACGGATATAGAATTTGCTCCGGGCAATCCCGATGTGGTGTATGCGGCTACCTACCAGCGGTTTCGCCGCACGTGGGCGCTGATGGCC
>DMST01000098.1:9005-15392 GCA_003454975.1 Cytophagales bacterium | reverse complement strand
CCCAACAGTGGCATTTATAAGTCGGAAGACAACGGGAGTACCTGGACCCAAAAGAGCACCGGTCTACCCGGGGGCGATATGGGCAAGATTGGCCTGGCGGTAACGGCAGCTGACCCCTCCCGGGTGTATGCCACCATAGAAGCCAGCGACGCAGAAAAGGGATTCTATCGTTCTATGGACATGGGCGAAAGCTGGGCCAAGAAAAATAGCTATATCTCGGGCGGTACGGGCCCCCACTATTATCAGGAAATAGAGGCTTCTCAGGTAGACCCAGACTTGGTATACCAGATGGACGTGTTTCTGCACGTAACCCGCGACGGAGGCAGCACCATGGATTACCTGACCAGCGGCCGTACCAAGCATAGTGACAATCACGCCCTGTGGATTGACCCTCAAGATGGTATGCACCTGATAGCCGGAACGGACGGCGGCTTGTACGAGACCTTTGATGAGGGTAATACCTGGCGGCACTTTCAGAACTTGCCCATTTCGCAGTTCTACAAGCTCGGACTAGACAACTCAGAGCCTTTCTACAACATAGTGGGCGGTGCCCAAGACTTGGGCACGCTCATTGGCCCTTCGCGGACCACCAATACCGAAGGCGTACGGAACCAGGACTGGTACGTACCGCTGGGGGCTGACGGATACGGTTCGTTGTATGACTGGAAGGACAACAACACGGCCTACATGATGTGGCAGGAGGGTAGCCTCGTGCGTCTGAATGTAGCCACGGGAGAGACCATGGGCATTCGCCCTAACCCCACCGATTCGGACGTGCCGGAGCGCTGGAACTGGGATAGCCCCTTGCTGGTGAGCCCGCACAACAATGAGCGGATCTACTATGGATCACAGCGGCTTTGGTGCAGCGAAAATCGGGGCAATGATTGGGAGGTGGTAAGTGGCGACCTGACCACGAATACGAACCGCTACGAGCTGGAGCTGATGGACCGGGTATGGAGTACGGACGATCTGTACGATAACGGCGCGATGTCTAAGTACGCCACACTGACCACGATTACGGAATCGCCGCTAGTAGAGGGACTGCTATACACCGGCTCCGACGATGGGCTAGTACATGTAACGGAGGATGCGGGTAAGAACTGGCGCAAGAGCAATTTGGATATTCCTGAGCGGGCTTTCATCAACGACATTGAAGCCTCACCGCTAGACGAAAACACGGTGTTCGTGGTTGTGGATGGACACAAGCTAGGCGACTATGCACCGTACGTGTACATGAGTACGGACCGGGGTAAGCGCTGGCAGTCTATTTCCGGAGATTTGCCCGCAGGCACCATCGTGTGGTCCATCAAGCAGGACCACGAGAATGCTGATCTGCTCTTTGTCGGGACCGATTTTGGTATCTACTTCTCGTACAACAAGGGCACCAATTGGGTGAAGCTGAAAGCAGGAGTGCCCACCATTCCGTTCCGGGATATTGCCATTCAGGCTAGAGACAACGACTTGGTAGGAGCTAGCTTCGGCCGTGGCTTTTACGTGCTAGATGACTACTCGCCTCTGCGCCGCATAAGCGACGCTGCTGCCAATGGGGCCAACACCCTCTTCCCTGTGCGGGACGCCTGGTGGTATGTGCCCTCCATCCCCATGCAAGCCAAGGGTATGCCCGGCCAGGGATCAGCAGCTTATGTCGCGGCCAACCCTGATTTCGGCGCCACCATCAGCTACTATGTAGCGGAAGCGGCTACCAACAGTCAAGATAGACGGAAGGCCCGCGAGAAGGAGGTACGTGAGGCAGGCGGCGATACGCCATTCCCTGGTTATATAGTATTGAATTCGGAGCGAAGACAAATCAAGCCACAGGTGCTGCTACTGATCAAGGATGCCGAGGGCAATGCGGTACGTTGGCTTACCGGGAAGAACCAGGCAGGCTTTCACCGAGTATCCTGGGACTTGAGATACCCTGCGCCCGATCCTATCCGCTTGACAAAGCCCGATTTCCAGCCACCTTGGGCTGGAGACCCGGAAGGGCCACTGGTGGCGCCCGGTACCTATTCGGTAGAACTATTCATAGAGAACAACGGTATACTCACTTCCCAAGGAGAGGCACAGACCTTTACCGTGAAACCCATCCCGGCCTTGGAAGAAACGGATTACGCGGCGGTATCGGCCTTCCAGCAAGAGACTTGGTCCCTATTGGTTGATTTGGGATTTGCAGGCACGGCTATGGGTGAAGCGAGCGAGCGACTACGCTTTTTGCAAGCGGCCATCAAGCAAACGCCTGGGGTAACAGAAGCCCACTTTACTGAATGGAGCCACCTCAATACTCGCTTGGCCGACTTGCAAAATGCGCTTTATGGTGATGCCGCTCGGGGTAGCCTGGATGAATCCACCGTACCGAGCATTTATAACCATGCGAGTTCGGTAGCTTACGGACATTGGCAGACTACTCAGCAACCCACGGAGACCTATAAGAATTCTCTGGCTTGGGCTACTGATGAGTTCGACAGGTTCCAAACCAAGCTGGAAAATTTTCTGGAAGAGCTAGCTACGTTTGAGGGAGATATGAAAGAACTGGGTGCGCCGCCTACACGCGGGAACAGGAATTAGTATTACCAAAAATGAACCCTGCATCCATTCGCTCATTAGGTTAGGGCTTGGTGCAGGGTTTAATTTCATTTTTTAAACCTCAGGGTATTACAATTTCTGATCCGTTCTAATGAATATTTATGGAATTTAACTCTATTGGATTCTATCCAGAAATGAGAAGCTCTATAGACATTCATGTGTGCATATAGCCATTATTTCTCAGAGGGCGATTTTCAATCATTTGTGGTTCTAATTCCTGCCCCCTTTCCAAGGAAACCTGATAGATTTCTCACGATAAAAATAAGTATTAGCCTCTATAAGGGGAATGACTCCAATATGTATAATTGGCATTAATAGGACCAAGCAAGAAATCTGGGGAGGATGTGGAAAGAATACTATCCTCTAAGCAAGCGAGGGAGTTCCTCATAATGTTGAATTTTGAGTGTTGAATTTTTAATTGCTTGAAAGTCAACAATTTACAATTCAAAATTTAGCATTCAACATTCGGTCGGTGTACTTGATAACAACAATGATCTCGTGAATTTCAGTTTAGCCCCCAGGTTTTCGGTATGATCCCATTAATACTTACACTTCTACATCTCAGTCATAATTGGGTACTCCATCGGTAATCAATATGATCAATTGATGAAGTGGTGCTGATTGGGAGAAATGCTTTGGGTAAGATTTGAAGCAGAAATCTCTATTAATTGTTTGGGGTTAACATCGACAACGAAGGCATAGCCTGTATCCAACCGCTTAAAATCTTTCACCTTAAGCTGTTTCAGTAGCCTATCAAAAGCGCCCATGTTTTGTTTAGCATCGTAAGGGCCTGGTGCAGACAAATGGGGCCTTCCCAAAATAGGATCGGTAATCATTTTTGCCTTTTGCCGCTGGCCTACATTCACCTTTGCAATGATTGTAATGGCTTTATCTTCGGTGCCTAATTCCATGAACTCCAAAAGTTCGGCATCTTCAATCTTCTTCATAAGGCCCAAGTTGATCAAGTGTACAATGATATAAACGTAATAAGTTTACTTAAAGTAAGTGATTTTTATGGAAAACAATAATAAAAAGCACTTGTGTGAACAAGGATTCATTTTTTACAGGAAAACGGGAATATAAGTTACCAATAACCGAGGTCTTGGGCAAAACCCATCGCACGGAGAGCATCAAGACGGCCAATACCATACCGATGATCTTGCCCTACTTCTCCTAAATCTTTAACTGTTCCTTGTATGAGTGATTGTAAAACCTCCGTCCGCTGCAGTCCTACAAGCTCTCTTAGTTGTCCTCCCTTACTAAGCAACAGTGCCATAGCACCTGCTACATGAGGGGTTGCCATTGAGGTACCGCTCCAAGCTTCCCATTTTCCTTTTGGGATTGCAGAATAAATGTCTACTCCTGGGGCGGATACTTCTGGTTTGGAATAAATGAAAGGTAGGTATTCATTGGCAATGAACTCGGAGGATTGTACTAGCTGAGTGCGGCCACCACTAAATCCTGCGATGATGTCACGAGAATCAGTTGCGCCCACTGTAAGAGCAAAATAGTTATTTCCAGGTGTGCCGCTGGTCTGATGACCTTCGTTACCTACGGCAACTACTACAGGTATACCTAGTTGTCGGGCCGTGAGTATTTGTTCAGTATAGATATCATAAACAAATGGATCTAGTTGGAGTGCTCCCAATGACATACTGATGATATCAGCACCATTCTCAATTGCCCATTCCATTCCGGCCAATATCTGGGCATCGTACCCAACGCCACCCTTAAGAACTAACCCAGAGAGGATTTGACTATCGGGTGCCATTCCGATCCAACGTCCGCTAGCATTGCCGCCCGCAATGGTTCCTGAGCAATGAGTGCCGTGTTCTCCATCATCATAAGCAGCATTTACTCCTTCAACCACTATTCTGCCCTTCTTATCAAATTCAGCGAAGCCTGCCACCTTACCTATTAGATCAGGATGGTTTGGGTCTATTCCTGTATCAAGCACTGCTACCTTAACGCCTTGACCTCGGGCTCCAAAGGCCCCCCAGGTAGCTAATGCACCGGATTTTGCCACCCCCCATGTATAAGCCTTATTATCTTCAACAATAGCAGGCATATCTTCCGTTTTGGTAACGGGGGGTAATTTTAACCGTTGGTTTACATATACACCTGAGATGTTGAGGTCAGAGTTCCTAAGTTGGTGTAAATCAGTTTGATTTATTCGCATTAGCACACTTTTTGAACTCCAGAAGGTTTTGATATTACCCCCTGCCTTTTGTGCCACTGAGGATTTTATAAGAGGTTCAAAATCTTCTAGTGCCTGTGTTTTAAGTGCCTGTACCTCACGGAATTTGTAATAATATGAGGCTCTTAATACTCGACTGACTGTTCGTTTGTTTTTAGATAGGCTGTTGAGGGATTTAGCGTCTGCAGCAGGATCTCGTGGTACATTTTTGGAAGGGGGAGGAGTGAGATTGCGGGCCTTTACATTGGCGCTTCGGTTGGTAATTACCTCAGAGGAGATATTTAAATATCGTTTTAATTCTGTACGGTCCTGCTTTAGTTTAATAATTATCTCCGGTTTTTTATCCGTAACCGTGTCTAAAATTCGGTCGATTTGCTCATTAATTGGCCGTGTCATACACTAATTTTTGTTTAGATGAATATAACTATAAATTTTTAACTGTATAGTTTCATTAGCCTTTTGAGGAGCCTAGATGAATCCACCGTGCCGTGCATCTACAGTCAGGTGGGCTCCATCGCTTACGGCCATTGCTAAATTACCTAACAACCTACCCAGCCTACAGGAAATGGCGCGCTCTTCCAGTTATCCTCACCCCAGAATAAAATCTAAGTCCCAGCCCGTGCATGCCTGCCCGGACCGTTTACTTTTGCAAGCAAGGTCAATCAAAGCTCCTTTTGGATATGAGAATACAGGTGAAAGCCCTTTTGGGATGGGCCATACTCTGCATTAGTTTACCCGCTTGGTCTCAAGAACCCATCCCGGTGGAGGTTTTGTTGAGCACCGCCCGTGAACTGGATTGTCGTCAAGTAGCCCAGTCCGATTCACTGTTAGATATTCTGGAAGCCGAAGCGGAACGGCACCAGCAGTATGGGGTTTGGGGCGAAGTACTGGCCTTGCGGGCTAACAACCGGCATTGTGAAGCCCAATATCAGCAAGCCATTGCCTTAGGGAGGAAAGGAATAGCCTATCTGGAGCAGGAGAAGGAATACGAAAAAGCAGGCAACCTGGCCACCTTACTTTCTTCCTGTTACCGTTGGCTGCACAACATAGATTCCGCCGTATGGTACTCCAACTACATTACGCAATGTGCCCACCGCGTGGAAAGTCAGGCGCTGCTGGTACGGTCCTACCTATCCCTCACTGGGGTTTACATTGCCTCTCACGAACATGATTCCTCCTTCCATTATGCCCTTAAGGCCTTAAAGCTGGGTGAACCCATTGCCGATTCCATCGATTTTTTTGCCGGTATTTTGCACAATGTAGCCACTGCTTATGTAGAAAACGGCGAACCTGAAAAGGCCAGAGAGTATTATGAAAGAGCCGAGGTGCGCTATCGGGAAGATGGTTTTCAGGCGGGATTGCCTACCACCATTCATATTGCACTGGGCCTCAACCTCACGGAGCTGGAAGCGTACGATGAAGCCATCGGGGCTTTTGAGCGGGGAATCGTACACGCAGAAGAGATAGAAAGTGATTTTATGCTGGCCTACCTGTACCGCGGTCTTAGCAAAGTCTATCTTCTACAGGATAACACCGAACGGGCTATTGCTACGGCCGAGCTTGCCCTGGCGCGGAGTGAAGCCATTGACCTGCACGGAAACACCGCC
>DMST01000098.1:0-8972 GCA_003454975.1 Cytophagales bacterium | reverse complement strand
ACCGCCGTTGTGCTGGAAATCCTAATGTCCTGCTACATGCAAGGTGGCAACTACACCCGTGCGATTGCCTATGGAGAAAAGGGGCTCACCTTAACGGACGATACCCACAACCTGGGGATTAAGAAATCCATGCTAGAACAACTGGCTGTTGCCTATGAGGCCACCGGTCAACTCCAAAATAGTATACAAGCCTTGCGTGAGGAGAAGACCCTTGATATACAAATGAGGGAGGAGGCCAAGGCACAGGAGTTTGTCCGTTTGCAAGCCCAATTCGATACCGAACAAAAGGAGGCGGAAATCGCCGCCTTGTCCCAGCAGGCCGCTATTCAATCCTTAGAAATCCTCCAAAAAAACCAACTCTTGATTCTAGGAGCTCTATTGGTACTATTCGCGGCTACCGTCATTTTCTTCGTGGTCAATCAGCGGGTGGGCCGGCGCAAAAGAGCGCAAACGGAGTTGGAGCATCGGTTTCTCCGGTCTCAACTCAACCCGCATTTTATTTTCAATGCGCTAGTTTCTGTACAGGCCTACTTGTTTAAGAATGACACCACTCAAGCGGCCATGTATCTGACCAAGTTCTCTAAGCTGATGCGGCAAATTTTGGAGAACTCCCGGCAGGAATTCATTCCTTTGGAACAGGAGCTTTCCATGCTCACCAATTATCTGGACCTGCACCAGCTGCGACTTTCAGAGCCCTTTGAATACAGCATTGAGCTATCCGATGAAATAGAAGCTACCCAGGAAATGATTCCGCCGATGTTTGTACAGCCCTTCGTAGAAAATGCTATCGAACATGGAATACTGGGTCTTAAGGGTGGCGGTAAAATTGAGCTCTACTTCAAAAAGCAGGGGGATTTTATCCAGATAGAAGTGCTAGACAATGGTCTGGGCTTGAATAGTAAGGGAGACAGTGAGGATTCGCATCGTTCCTTGTCCACCACCATCATCAAAGAGCGGATGGACCTCTTCAACCAAAGCCTGCACAATAAAATCCAGTTGGTGATTGGCAACCAAACGGATGCGCAGGGGCAAACGAAGGGTACTCGGATAGAAATGTTGGTGCCTTACAGGGTAGCTATCAAAAGCCCCACCTGATCACCCCTACGGAAAGATTTAGACGCTGAATTAGCCTTTGTACGATCCCTACCATTGCCTCTAGGCGTTCCCACTTTTGGTAGTCACCGACCATCATTGGGTTATTCGGTTGGGTATCACCCCCATATTTTGCCAAATATCCGTGTTGGGATTGTACCTGAATAACCGGGAAGGTTCCAGGGTAGATCCATCGATGGTGGTGTTGTTTTGGGTGATTCTAAGCACACGGCCTTGGGTGATGTGGAAATACTGATCACCCAGCTCATCGTAGATGATGGAGCCTAGGGTATGCTCCGGGTTTGGGGTGAGGTGTTCCATCTGGTTCGTGGTTGGGTTGTAAGCCATGAACACGGAATGTGGCGTTTCGCCAATGAAGTAGCAAATGTCTCCGGCATCGGCATTGCTATAGGTGCCATGAATGGTGAGTTGCTCGCTTTGTACGTGTGAGCTATTCCAACCGTAGTTGACAAAGAAAGCCCCCGGAGGTAGAAAATTTTCCCGAATTACAGACCATTCACGGGTGGGAAGGTGGTACCGCCATACGTTAGGGAAATCAGTCCGGCCATAGGCCCTGCCTCCCATAAGGTACACGTTCTGCAAGTCCTCGCTGGCTATGCCTATATAAAACTCCCGCCCCTCGGGCGGTATGGAATCTGATAGCAGGTTCCAAGTATTGCTAGCCCCCTCAAAGTACCACAGGTCAGTAAGGAACTGGAAGGTTTCCTGGTTGCAAACCCCTGATCTTCCGCCAGCCAAAAATATACCCGTACGGTGCCGAAAAGTACCTGCTCCCGCCCGGTTGGGCGGCTTATTGGGTATTACCGTGTATTCCCATTGTGACTCCTCCAAGCTGTACCGAAGTACGTCCAGCGACTGGGTAATGAACACTAGCTCACGGGTGCTACGGTCAAAATACATTTCTTGCAGCCCTTGGTTACGAAACTCTGCGGGCACCTGGCCCGCGTGCTGAAGTATTTCCCACCGGTTGAGGTTGATGTGGTAGCTCATAATGGTGGCGCGAGTGGTATCCGCTTTGAATACTGTGTCTACAACATAAATCCTGCGCTGGCCCGGATCGTACTCTGAGAAATGATAGCGCAGGGCAGCGTTTCCGGTTTCCACGCTTTCTTGGAACGAAGGATTAATTCTTTCGTCAAAATAGGGTTGGCAAGCTACTACCAAGGCCAGCATCAAAAGGCAAAGCTTGCTCTTGCTCATTAGATATTACCTAGGGTGAGTTTACAAAATCCGCTGAGTAGGAACATGGGAAAATTTGCAACGTTGACCGCTCCTTGTACTCCTACATCCCAGCCTACCCATTTGGGTTTGCTGGACAGCGTGAAGCCAGCACCCCAGAAGTGGAAAAAATCCTCCTCAAAACCGCTGGTTAGGTCCACCCGGCTATGAGTCAACGTAAAAGCCCCCTTAAGCCGATCATTGTTGGAGTAAGACGAATAGCTAAACCCGGGCAGTTCATACCCTACTTGCGTGTTGGGAGCGAAGTGCGCCTGCCCAAAAATCCGGGAGGAATTTATGACTATCAAAGGCATATCCAGGTACCACCTTTCGGTTAGAAACAGCTTGAAACCAATAGTACTAAAAGAGCTATTGGCTGAAACGTCATTACCGTCGGGTAATTTGCGTTGTACCCATATCCAGTGTTGACTGTACGTAGGTACGAGCATTTGAAAAATACTCCGGTCTACCCGGTAATAAAGCGAGTTTCGGGCAGATAGATTATGGACGGATTCCGAAATCTTGATCAACGTAGTGCCCACAATGGGTTTCCCAGGAGCTTGAATCATGGTTTCTTCCTTCCAGGGGTAATAGAGTGATTGCACGTCCTGGTATCTGGGGAAATCATAATTCCACCAATAGCGCAGCACCAGTGGATACTTATAAGAAAGGGTGGTGTTAATGACCGTGGATTTCTCTTGCAAGGCCAATGACTGGATATTCGGTTCTGTCTGCTCCAGACTGGTTGCATACCCGTATCCTTGGTTGGTTAGGTAAGCCCGCCCAATGTTCAGATAGGGCTCCGTATGCAGATAATCTCCTGGTATTTCGTCTCCTCGGGTGATCCAATTCCAGATAGAATTCTGATAGTAATAGGCGCTCTTCTCATACCTATAAGGGTCCAGGGTGCGGTACAGCCAAGAATTCCATCGGGTTTCCTCCGGTGGATTGGGATTAGCCCTCTTTTTATCCCTACTGTTGACCATCCATTTGCCCAACAACTTGGTAGGTCCATAATAGTGATAGGTGGAATTCGATAGAGATTTGAGCCGGTAGTCATGAATGACCACGATTCGGATGATCTCTGTCTTACTCACCGATACCCCATCCGAAATGTCGGCCTGGAAATAATAATCACCTACGGGCATGTTACTCAGAGTGAGTGCAACGTGGTCTGGCTTTTCGGGCAGTACCACCAAATCACTCATCACGATGGGCCCACCCGCCTGATCTACTTGATTCCATTGGTAAGTAAGCGCGCCTTGCGCACGTTCTGCATCAGGGTCGTAGCTCTCAGATGCTGACAGGGTAACGGTGTCTCCTTCCGTGAAAAAGTATACCGTTCTTGTATCGTCTTCTGCCTCCTCTACATTCACCACCGCCACCGGTGGTAAGTTGGAGCGCGGGAAGAGGCTCCGCACCTTTCGTTCAATGGATTTCCCAATGTCGTCCTCCATGGGGTTGAGAATGAAATTGGCGAACCCTACCAGGCTATCTTGCCGGAGGGTAGGCCGCCCACTACTGCCTGCATATTCAATAGGGAACAGCTTGAACTGGTACTCGATCAGGGACTGTAGGGTGTTCACTTTGATCCACAGGAACAGTTGATTACCAGTAAGCCGGTTGCCTATTTGCTGCAGCAAACTGTCCAGGGAGGCATCGTATTCATAATCTACCTCCAGGTAATACCGTACCCCTTGGTTGAGGGCTTGCTCGTTGGTGGCCGTGCTCAGGAACTGGTTCAGGTTGTTAACGCTGGATAAAAGCGGAATGGAGCTGACCCCATCTTGAAGGCCTTTGAGTTCCGCCTCTATTTTGGTCAGGAAGTAATCGGGCCCTTCCAAGTACAAAAGCAGATTATGCTGGGCTAGGGAAGATCCCGTGCACAGAGAGCACAAGAGCAAGGCTACGATCCGTGTAGGCATAGGCTGATTTGTTGGGCCAAAGGATTAGCGTGCAATTGGATAGCAGCTCTAAGCTTGCGGTTGCATTCTTCCTCTACGGCCGGTTTAGATTTTCCCTCGGGTATGGTGCGCAGCAAGGGTATGGGAGGGTCTACAGTGCAGGGGTTTCCGTTAATGTGGACCGCTACCTTGCCACCACGGGCTTCGAAAAGGCCATCGTCTTTCTCAATCAATTGATACGTATGCGAGATCTGAATGCCATTCGTTGATTGTTGGCTGATTTCCCAACCGCCCAAGGTTTGGATCAAAGCCTGCTGCAAGTCCGGATACAAACTGCTTTGGTGCAGATGGTATGTGGGTGTTTTTAGTGCAGTAGCGGTTTCGGTCTCCAGCCTATCTGCATCGCTTTGTTCATCATCGGAGTTGATATCAGCGACTGACCCCGGAGGTTTTTCGGTATTTTCTTCGGGTGCGGAAGCATGGAGCAGGTCTCGAATATTCCATCCAGAAAAACCAGCGATTCCGCTCAGAATCCCAATGACTAGGGCCAGACCTGTGATATATTTCCACGTCCCTCGTTTGGGAGAGGCCTTGTCCTGCTGAAGGAGGGCATCTATTTTCCCCTCTATCTTCAGCCAAAGCTCATCGGAGTTATGAAAACGGTCATAGAAATGGCCCAAGTCCTCCAACCGCTGTTGGAAAGCCCAAAGGCTTTGTAGGGTAGCCTGGTTTTGCTTGGAACCCGGTGGCTCAGGCTGTTTGAAAAAGGTCAGTATTTTAGGGCTCCCCTTTTGGGCAAAGTGATCCAAGGCGGTGTCGAACTCCGATTCCGTATAGACGCCCACCTTGCCCCAGGCGAGTAATATGAAAAGGTCTGCCTTGGCCACCTTCTGATTGTAGGTATCCTGGGTTCCCCTCACCGAAAAGAAGGCGGCCTCGTGTTCCCACCGGACCAACTCAATATACTGTTGTAGATCAACTAATGAGGAGTTTTTTCGGCCGATCTTCAATTCCAGATCGTCCCTCTCTGAGATCATTTCCTCGGATGAAGCGAGAAACACGGTGAGCTTTCGATGGGGTGTATCCATAGGAATTTTCTAGCAGCAACAATATAGAAGTAAACGGCAAAAAGGGGAAGCGGTGCATGTGGGGGTAAGCTGGCTTTATCTGCACCTGCGGCTAGTGAGCTCTTTCTACTCAATCCTTACCGGCAGATTGAGCACTAGACATTCGCGCAGACTGTTTCACAACACAAGCCTAAATTTTCCTATGCCCTACCGATGTATTTGGGAATGAAGTAGGTGGGCTATAGCCAAAACTCCCAGACGCTTGTACCTTTGAAGCATGATAACTCGAAGACCCCGCCGCAATCGTAAAAGTGCCGCTCTACGCAACATGGTGGCCGAAACCTCGCTTTCTGTTGATAACCTTATCTATCCCTTGTTCCTGATTGAGGGGGAGAACCAAAAAATTGAAGTGGCTTCCATGCCGGGACAATACCGTTGGTCACTAGACCAGTTGCTACCCGAGATTGGTGCCTGCCTGAATCTGGGCATTACTACTTTTGCGCTATTTCCGGCCATCGACGAAGCCAAGAAGGACAAAATGGCGACGGAGAGTCACAACCCGGAAGGCTTGTATCCCACCGCCCTGCGGGCCATCAAGCAGGCCTACCCGGAAGCGGTGCTGATGACCGATGTTGCCATGGATCCCTACAGCTCGGACGGACACGACGGTATTGTAGAAAATGGCCAGATCCTGAATGATGAAACGCTGGAAGTGCTCGGCAAGATGGCGCTTACACAGGCCGAGGCGGGTGCGGATATCATCGGCCCTTCGGATATGATGGACGGACGGGTAGGGTACCTACGCGAAACCCTAGATGCGGCTGGGCATACCCAGGTGAGTATCATGAGCTATACCGCCAAGTACGCCAGTGCCTTCTACGGACCTTTTCGCGATGCACTGGACAGCGCACCCAAAGCGGGAGATAAGAAAACGTATCAGATGAACCCGGCCAATCGGCGGGAGGCACTTGTGGAGGCAGATCTGGATACTGAGGAGGGGGCAGACTTTTTGATGGTAAAGCCCGCGTTGGCGTACCTGGACGTAATCAGGTTGTTGGCCGATAACTACGACTTGCCCATAGCGGCCTACAACGTAAGCGGTGAGTATGCCATGGTGAAGGCCGCTGCCCAAAAGGGCTGGCTAGACGGCGAAGCTACCATGCTGGAAAGCCTACTGAGCATTCGCCGTGCAGGAGCCACCAGCATTCTCACCTACTTTGCCCGGGAATTTGCTGAGTTGGGTAAATAAGAATTGCATGAATCTTCAAGCCTTGGCGCCATCTGACTCCAAGGCTTGAATACTGATGTTAGCTAGCCAAAGAAGCCAATTCCTCGTCTAGTTCAGGGTTTTTTAACCATTCTTTGGCAGATTCGACATCCTGATGCGGTTTTATGAGAAAACCAGGCATTGAATTCTCCTTCATAAACTTCTTGGCAGAAAATTCCACAAAGAAATTTTTAGAGGGGACAATTGCAACGTATCTAGGCGTTTCTACCCTCAACGGTATTGCTTCCATTGACCGGGGAAACCAATCCGTTTCTACCCATTTTTGATCCTCAGGAAAAATGCTTTGATTCCTTTGATCCATCAACCATCGGGTTGCCTTGTGTTCGATAGCGAGCTCCAACGCCTTGTTCCAGGCGCCTCGGAACTCCTCTGACTTAGAGTGCTTTTTGAATTCCAGAGCAATTACTTTCTCTTCACTCAAGTACCTTACTTCAATACTATTAAAGTCATGCAAGACATCCATGAGATTTTGTTTTTGTATAGTTCAAAATATTAGTTGGAGAGTGTGGTATGCCACCCAGAAATATAACTTATCACTATTCTACCATAATCTAGGATAATAATAAACAGCGGTACTTTTGGCCTTCGATCAACCATATTGTAATTGCGATGAATAGGGTCAAACTGTCGTCCTAGTTACAAACCAATTTTGTCTAGAATTTCCGGCAATTTCAAATCAAGAAGTCAAGCGCAAAGTATTGGTAACCAGGATAAAAGACTCCCGTGTACACTGATATAGTACAATCATCTGATGGAAATGGAAGTCAAAATATTGAGAGGTAATTTTCTTAATATCCATCTATAGTATTCGCCTGAAAACGACATCATTCCTACTACACACTACCGTCCTGCGCTTAGCTTAAGCGCTAACAAATAGTTGATCTTGAGTGGAATAAGCTGGGTATCAAAATCACCTGTTCTTTCCTTTGTTTGTTGGAACTGACTCCACCTAAAAAGTGGTTATCTTGGGCGTTCAATTCTTATGTCCATAGCTCCCGAAACCATAGAAGCCGTAAAAGCCCGCATCGAGATAGATGAGGTGGTGGGAGACTATGTATCGCTGAAAAAGAAAGGGCAAAACCTATGGGCTTGCTGTCCCTTTCATGACGAGAAGACCCCTTCCTTCTCCGTAGCGCCCAACAAAGGTTTATACAAGTGCTTTGGCTGCGGCCAGGCAGGCGATGCCATCAAGTTTGTAATGGACTACGAAGGGATGACCTACCCCGAGGCCATCCGCCAGCTTGCCAATAAGTACGGTATACCCATCGAGGAGGAAGAGCAAACGCCAGAGCAGGTGGTGGCGCAAAACGAACGTGAGAGTCTGCAGATCGTGCTCAAGTTTGCGCAAGAATGGTATGCCAAAACGCTTTGGGAAACACAAGAGGGAAAAAGTATAGGCCTAAGCTACTTCAAAGAACGAGGCTTCACCGAGTCGGTGATCAAGAATTTTGGCCTTGGCTATGCGCCTGATAGCTGGACACCCTTGACGACCGCGGCCCGCAAACAAGGCTACAGCGACGATATGCTGGAAAAGGCCGGATTGCTCATCCGCAAGGAGGGGGGCAAGGAGTACGACCGTTTTCGGGGTCGGGTGATCTTCCCTATCCACAACGTGGCCGGCAAACCCATTGCCTTTGGTGCCCGGATTCTCAAAAAAGACAAAAACAGCCCCAAATACCTTAACAGTCCCGAGACGGAACTGTACCACAAAAGTGACGTGCTGTACGGTATTAGCCAGGCCAAGCAGAAGATCCGCAACCAGGACAACTGCTATCTGGTAGAGGGCTATACCGACGTGGTGAGCCTGCACATGGCAGGCATCACCAACGTAGTGGCTAGCTCGGGTACTTCGCTCACGGTGGAGCAGATCAAGCTGGTGAAGCGGTTCACTAAGAATATCACCGTGCTGTATGACGGGGACACGGCGGGTATCAAGGCCTCACTCCGTGGGGTGGACATGATCCTGAGTGAGGGCATGGCGGTGAAGGTGGTGATATTCCCGGAAGGGGAAGACCCAGACAGCTATGCGCAAAACCACAGCAGCACGGAGGTGGAAGAGTTCCTCACAGCCTCGGCTCAGGACTTCCTTACCTTCAAAACCCAGCTTTACGCCGAAGAGTCGGCCACCGATCCCATCCGCCGCGCGCAAACCATCCGGGAGATTGTGGAGAGCATTGCCAAGATTCCCGACCCCATTGTGCGTTCGGTGTATATCAAGCAGAGCGCCAGTGAGCTCGATATGGACGAGGACATCCTGATTGCGGAGCTGAATAAGATCATAATCAAGGAGAGTCGTGATCGGCAGAAGCAGGCCCAGAAGGAACTGGACCGGAAAAGGAGAAGAGCCGATCCGCCGCCTTTCCCTATGGATGGTCCACCCCC
>DMST01000115.1 GCA_003454975.1 Cytophagales bacterium | reverse complement strand
GATGCTACTCATACCTTCCTTGGCCCCGGGGCTGTCTTGCTTCCCCTTTCTCGCTGAGTTTTTGGGAGAAGACGCTTTGGCTTTAGGGGCCTTGGCCGATGTGGGCAACAAGTTCTTCGTCCTCATATTCTGCTATTTGCTGGCCTTGCATTGGTACCAGAAGTCTCAGGCAAATGCTGTGAAGGAATCGGGTAAGGTAAAATCCTTATTGCTTTCCATGCTGCGAGAGCCCATCAACGGCGTGATGATCGTAGCTTTAGTACTCGTCTTCTCTGGCCTCAACCTTGCTAGCCTACCTGGCTTTTTGCAGCAGAGTGCTACGCGCGCCTCGGCCATGATGACACCCCTGGTGTTATTATTCATCGGCCTTTCTGTACGGCTCAAGTGGCAGGAACTCAAGCAGGTGTTCACCTTTTTGGTATGGCGTTCCGGGGTGGCTTTCTTGCTGAGTGGAATCCTGCTACTGGCCCTACCCGGCATGTCTACCACATTGCAGCTACTTATTATCGTGTTTCCGCAAAGTGCCGTCAGCTTTTGGCCCTTCGCTCACATGACGGCCCTAGACAAGGACGAAAAGGTGTTCAATACGCAACTGGCCTTGTCTGTATTGGCTTGTTCGCTACCTTATTCTACCCTAACCATCTTGGGGGTGTTCTCTGCTAAGTCGGTGGTGCTGGCCTATCCGTGGATACCTTTGGTGTTAGGATTTGGCTTGATAGCCACGGTGGTATTGCCCCGGTTGCTCAAGCAGTGGGCCCGCAAGCCCGCAGAAAAGGTAGCCTTGCCTACCGAAGTAGTGCAGTACGCAGAGTAACACCCCAATTAGGAAAGATCACTACGAAGCCAAGTGCCGTAGGAGCGTATCCTCAATTTCCCCCTCTGGGGGATCCCTTACCAGGGAATAATGGGTTAACCTAATCGGTGCCTCCCAACAGTTTGGCTATCGTTTGGGTAAGTTTCTCTCCACGCAGATTTCTAGCTATTATGGTTCCTGACTCATCAATCAGGAAGTTATCCGGGATGCCCTTTACTCCGTACATAATTTTTGCTTGGTTATTAAAAGGCTCCAGGTCGCTAACGTGTAGCCAAGGCAGGCCATCTTCTTCAATGGCCCCTTGCCATTTTTTCTTGTCCCGGTCCGTAGATACCGCAAAAACCTCAAAGCCTTGCGCATGGTATTTCTTGTAGGTCTTGACAAGATTGGGGTTTTCTGCCCGACAGGGATAACAGGAGGAGGACCAGAATTCCAGGAGGGTTATTTTACTGAGGTGTTCCGATAGCTTGAGACTTTGTCCGGTGGTGTCTGTCATGGAAAAATCTACATACTCTTCACCTACCTCGGGTTCCACGGCCATAGCGAGATAATCTGACACCACCTTGCCGTAGGCATTTTGTTGTTGCTCTTCGTTCAATCCGTCGTACAATGCTTGGGTCCGGTCTTTACCAAACACTATTTTATTGTAAGAGAGAATCCAGGTGCTAATGGTGCTATTGGGATGGCTCTCTACAAAGGCCATCCGCTTTTCCATTCGGATATCGTAGGAATCGGTGGTATCCAGGTCTTTCCGATGTGCATGATAGAGATCTTCGGTAGCGGAACCCTGCACTGTAGAGGAGTAAAGAGGCGTTTGACTAGCATCCAGGGTTAAGGGCTTGTTTTCTAGCCATATATTGCGTTCATCTTCAGGGGCATGGCTGGAGTACAAGGATACCAGCCGGGGGTATTCGGCCACTTCAGTATCAAACCGGAAGCTATTACTTTCAACTACCACAGAATCAATCACCTCCTTTAGCAAGTAATCGTACAGGTAAGCTATACTACCGTCTGGAATGTCATGACTGTTGCCGGTGAGTGAGAATTTTTCTTGAGTTGCTGAGGTACAGGCTGATGCAAATAAGGCCAGCAAGAACAGGAGTTTTTTCATACTTTGGTTGAATTGAGATTTGAGTTTCAACACCCAAGTAAGGGAATAGTTGACTTGAGAAATGTAAATGATTGTTAAGGGAGTAGCCTGCTTCGCACCCTGCCGGAGGTACCAGATGAGAGCCTGATCTGGTGGTTTTGGTTTTTTTAAACCCTACTTTGTTGATTTAGATGTCCCTTTCAAAGGGTGTAGTTCAATCTGTAAAGTATCTCATAATCAATGTATTACGGATGACTGAATGCTGATTGGAACCGCTTGAAAGGCTGTGCCAACCCAACATAGTAAAGTAGGATGAATTTACCGATACTACCAGCGTGAAGTGGCAGTTATGTCTGATCCTTCCAAACCAACGTGACTTGGAAAATTGGAACGTTATGCCAATACTGAATTCTCCAGCTCAGGTGCGTCTTTTCCATGCTCATCTGTTTGGGGCTCCTGAGCAGCTTCCTTCGGATTTGGGAACCACAAGGTAAACGTAGTGCCTTCCCCAGGATGACTTTCTACGGCTAAATTACCACCTTGAACTTCGGTAAATTCCTTGACCAAAGGTAAGCCCAAGCCAGTGCCTTTTTCGCCGGCTGTGCCTCGGGTTACCAGCTTTTCGTTGATCCGAAAGACCTGCTCTAGTTTCTCGGGTTCCATCCCTAGGCCGGTATCGGCTATTTGGATTTGGGTGCCTCGTATCGTGGCTTCCGCCATGATGAGCACCTGGCCCTCCTTGCGGGTAAACTTGAGGGCATTGCTCACCAGGTTTCGCAAGATGGTAAACAAGGCGTTCTCATCGCCATACACCTTCAGGTCTTTGGGAATCTCTGCACGTAAGTAAATCTCTTTGCTCTTAGCCTGGTAATCGAAGATATCCATCACCTGATTGACCAGAATGGTCAGGGGTAGGTGCTGCGGCTTCATGGTTAGTTGGCCTTGCTGTTGCAGGGCCCAGGTCAATAGGTTATCCAGCAACTGACTCACGCCCTTGCTATTGGTTTCCAAAGCATTGAGCAGTGCGGGCAATTCGTTGTGCTTCCCACGTACGTAATAGTCTTTGAGTAGGTAAGCCAAACTCCCGAAAGAGTTGACAGGTCCGCGCAAATCATGGGAGATGATGCTGAAGAACTGATCCTTGGTCAGTAAAGCTTGGTCCAGTCGGTCTCGTTGGGCAGCCACTTCCTCGTGCAAGGTAGCTAGCTCCGCGAGGGCTTGTCGCTTCTGCCGATAGGCATTGCCCACCACTAGCACCAGCACCACCAGACCCAGAATACCCCCCAAGGTGAGAATGATGAAATATTGGCGTTGTTGTAGGTCCTTTTCAAAAGTAGCTTCCGCATAGGCCTGCGCCTGGGCTATCGAATCGCGTTCCATTTGGAAGGAATACTCCGCGGCAAGCAGGGCTTGAGTTCTGGTGTTCTCCTCGTTGTTGAGGCTATCGGCCATGGTTTTGTACTCTTGGTACAGCCCCAGCGCTTGGTCATACCTGCCTTGTTGTTGGTAGGTCCAGCTGAGGCCCTCCAAAGCATTGCGGTTCAAGATGGCGTCTTGAGCTTCCTGGGACAGCAGCCGGGCTTGGGCGTAGTAGTACTGCGCAGAGTCGATGACTTGCAAGGCCCGGTGGATGTTGCCTAGCACCAAATAGCTTTGACCGAGTAGGTTTTTGCGCTGGGTGCGTGGTGGTAAGGAACGATAGGCCGCGTTTAAGGCTTCCGTATAGTGGCCTTCGGCCAGAGCGATGCGTGCCAGACCGTAGTAGTTCCAGCCCAGGTTATGGCTGTAGTTCAGCTGGATGGCTTGGGGAATGGCCGCTTCATAATACCATCGTGCCGAGTCTAGTTGGCCGGCTTCCAGGTAGGCTAAGCCAATATTGCTGTAGGCTTGTACATGTCCTCGCAGGCTTTGGCTTTGCCTATGTGCATGAAAGGCCATGCGGTAGTAGTTGATAGCCTGATCATAGTCCCGCTGGTTGTAGTGTAGCACCCCAATGCGGTTGTACAGGTTGGCCTGCTCACTCAAATTGCCCAATGCAATACCGAGGGATAGGCTTTCCAGGTACAATTGGAGGGCACGCGGGTAATTGCCTTTTTCCCGGTACCGCCGGGCAATGTTGGACTGAAGGTCAATGATATACAGGGTGTCCTGTAGGTGATAAGCCAGGGTAAGCCCTTCTTGCCAGTATTGCATGGCTTCTTCTTTGCGGCCGGCAGACCGTAGCATGTTGCCCAAGGTGGTATAGGCGGGTAGTACCTGTGGCGTAGG
>DMST01000039.1:5221-6263 GCA_003454975.1 Cytophagales bacterium | reverse complement strand
GGCTTTTTGCCGGGTTCTACCCGGCGGTAGTACTCTCGCGGTTTCGCACCATTGTGTCCCTTTCCGGTGCCCTTCGCTTCACGGGGCGCAACCGCTTCAGCAGCGCCATGGTGCTCAGCCAGTTTGTGCTAAGCAGTGTGCTGGTTATGCTGACCCTGGTGATGTCTGACCAGCTTACCTACATGAAGACCAAGGACCTGGGCTTTCGAGATGAGCTACTGCTGGTGGTGGAACGAAACGGGGTAGCCCGGCAGGATTTCTTCCCCGCCTACCGCGATGCGCTCCGGCAGCATCCCCATGTGGCGGGCTTTACGGCCACGGCACCGGCCTTTACCAAGGGCAGCTACCGCTCCAACTTCCAGTATGAAGGCCGTCAGATTGACTACAACATCTTCTTTGTACAGTCCGATTTTGTGGAAGTAATGGACATGGAGCTGGCCGAAGGGCGCTTCTTTGATGGCGAACACCGCGAAGATTCTGCACAGCATATTGTGGTAAACGAGGCCTTTGTGAATGCCCTGGGGTGGGAGCAGCCGCTCAACCGTCCCGTACCTGAGCTGGAAAACGCCGGGTTGACCGAGCCAGAGATTATTGGGGTGGTGAAAGACTTCCACTTTGAGTCGGTAGGCAAGGCCGTGAGGCCGCTCTGGATGGTGCTGGCTAGTGACAACAATATGGCCGACCTGGTGATCCGACTAACTCCGCAAAACATTCAGGCTACGCTTACGGATATGGAGGACGTTTGGCACAGCATAGCTCCGGAAGTACCTTTCACTTACAGCTTCCTGGACGATGACCTGGCGCAATTATATCTGGAAGAAGAGCGCTGGGTGCAGGTGATCCGCCTGGCCGGTGCATTTGCTCTCACCATTGCCTACCTGGGCCTGTTTGGCCTTATTACCCTTACGCTGGCGGCCCGCAAGCGAGAAATCAGTATCCGCAAGGTATTGGGTGCCGGATTCTGGAATCTTACCCGCATCCTGTCACTGGGCTTCCTTCGTATGATCGGCGGGGCTGCCTTGTTAGCCACCCCATTGGCGTT
>DMST01000039.1:528-5174 GCA_003454975.1 Cytophagales bacterium | reverse complement strand
GTATTTCTCTAACCAGTGGCTACAAACTTTCGCCGTACGGGTGACTTTTCGGCCACAAATCTTCTTGATCGCGTTGGCTCTGCTAATAGGTGCCTTCGGGCTCACCATGAGCTACCACTTATGGAGGTCCCAACGGGTCAACCCCTCCGCTACACTCAAAGAGGATTAGGAGCGGTTTTGAGGTCGGAAATGTAAAATTTGATTTCACCACGATAAGCAGTACTGGAAGTTACTTTGGAACCATCTCCCTTTGCCCTGGGGGATGTTCCGGTTTCACTAGCAGCTAGTCTAGAAATTACTGGTCCCAGAACACCCATATAAAAGTGAGATAACCGAATGTGCGGTAGTTAGTAGGCTAAGCGGACTTACTGATTTTTTTGGGCCAGACGAAAAACAGCTGATAAAAGAAGAATTGCAGTCCGGTAGTACCCAAAAAAAGTAAAACCAATACCCATGGACGGTCAGCCCCAAAATGAGTGTATCTAGGTCTACCAACCCATACAGCGGAAAACCCAGTACGTACTGTAGTATATCGTAACTTACCTCAGCCAGTCCTCCCATACTTCTCGAGTTATCGAGGGCCGTAATCAGAATGAGCGAGGCGGCTATGAATTGCAGTAACAATTGCAACGTAGCAAAGCCCAAATATCGGACGAGGAATCGTTGACGCAGTGGTTTTGCCATGGAGAATCCAAGATAAAGAACGGCTAAGAATAGAGCATATGGATCCTAGCCACTAATGATCATTAGTACCTGCTTAATGATCAATTAAACTCCTTGGCAACATGTGAAAAATGGGGCAAGCAAAACACACACGCTTGCCCCATCAGGACTCTGGCAGGAGTCCCTTACACAACAACCAACCTTCAGTTTCCTACAGACCGGGTACCCCGCGTGCCGCGGCGGTACCCTACGATCACCAAACCAAATAGGTCTGTGGGAAATTCTGACGGAGTTGGTTGTAATAACCCATGTTTGTATAGGTATAACCGGGAGCTAAGAATTCACCCTACCCCCCTGGTTAAAAAAAATTTGATCTCTAAAAAAGAGGGGAGTCAAGCATCCCTAGGAAGAGGATGAACCAGCCAGAACGGCACTATCCATTACTTCAACTCGGAGATAATCGGTGAAATATTTGTAATAAATTGATCCACCTGTCCCCAATATTTCTGAATGGATTGAGTCCTAAAATCGGGATTTGACAACCGAAGGGTTTCTTCATTAGAGAACATCTCAAAATTGATCCTGGGCTCAAAATAATGTCCTCCCAGCCAGGAGGTTTCTCTTTGCCAACCACAATACCGTTTTATTCTATCCGCTAATTCATTGAGTTTGGGATCATCGCTAGCGTCCCGGTTTCCGTCTTTCAATGCTGTTAATCCGAAATACACATCCTCGAAGCTCCTTTCGATAAAAACACAAAGGTCAAACCCTTGAAAATCAGCGATTTTAAACATCCAACCGTACCCAGCATTTCGGTTTCTTTTTTGATGAATTAGCTTATCCAAATAATCTGGATCATAGCTTTGATCGTCTATAATCTGGTACCTTTCTAGGATTACTCCTTTCAATTCAATCCAAAAATCGTTTTCAGTATGCCATTGTACATGCTTCCAATTACTGGCAATCAGATGAGCTTTTACAATGTTATCATCTTCGCGAAGCAATTGAATAATTTCTTGTGTTTGGTCAACTCCCATAGAATTTCCACTCAGTTCCTTTATCAGTTTTTGGTATTGGATTAATGTCTCTCTCAGTTCCGCATGTCGAGAGGCGGCTTCGATGCACTTCTCTATCCATACATTTATGTGATGAGCATACGAAAAAAGACCCACTTCGTCTTCGGCAAGCCTACCCCTACTACTATCGGAAGGTTCGGTACCTTGTAAGGTGAGGTACACCACCCGGATGTCCTCGAAACCTTCTTCCTTCATGGTATGGTAATACCGCTCTAGTTGCTTGGGTTGATCTCTCGCCCAAATTTTGTTTTCAATGATGATGGCTTGCGTCCGGTTCTTTATCAAGACATCAATGTTTTTATACTCTTTGAAAACCTGATAATCTTCCACCGCAAAGTCGTTGACATCAATGATTGGGAGGAATAATTGAAAAAACCCGTCCTGAAACTGATGGGTACCGTTCGGGGAGAGCAGCTCTACGATAAACCTAGAATGAAGATGGACCTCATCAGATTTATCTCTCAATATTTCAAAAATATTAAAGGTATTCTGGTCCCTTAATACTTGATATTTGAACTGAATAACCTCTAACTTATCTAACAGGACTTTCATGTATCAAACGGCCTTCCTTTCAAAACAATATTGTAATTAAGATAAAGACAGTAATAGAACCTAATAGCATCCGACGAAATGGGGAAAGCGGTAGCAAGGGGTGAACCTACGTTACCGCCTACCAGACAATACCGCGATCTGCCCCCAGAGTCATTTGAAAGTGTAGGTAAATCCGATAGTTTCGCATAGAAAGCACATATCATCATCGGTCTCCCAAGGTGAGCCGTAAATTTGAAGTTCATGAGCAACGAACGCACCTACGAGAGTAACGAATTCATCGACCGATTGCCTCAGCACCTGAAGCAATTCATTAAGCCCCAAGAATACGACGAGTATACTCCCATCAACCAGGCCGTTTGGCGCTACGTGATGCGCAAGTGTGTGTATTACCTGAAAGAATACGCCCACAAGTCTTACCTGGATGGGCTGGAGCAGACTGGGGTGGGCATCGAGAGCATACCCAGCATGTACGGCATGAACCGAATCTTGAAGAAGATCGGTTGGGCGGCCGTGGCGGTAGACGGATTCATTCCGCCACACGCCTTTATGGAGTTTCAGGCCTACAAAGTGCTGGTGATTGCTTCGGACATCCGCCAGCTCGAAAATATAGAATACACCCCGGCACCGGACATCATTCACGAGTCGGCCGGGCATTCGCCCATCATCGCCAACCCCGATTATGCGGAGTACCTGCGGCGTTTGGGGGCCATTGGGGCCAAAGCCATCCTTTCCAAGCACGATATGGACGTGTACGAGGCAGTGAGAAAGCTTTCCATCTTGCGCGAGGCAGAGGGCGTGAGCCCCAAAGAGATTGCCAAAGCCGAGGAGAAGGTAAATGTGTTGCAGAACAAGCAGGTGGAGCTTTCGGAGATGGCCCAAATGCGCAACCTGCAGTGGTGGACGGTAGAGTACGGCCTAATCGGTGAGGCAGAAGATCCCAAAATTTACGGTGCAGGTTTGCTGTCTTCTATCGGGGAGAGTAAGTCGTGTCTGCGGCCCGAGGTAAAGAAGCTGCCGTATTCCATTTCGGCGGCCTTCCAGGAGTTTGACATTACCAAGCCCCAGCCCCAGCTTTACGTAACCCCTGATTTCTCCTACCTCATGCAGGTGCTAGAGGAATTCTCGAACACGTTGAGCATCCGAAAGGGGGGGAGCAAAGGCTTACAGAAGCTGATCGACTCACAGATGGTGGGTACCATTGAGCTCAGTACCGGTCTGCAGGTATCGGGCAAGTTTAACCGTACCATTCTCAATGAAGACAACCAGGTGATCTACTTCGAAACCGAAGGCCCTACCGCACTAGCTTTCCGCGAGAAAGTGCTCATCGGGCACGGGATCGACGATCATCCCAACGGTTTTAGCTCGCCGTTGGGTAAGCTCAAGAATATCAACATCGCCATTGAGGACATGGGCCCCGTAGACATGAAGGCTTACAACTTCTACGATGGCAAACTGCTTTCCTTTGATTTTGAAAGCGGTATCCACGTGGAAGGCATCAACATTACCGGTATCCGGAACATTCAGGGCAAGCTGATGGTGATTCAGCTGAAAGACTGTACCATCACCTACCAGGGCGAAACGCTGTTCACGCCGGAAGATGGCATCTACGATATGGTAGTAGGTAAAGAGATTGTCTCGGCCTATGCCGGCCCCGCCGATAGCGATTCGTTCCCGAACCTGTACGACGTTTCTTCCACCCTGACGGTGAAACCCGAAAAAACCGAGGCCACGCTGCAGCTGGAGACCCTATACGCCACGGTGCGTACGTACCGCACAGAGGGCACTGAGGACGAAGCCCAGCTAACTCAGATGTTCGAAACTATAAAAAAGGACCACAACACCGACTGGCTGTTGTCTGTCGAGATTTTGGAACTGACCCAAAGTGCCGAGCTCAAGGAGGCCATTCATACCTACCTGGCCGACCTGCTGGAGCGGAAACCCGAGCTGCATACCCTGATCTCAGACGGTATTCAGCTCATAGAGGAGCCCTCTCCGGTGAAGATCACGGAGGAATAGGCCCAACAAGGCCCTAACCAAAAGCCCCGCGGATGTTGGTAATTCCATCGTCGCGGGGCTTTTTTGTTGGATTAGGAGTGACGCAGCTTTTTATTGGAAGGGCATTTGGAGCTGAAATTGCCTTTAATCAAACCAATCGATAATCGAATTATTCGAACTAATCCCTAATAGCTCGTCTCATCCAACTTCACTTTGCCGCGGAAGGTGTAGAATACAAACGTAGTATACCCTAATACTAAGGGCGTACCGATGCAGGCTACGGTAAGCAGCAACTTGAGCGACTTGGCCGAGGCGCTGGCATTCTGCACCGTCAGGCTGAGAGCCGGATCGTTGCTGGCC
>DMST01000039.1:0-454 GCA_003454975.1 Cytophagales bacterium | reverse complement strand
TAAACAAGAAGGCCACGGTGAGGGAGGAGAACAAGAACGCCCGGCGGTAGCGGCCTTTGCTAAGCAGGCGGGGCACGTTGAGGATGGCGAGGATAGCCAGCAGGGGCAGTAAGGCCCCCGAGGGCTGGGCCATAAAGCGGGCGTAGAGGTGTGGGAAACCCGCCAGCGTGTAGGCGGTCACGCCCAGGAAAAGGACGCCAAAGGCCACCATAGCCCACCGCACTAGCCGGGTTAGCTTTTCGTACAGTTTACCCTCGGTTTTCATGATGAGGTAGATGGCGCCGTGCACCATGAGCAGGGCCAGGGCCATCACACCGACGAGCAAGGCGTAGGGATTGAGAAAGCTGAGCCAGGAGCCGGAGAATTCCCCTCGCTCATCGAGCGGCATGCCTTGCAGTACGTTGCCCAACACTACGCCCAGCAGCAGGGCAATGCCAGTCCTGGCAGCGCTGTA
>DMST01000106.1:745-4629 GCA_003454975.1 Cytophagales bacterium | reverse complement strand
TGAGGCCCCCGTCCCAGCTACCGTTAGCCAAACCCAGGTGGTAGCTCCGGGCGGTCCGCTCCTGGCCTTCCAAACCACGGCTTCGCCCTACTTAGTCATGAGCCTGCAGGCCTCCTTTTTGGATCTGGCCCATGTGGAGGTAGAAGCCTTGGTCACCAATTCGTCCATCGATTTCCTATTGGACTATGACATCGGTGGGCTGGTTCTGGCCGGGCTCAACTTCTCGGTGAGCTCCTCTGGCTTTGAGATGCATAGCTACTTTGGTATGCACTTGGAGTTCGACGTAGGACCGGTCGAGATTCTAGGGATTGACTTCGGTACCCTGCACGTGGACTCCGGGTTTGACATCTCCCTGGATGTCAGCCTCAATCTGGATCAGTTCTATATGAAAATCAGTGGGGACTTCGACTTCGAAGGGCTACACCTCACCTTCCCGGATATAGAACTCTCGGTAGCTCCACAATCGCTATTCGATTTGCCCACCCTCATCATCGATTGGATCATCGATAAGGCCGAGACCGTGTTCCAGACCTTGTACGATGAGGCCACGGAAATCATAGAGGAAGGACTGGAAGCCGTGGAGGAGCTGGCTGAGGAGGCCGAAACGGCCATCACGGATTTGGCCGAAGCCGCCGAAGAGGAAGCGGAAGAGATCTACCACGAGGCAGAAGAGGCGGTGAATTCCGCCCTCAATGAAGTAGAAGCCCAGGTGGTAGAGCTGGAACAGGAAGCCCAGCAAATATTGGATGATGCGCAGGCGGTGGTAACCGAAATTGCGCAGGAGACGGAAGCCGCCGTGGAGGAAATAGTAGGTGAAATAGAGGATGTGGTGACCCATGCGGAGGAGGAGATAGAGGCCATCGCGACGGAGATTGCCCAGGAGACCCAGGAGGTGGTAGCCGACGTAGCGCAGTTTGCCCAAGAGGCCGAGCAAGAGGTAGAAGCCATCGCGCAGGCCGTGGCGCAAGAGGTACAGCAACTGCTGGATGATGCCCGAGCTGTAGCTCAATCCTTCATAGATGCTGCCCAGCAAGTAGTAGATACTCTACTGGCCGAAGCCGCCCACCTGTGGGAGGATGTAGAAAGTCTGGCCCGCCAGATAGAAGAAGCCGCCGCCAAGGTGGTAAACGCTGTAGAGGACACTGCCAAAAGTGTGTGGCATACCATTTCCAAATACTAACCCTTGCCTAGATAATGAAAACGTTCAATAAAAAATACTGTCTGCGAATCCAGGAAGGGGGACTCCAACCCACCCAGTCCATTGATTTGGAGATCGATAAGGGCTTTACCTTTGCTGCATGGCTGAAGCCTACCGGCCCTACTCAGGGCAATCAAGTACTGCTTACGCAGCAAAAAGAGTCTTTTGTAGTGCGCTTAGAAGCAGGCAAACTGGCCCTGTATACTCCCCAGGAAACATACCTGGGCAGTGCCCCGATTCCGCAGGACAAGTGGGTGCATATTGCCCTCAGCTACCGGCCCAAGGCCCGGCAAAACCCCTTGCGGTTCTACGTCAACGGTTTACCCGACCGTAGCTTTTCGCCCGCTCAATCCCTCCAAACCAACAAAAACAAGAAGTTCCTCCTAGGTACCGACACCAAGGGAAAGGAGCGGTTTTCGGGGGTACTAGGGGCCGCTATCTTGTGGAGTAAAGGACGCTCAGGGCTGCAAGTGCAGCAGGATTTTGCCCGGGAGGTATCCCTAACCGACCCTACGCTGGAGGGGCTATGGAATTTTGAAGACGGCACGGGCAATACGGCCAAGGATCTGAGCCCCAAGGGCAACCACCTTACCGCCACCGGTACGGTTACCTGGGAGGAATTGCAGGAGCCCATCCGCATTCGTGAACCCCAGAAACGGAACTGGAAGCGTACCACCGTACATCGGCGAAGCGCCCTCATGGCCGCCGAAAACGAGGACCACGAAGCGGACCCCACTCCCCTGCCTGTAAGTGGGCGCAACGGAGAAATGACTAAGTTCCTCAACCGGGTAACCAGTTACAAAACCACCTTGGTGGCCAATAAACAGCAGGAAAACACTCTGAAGCTATCGCTGGCCCAGCAGTCTGCCAACGACAAGCTAAGCCAGGCCCATCAGGATGCGTCCAAGCTGATGAACAGCACGCGCTTCGATCAGATCTGGTTTATCTACCTAGGCCAGATTTACTACGTGGAACCGGACGGCACCATGGTCCGCTATAGTGTATCCAGCGGAAACCAAGGCGTAGATGCCACGGACCTGGCGTTGGACGTGGAAATTGGCCTGGTGTTCTGGATCAACCAGGACGGTGCCGAATCCAGAATACGATACGGGCATATGAGTGACCCAAACAACTCGGTAGTCACGATTGTGCAAAGTAGTGATGTCACCTACCTGTCAGTAGCCCTGGACACCGTGAACAAGTGCCTGTACGCACTGGATGACAGCGGCACCATCAGCACCCAGTATTATAGACCCACCGGTGATATCACCCAGGTGGTACAATACATAAAGGGCCTGCAAAAAAACGGGCAATGGCAACTGGCCGTGGATGCCCAGGGTGGCCGCCTCTACTGGACTACGGACGAAAGCATCTGGACCGCGAACACCGACGGTACGGATCAACGGCGCCTGATTCCTAACCACGAAGCGCCCTTCCCCATCGACCTGGCGGTAGACCACGACTCCGGTAAAATATACTGGATGGACCAAACCCTGCGCAAGGTACGCCGGGCCAATCTGGCGGACGGTTCACTACCCGAGGACCTGTATCAGGTAGAAATCCCGGTGCGGGGGCTTGCGCTCGACTTTGTGTCGGAGGACATGCAGGACCTGCTGAAGCAAGAGATCTACTGGGTAAACCGCGAGGAGCACATCACTCCTCAGACCCCAGGCATTGTAGGTACCTGGCCCCTGGACGAAGGCAAGGGTAAAATCCTGCACAATACCCTCCTGCCCTTGCAGGATATCCCCTTGGGCATTCGGCGGATCTATGATGACCTGCCCAACAACCTAAGCTACCCGGCTTTTGCCTTCCGGTTTGACGGGGCCGATTTCGGCCAGGTACCGGACCGCTTTGTCACGGGCCTTTCCGGCAGCAGCTTTACCATAGAGCTGTGGGTGAAACCCGATCAGGTTACCGAAACCGATCAGGGCCTGCTGGCGGCCTTGCCCGGAGATCAGAACACCCGCCTGCTATTGCTACTGCGCAACCAAAAGGCCTACATGAGTTTCTATGCCAATGACCTGGCAGGCACTACGGATATACCCGCCGGGAAGTGGACCCATCTGGCTTTCCGGTACACCTACGATACAGGTACCCAAACGGGCGAGATGGCCATTTTTGTGAATGGTGTGCTGGATGCCTCTGGCGACAACCGTGCTCCGCTGGCCATGCCAGAGGGTACTCCCCTATGGGTTGGCCACTTCAACTACCAGTTCTACACCGGGCTGATGGCTGACGTACGCATGCTCTTGCAACCCTTGCAAGCGCCAGCTATACAGGCCACGATGCTCAACCACAAGGAAGCCGACCTGATGGATGAGCTTATCACCGCTCCCATGTGGAATACCTTTACGAGCCCATCTACCATTGTGCCCAAGCAAGCCGTATTGCAGTTCAACGGGCACAGCAATTACCAGCGGCTGGGCACCGCCAGCCAGCTACGGCTCACCGCTGGCAGTTTTACCCAAGAGCTGTGGGTAAAACCCCAGTCCACCGCTACCGATAGTAACCTGGCCGTTATCGGCACAGAGACTGCAGCGAACCTTGGAGGTTTTGTCCTGGGCCTGTACCAGAACAAACCCTATTTCTCTACCGGGGACTTCTTTTTGGAAGGCCAGCAAGCCGTACCCGTAAACGAATGGAGCCACCTGGTCTGTCGCTACGATGCGGATACCCAACTGTA
>DMST01000106.1:0-677 GCA_003454975.1 Cytophagales bacterium | reverse complement strand
ACCCGGCAGACACCTCCAGCGGAGGGTCAGGGACTACCTATCAGTACAACTTTCAGCAGGGAGCGCCACTACCCGGTGACATGGTCATTCAGCACAATACCCCTTGGGGTACCCAAGGTCCTTCGGTGGATGTAGTCAATGACTATTTGCGGTACTGGACCAACTCTCTGCCTGCCCGCAACCAATGGACTCAGGTGGAGATTCCGCAGCCCTTCCCTGGGCGGGAAAACTACTCGCTTACCTTCCAGATTTGCCTCATTACTCTTCAGAGTGAGGAAATGAAATTTACCCTGCCCGGCGGAGTTATTCTTCGGCTCAACAACAACGGTGCCCAGCGCCGATACCAGTGGTGGGAAGGCAACTGGAACGGGCGATTCCATACCATTTCCAATAGCCAGTTTCAGCCCAATAGCCAATGGATGACCGTGAAAATGGTATTTGGCCCCTCTTCCATTCAGCTATACGAAGATGGTCAGCTCACCTTTGACTGGAATGTGGTGCCGGAGGAAACGCTCACCCCCATTTTCCATATGCAGCTGCTGACACAAGGAGGCCATCTGGATTTCCACCTGAAGGACATCACCCTAGCCAGCATGCAGGCCCCGGCCGTGGATGTGAACTTGGAAACGGTGGTGCCCGCCCTGGACGATACCACGGCGGTGTATCTGGGCCGTACG
>DMST01000353.1:11913-14175 GCA_003454975.1 Cytophagales bacterium | reverse complement strand
GTTCGAATCCCCTACGGACTGCAAAACTCATCTGAGAGTATAGACGCGAATCTTGAGAAAGACTCGCGTTCTTGTTTTCAAGATTTAGGTCTGAAAATGGGAGTGTGAAGTTTTTCTCTTGTGCTCCCACACTGGGCAATAGGTCCGGTTGATAGACATTTTGTTATTAGGTCCGTTCGTCTAGGGGTTAGGACGCCTGGTTTTCATCCAGGTAACAGGGGTTCGAATCCCCTACGGACTGCATTCAAAGCCTCGCCATACGGTGAGGCTTTTCTATTATATTCTGGGTTTGATCCCGGAAAAGGTGGTTAAGGGCGCCACCCGCTACGTGTACCATGATGCATCTCCCTACTGCCTACGCGAGATTTGGTAGCGGTTAGCTCACTTGACTATCCCTAACCCTACTTCGCATTCTTATCAAATTCGGATTGAATGTATTCCTTGGATTTTCCTTTCGGGATTGAGGGAGAAGTCCATTTTTCATTCAAGATCATTTTGCCAATAAAAGCGATTTGACCTATGTGATAGGGGTAATGAGCAATCTGGCGGGTGATGCTTTCCACTAGTTTGACCTTTTTATTTCGGATTTGAATAGGCCGGTGGAAATTCGTTTCATCAAGACTCTCGAGGGCATCGAAAAGGCAGTTCCATCCTTGCTCCCAGCGTTGTATCAATTCAACATCGGATAAGTCTTGAGTGGCAAATTCGCTTTCCCGATCCCTCCAATCCTTTTCACCATCGCTGTCAAAAAAATCAGTCCATCTTGATAGCATGTTTTCCGACATATGAATCATGATAGACGCGATATCATTGCTCTCTTCATTGTATTTCCAATACAAATCCTTCTCTGTAAGTTGGGCGAGGGTTTTGTCAGCCACCGTTTTATAGGATTGAAATTGGAGTTTAATGTTCTTCAAGTATTCCTCTACCACTTGTTGATCCCTATTTCGTGTTACCAATTGTTATAGGAACGCAAGTTACACCCAGAAACGAGTGTGTTTTATAGGGAGAAGTTTTTATTCCCGGGGGTGAATGAATGACAGGGTAGGGGACGGCCGGAGGACTGTTTATCCCCTCGTGAAACGGCAAAATAGGGCATTATACCGTTTGGTTACCGAAAGCTGGATCGGCTAGGTTGCGGTCTGATTATTAATTGGCATTCCGGTGGTCCGGCATTCCGGTGGTCCGGCATCTCGGTCGAGCACAACCAAGGGCCAGTAGTTGGTACCATACACGAGATGGGGGAGAATCTCCTATAATTCCAGTCTTTTCACCCTGCGGGAGCCTTCCGACATAGGGGATGCATTTTGGTTGGTTTTATGTCATTCCAACAGCTGATTTATACCTTAGGCGATAGCCAAAGGCCATAACCGGAGAGTGAATAACTAAATGAAAAATAATATTCCATACACCATCCTACTTTTAGCCCTCGGGTTGCAAGCCTGCAGTTCTGCGGAGTCAGATCCGTCGGAGGTTCCGGGGATGGTGTATATACCAGGAGGAGAATACGAGTTGGGAAACGACACCCAGGTGGCCTACCCAGATGAGTATCCCATCAAGAAGGTGTCTATTGATCCCTTCTACATGGACGCTACCGAGGTCACCAATGCCCAATTCAAGGAATTCGTAGAGGCCACAGGCTATGTGACGGTGGCCGAGAAGGACATTGACTGGGAAGTAATGGTGCAGCAACTGCCGGAGGGTACGCCGAAACCCCCGGATTCAGTACTGAGAGCGGGCTCCATGGTTTTTCAAGCTACAGAAGGTCCGGTCAATCTGGTGGATTACAGCCAGTGGTGGGTCTGGACCATCGGGGCGAACTGGCAGCACCCCGAGGGGCCCGGGAGTGATCTCAAAGGCCGCATGGATCATCCTGTAGTGCACATTGCCCATGAAGACGCCCTGGCCTACGCCCAGTGGGCCGGAAAGCGGCTCCCTACGGAAGCCGAATGGGAGTGGGCAGCTATGGGCGGCAAAGGGGAAGTGATTT
This sequence comes from Cytophagales bacterium, assembly GCA_003454975.1. Lineage (GTDB taxonomy): Bacteria > Bacteroidota > Bacteroidia > Cytophagales > Cyclobacteriaceae > DMST01. The sequence continues at coordinate 12,185 of DMST01000353.1, read as the reverse complement.
ACCCCTGGGGCAATCAAGCGGCGGATGATTCAGCCGATAAGGCGAACTTCTGGCAGGGCATGTTCCCGTACCAAAATGTAGAAACCGACGGTTACTACACCACTGCCCCGGTCAAAAGCTATCCGCCCAACGGTTACGGTCTATTCGATATGGCTGGAAACGTGTGGGAGTGGTGCATAGATCGCTACGACGAGAAGGCTTACGGTAAACTGAGGCAATCGGCCAATCCGGTGAACGATTTTTCTTACAACGATCCGCGGGAGCCCTGGTCC
>DMST01000353.1:834-11882 GCA_003454975.1 Cytophagales bacterium | reverse complement strand
CTGGTCCGAGAAGCACGTGATCCGCGGCGGGTCCTTTCTGTGCAACGATACCTATTGTAGTGGGTACCGTGTTTCCCGCCGGATGAGCTCTTCTAAGGATTCTGGATTCAATCATACGGGCTTCCGCTGCGTGCAAGATGCCGAGGGTAACCCATAACCGCGGCCTCTTATGCCCGCGAAAGGCTGTCTGCTGGTGCGGGCCACTGTATCGTGCACCTACGGTGTGGCCAATTACTAATGTGAGGTAGTAGTAGGCTCATGAGGAGGACTTCATTGGAAACTGTCATTTTTTGAATTTCCTATGGATGATTTTTCTCTCCCACTCTTTCCCAAAGAAGTCAAAGTAATTAATGGAATATACCGCCAGGACAACAGCGTAGAAGATCAACATGTAGAAAAAGAAGTACCATACTTCGGAATTGAAAAGTGCAATGATCAGGAATGTGACTAAACTGAAGACCGCTAACGCAAGAAGTTTGTAAAACCCCTTTACATTTTGAACGTACGCTTCTTCTTTCCTTGCTTGTGCTATTTCCTCTTCTTTATCCGAATCAGTAATGTCGGTTTCAAAAACAGATGCTAATGCTTTCAACGATTCTAAACTGGCATTTTCTCCGTTTTCAATGCGTTGAACAGTTCTTAAACTTAACCCGCTCATTTCTGCTAATTGATCTTGAGACCAATGCCGATCCAACCTCAATTTTTTGATATCTCTTAAATTAGTCGTGTTGTGATCTATTCTTCTTTTGCTCTAGAATTATTTGCAGGGCAAAGCTAATTACAAAGCGTTTGTTGGTGCTGTAAGTAGCAGGACACGGGTATGACACCCGTGTGACACGGATATGACACCAGTATCGGGCAATAAACAAACGGTGCTAGGCATGATGAAACCCGGCAATGGTGTAGGTGAAATAAGGCCTCTTCTTTACAAGTAGCAACGATTCTGAAAAAGCCGAGGTGCAATGTGAGTGCTAGGGGTAAATGGACCCAATTTCTGATTACGGTCAAACTGAGGGGTGAGCGAGATTATCAAGGGAAACATCAAAGGCTACCGAGCAATAAATCTGCTGGGTAGCCATCGATAGAACATAAGGGGTGTTATACTCATCCGTAGGGTTCCAAAGTAAGCGATTGCTTCTTGAAACGGAATGCCACTCCTCTTTTCAGTGCTAGGCTGCTGAACACAAACACGAGCAAGCATACTGCGATGAAGCTATCACCAATTACAGAATAAAGGGTGCGGACCCCTTGAGTAGGCTATTTTGTGACCATGGTTTTTTCAGGGTCGGTAAAGTGGTCCATTTCGCTCACCACTTTACCGGTGTAGTCGGTGCCCGCCGAACGTCCATGACTGGCTTGGCGAATGAGATTGAAGCCTTGCTCAATCGCTCTGAATTTTGCCATATCCGTATGCATAGGGTCGATCTCGATAAAGTCATTGCTGGGGGCCAAGAGGATGTCCGTGCCGTTAGCTCCTTTCAGGTAATCGGGAAAGTCGAGATCGAAGCAGATGACCGCTGCAAGGGTGCCATAGTCCGTGTCTATCTGTTGGATACCCACGGCTTGATTGTTACTGATGGGGGCTTCAGCGCCAGGTACCGAAATGCCTTTCCAATAGTCGATCGCTTTGTTGCCCTCTGGGTCAAATACCACAAACTTATTCTCTAAGAAACGGCTGTTGGTGGGGTCAATTACCGCTACACCCAGGCCCAAGTAGATCTTTTGTTCTGCGGCTATCATACTCGCCTGATTATACAACTCGTGTTCATCTTCTTTCAAGATGGTACCGTTGCCCTCTGCCCAAAAAACGATTTTAGCGCCTGCCTGCGCTTCAGCCATGCTGCGGTCAAACAAATGGTTGTTCAACCGGGTGGTGTTAGCACGAATAATTGCCTTCACTTCCTGCTCGGTTTCTGGGTTGTTCAAGCCAGGAAGATCTATCTGAACCATCAGGCTATCTTGGGCGGAAATAGACGCTACCTGAACCGTTTCGGAATTAGCCTCCTGAAAGGTGATGCGATAGCTGCCGTACATGAGTGTGATGCCTAACACAAGGCTGTAGGCGAGTACCCCCTGCTTAACGGTTCCCTGTTGTTGCCTCTGCTCATAGACCCAATTGACTACGGCAGCAAACCAGGTAATCAGAAAGGTTATGTAGCCCATCCCCAATACCGAGATAGATTGTAACAGAGCGGTTTGAGATTCCTGAGAGTAGGCCAGATGTCCCCAGCTACCATAGGGGTAGAATTGATGGTATGCATACTCAAATAGAACCGCAGCGGTAGGAAAAACAAGGGTGGCTAAGAATGATGCTCGGTTTTTTGAGAAAAAGGAATCAATCAAGTAGGGCAAGCTGGCAACAGCACTATACATGACCGCGAGTGCAATGGATACCGGAACAGGTATAAAGGGCACGACATCAAAAGCGAAATAATAGCTGGCGCCGATCATCACCAATGCAAATAGAAAGCCTTGCCATCTTTTCAGTTTTCTCACGGCAAACAATAGCATCGGCACAGCGACCCAGATGGCAAAAGACATGGCGTATTGACCGTTGGAAAAAAGCAGCAATACGAATAGAATGGAGGCGAAGATTACTTTTTGAAGAGCTTTCATTTTTCTACAGGTTTGATGGATGATGTGGTAGCAAGAACCATCAAATCTTACCCGGTGAGAAGCACTTTCCGCTGGACCATCGTATGGTCGGGTTGAATTGTAACGAGAGTGTTATTGGTTCATCCAATCCTTGAATTCACTGGTTTTGGGTCGGCTCACGATGAATTCCTGTTCTCGGGGATTGGTGACGGAAAGCTTGACCCGGTGGTTGAAGTAGGGGTCTATTTTCTGAATGGAGGCTTTCGCTACCACTTGGCCCCGGTTGATTCTGAAGAATTTTTTAGGATCTAGTGTGCTGAATAGTTCATCCAAGGTTTCTTCAATGATGAAGCGTTTGTCCCGGGTGACTCCAAACGTGATGCTGTCTTCGGAATAGCAGTAGACTAAATCAGAAATTTTCACCTGCACAAATCCACTGCCTGATTTTACCAATAGCCCCTCTCTTGCGGTAGGGGTTTGTAGGTCACCGAGTAGTTGCTTTAGCATAGCCGCATCTACCCCGGTAGGTTGATTCGACTTTAGGAATTTGTCCAGTGCTTGGTGTAAATCGTCTTGCTGGATGGGTTTTAGCAAATAATCAATACTGTTCACCTTAAAGGCCTGAATGGCATACTGATCGAAAGCCGTGGTGAAGATAATGGGAGCATTTACGGTTGTTTTCTGAAATATCTCAAAGCTCAACCCATCGGCCAATTGGATGTCCATAAATACGAGATCGGGCGCCTCATTTTCTTGAAACCAGACCACCGCGTCTTCCACGGTATCAATGATTTGTAATAGATCAAATTCGAAGTCACAGGCTTTCAGCATGCGTTGTAACTGACTCACGGCCCGAATTTCATCTTCGATGATTATGATTTTCATAGGGGTTCTTTTTCTATGCTATAATAGCGGTAGGGAAACGGAAAATTGGTGTCCATCATTTACCACCTCAACGGGCCTCTCAGTAATCAACCCATATCGCTTTTCAATATTTTTGAGCCCCAGTTTAGTGGAAGGGAGTTGGGTAGATTTTCTCTGGATAATGTTGTCCACGATGAGCTTACCACCCTGGGTGGTGATGTTGATGGCTAAGGGCTTGGCTCGGGAAACAACATTGTGCTTGATGGCATTCTCTAACAGTAATTGGAGACTCATGGGGGCAATCCTATGGTCCATAGCAGAGGGAAGGATGTCCCAATTCAGCTGTAGATTCTCTCCAAATCGCTCGGATTGGATATGAATATAGGCTTTGGCAAATTTTAGTTCGGCTTTTAGCGGGACCAAATTGGTGTTGCCTGATTCCAGGAGAAAGCGATACATGTCCGATAGCTTGTCTACAAACTGCATGGCCTCCTCCTTGGGGCTTTGGTCTATGATGTCTCGTAGGGTATTGAGCGTATTGAAGAAAAAGTGGGGCTGTGCCTGGTTTTGTAGGGCGTCAAGCTGGGCCTGGATAATGGCTTGCTTGGCTTGCTCTTCTTCCCGGATGGATTTTTTGAGTCGTACAAAAAAGTACACAGCTTCATACATGGCCATGACCATGGCGGTAAGAAAGATGATGACCACTAACGATCGTATTCTTTCTGGAAAGCTATAGCTCACCTTGTCTGAGAAAAACATGACCAAGCTAACGCCTAGAAAATCAACGGCTACTACCGTAGCTAAAACGCCCAGGAACAGGAGGGCGATGCGCTGTGTGCTGTCTTGTAAGCGGGGATATGTTTTTCGCAGGCGGATTAAGATCGCTCGATTGATGACCCAATCGCACGTGGAGAAAAATAAAGATGCAACAAAGGATATAAGAGTCTCCGCCATGGTAAGGTTGGCCGGGGTATTAAAAATATAGACCGTGGATAGGCTTAAAAAAATAATGCCGAAGATGGAGAACCACACATCGTTAAATCCCAGGTATTGTATCCGCTTTTCTTTATTTGTGAACATATATCTTTTATGCTGTTTACAGGGGTTCCCCTGTTCTTGCATCTATCTGACCCAAAATGCACAGTCACCCTTTGATTTCATAGGCTTTACATAGGAGAACCACACCAAGAGGTAACAGGATCAATATTAGGCCTAAAGCGAAGGGAGGAAAGGATTGTCCCGTTGAAACATCGTTAATCGAGGTTGAATTGTAATTTCCGGTTGTTCTTTTTCTCAGAGGGCTTTGTGGTTAAGTTAGGTTGTCCATGATCCGAGGCCCTGTACAGCCGGCAGTATTACTCTGTTTTCGCTATGATTCAATGCTGAAATAGGGGCCGAATAACATTTTTTCGGGGCTATTGGTTTAATGCAATTTTTGAATGACTGGTGTCTCGCTGGTTCACTTACCCACCAATCCTAGCACAAGCTCGGGGTTTTTCCACTTAAACCGATAGGCAATTACCATCGGTAGGAGGGCAGTCTTTCTCTCTGATTCAGATATACGTTGAAGGTAGAGGATTGAAAATTTTCTCTTTTAAAATAGATTTTTTTGAGTCTTATTTCCAGGTCAGGAAGTGAAATATTTTGAGGGGTGTGTTTTGTATCGATATATCGTCATTTGGCATTTTAGAGGTTCCTGCTAATTCTGTGGAGTTGTGGATAAATAATCCAGACTGGATCATGAAAATAAAATACCATGAAAATGTCGCCTGTGCGATATAAAATTTTGCTATAGTTGGTTTGTAGGTGGGTGGTTAATCAGTCAATTCCTTTATCGTATTTGTTTAATTTTGTCTCGAATTAATTGCCTCAATTTGGCGTGTAAAACAACCCCGTTTCTTTGGAAGTTTTTCCCTTACCTATACTTTTGCAGCTGAAAAATGCGGGGTCGCATATCTGCTAAGTATTTGAAACCACTATGTATATGATTTTCAGGTATTCCCAACTGAGTTTCCTGTTTCTTGGTTTGTTGTTAACCAGTTATAGTGCTTATTCTCAGGTGGTTGTGAAGGGTAAGGTGGTCGATGTAAACAATTCTCCCCTAGCTGGAAACGCTTTGTTGCTTCAAGCAAGCGACTCCGTATTGGTTACTGGAGTGCTCTTTTTGGAGGGAGATTTTGTGCTGGAATCAACGACAAATGAATCCCTGCTATTAAAACTCACATCGCTGGATTTTGCGGATACAATTATCCAATTGCCTCAACAAAATCAGACTGATTTAGGGGACATTGTCGTTCAACAAGGATTGGCTCTGGACGAGGTAGTTGTAGAAGCCAGCAAGCCTCTTTATGAAGCGGGACGTGACGGTAGCATGATTGTAAACGTGCAGGAAACGATGCTCGCCAACAGCACTTCCGTGACTGAATTGTTGGGTAAAGCACCCACCGTTTCGGTGAATGAAGATGCGGTGTCTGTGTTTGGCAAAGGGGAGGCTATTCTGTATTTAGATGGGGTACAAATAACCTCAGAACGATTCAACTCGATTCCTGTAAATCAGATAGCAAAAGTAGAAGTAATCACGAACCCTTCAGCAAGATATGACGCCAATGGGCAAGCGGTTATCAACATCATTTTAGCCAAAAATGGTCAGGAGGGTTTGCAAGGTACAATACAGCAAACCACTACCGTTGCACAGAATTTCAACGACCCCATTTCTTGGAATGCTCCTAATTATCAAGCTATTACACTCAACTACCGAAAAGATAAATTGAGCGTTACCGCTGACTACGGGGTCAACCTAGGTCGGGTTTGGAGTCAGTTGGAGAGTACCCGGGAACTCAATACCAGTGGCGGGATTGTATTCTCAGATATTGGCCTGTACGAGAATGTAGACCAGACTTACGATTCTAACTACCGGTTAGGCATCGGTTATGATATTAATGATCGAAGCGAACTCTCTATCCAATATGACGGTGGCTATGAGGTGTATGACTTGGATGTTCTCAATCAAAATGAGATGACTTTCAACGGCCAGAGTTTGGGGCTGGAAGCACGCAACGGTGGTAGTTCGGGAATTATTAGTAACAACCTTTCTGGTAACTATTCACTGACGCTCGATGACAAGGGAAGTTCACTTTTCATTGGAGGGCAATGGGGTCAGTATGATAATGATCTGTTGGATCTCCTGGAAGAGGAAATAACTTTCAGTGATGGCAGGATTACCCGGGCTACGCGCCGCAATGATGGAGGTAACGTTCTGAACTTGCTGATTGGCCAGGTAGATTACACCAAGGTGTTTGATGGATCCGGGCGTTTGGAAATAGGAGCCAAGTACTCCAGCATTGATAACCAAGGTGGAGTTGAGCTATCATACCGCCCTGCAGGTACCGACTCTTTCATCGTGAATGATGCTTATTCGAATCAATACCAGTATACCGAGAATATTCCGGCCTTTTACGCACAGTATTCAGGGGCTTTTGCCAACGGTATCAGCTACGGAGTAGGAGTTCGGGCGGAGTATAGTCAGGTGCGGGGTGAGAATTTACTGTTGGATAGCGTGGTTATTGATTCTACTTACCTCAATATTTTCCCCAACGCACGTTTGTCGGGTTCATTGGAGTCTGGCGTTAGCTGGTCTTTGTCCTTGTCATCACGGATCAACCGTCCTCGCTTTGTAGATCTCGATCCTTTCTTGTGGTATCAGGATTCGTTGACTTCCATTCGGGGTAACCCACGTTTGCGTCCAACGAATACCTATTCGTTTGAAGGGACATTAGGGTACAAGGGGTACGAATTCAAGGTGGGATATGCCATCGCTCAATACCCTTTCCGTACGGTGATTATTCAGGGTAGCACTTCGCCCAATAGCGTGGTAATGACCCAAGACAACCTAGATCGTCTGAACTCCTATTATGCCACGCTGACCGCTCCTATAGAGAAAGGTATTTGGAGTTCGTACAATTCTGCGGGTATCCGGCTCGATCAATTGTTGGATCAGGAGAACGAAACTACCCAACTACGACCCCAGCTTTATGCATTTACATACAATTCCTTCTTGGTTGCTAAGGTTGCCAAGTTTGAATTGAATGGAGAATACTTTGGTGCTACGGACGATGGAATCTACTATCGTGACCCGGTCTTTGTACTTAGCGCAGGCGCCTCGCGCAGTATTGGAGAACGGATTAATTTGAATTTCCTCGCGAATGACTTGCTGCGTACCTACCGTCCTGGGGGGACCTACCGTGTAGGGGTAGCAGATGTAACGTATAACTGGTTATTCAATACCTACTCGTACCGACTGACGGTAAGCTACACCTTTGGCGGCCTCAAGGAAGTAAAATATCGCAACCGCGATGTAGGAGCTTCCGAAACCGGCCGAATCTAATTTCAATCGTACCAGTGGACTCCCAATAGTGGGAGTCAAATTACCAGCTGTTAAGAAACCCATATAAAAAGAATTGTCTTGAGTTTGCTACATAAATTGTCTAAGGATTTAGATGGTTTAGCGGAAAGCAATGCGTTCATATCGTTAGAAGGGGAGGAGCACGCAATTACCTACGGTGAATTGTGGGACCAAGTCAATCTACAAGCGCGGGGCATAGCTAGTGCCTTAGCAGGAGATGGGCCGGTATTACTCCTGTTCGATCGGAGTGTAGGCTTTGTGATCACGTTTTTGGCGTGCCAAATGGCAGGGCGTACTTCCATTCCTATGTTCTTTCCCAGAACGGCACGTCATTTTGAGCGGTTGTATGCCATTTTGGAGGATGCTGGAGCTACCTCCGTCCTCTGTGAAGAGGGCCATGCCGATCGGATTTATAGCAAGCTCATCAACCACGGGTTTGCTGGGCAGGTAGTAGCTGCTACAGATTTAGCTACCCAGACTGAGGTATCGCTGCCAGGGATGGCGCCAAACGCTACCGCATTTCTTCAGTATACCTCCGGCAGCACGGGAAAGCCAAAGGGTGTGAAGGTTTCGCAGGAAAACCTGTGGCACAACCAGACCTTGTTGCAGCAAACCTTTGCTACTACTTCTGACTCGGTGATCGTAACCTGGTTGCCCTTTTACCATGATATGGGGCTGATTGGCAATCTTATGCATAGCCTCTATTTGGGTGCTACTTGTGTGGTGCTTTCCCCAGCGGAGGTGATCCAAAAACCTCTTCGGTGGTTAGAAGCCATCGAAAAATATGGTGGTACCCACTCCGGAGGCCCCAATTTCATATATGACCACTGTGTAAAAGCCATCCCCGTAGATGCTGCATCAGGATTGGACCTACGCACCTGGCAAGTAGCCTACAATGGGTCCGAGCCCGTGCAGGCGGCCACGCTGCAGGCCTTCGCCAGCCATTTTGCCTCGGCTGGTTTTCGTCCCGAGGCCCTGCATACCTGCTACGGATTGGCAGAGCATACGCTGATTGTTTCAGGAGGCAAACCCACCCATGACGTTGCCATTGGAATAAGTTCCGGGGCTATTTGTCCCGGGGTTTCGGTTGCCTTCTACGAAGCCGCTACACAAACCTTTCACAAGAAGATGGGGGAGATTTGCCTCGCCAGTCCTAGTGTAACGGAAGGATATTGGGGCCAGAATGCAGAGGAAGACTTTGTGACCCAAGATGGCGTGCGGTACCTGCGTACGGGAGATTTGGGCCAACAGGTAGGAGATCAACTTTACATCACGGGGCGGTTGAAGGAGATGGTGATCATACAGGGTAAAAATTTCTATCCCTATGACCTGGAACGCGCCCTTGCCGATCAAGTAGATGAGATTTCCCTGAATGGGGTAGTCTTCACCTATGTGGAAGATGCTGGTGAACAGCCGTTGGTAGTGGCGGAGATTAGCCGCCAAGTGTTGGCATCGGAGGCGTATTTACCCATCGTTCAGCAAATAGAGGCCTATTTGGTAGCTGAGCTAGGCTTGCCCCCATACGATGTCCTTTTCGTAAAGCCTCGGCATTTGCCTCGCACTAGCAGTGGCAAACTACAGCGGGTAAAGGTGAGGCAAGGTTATCTGGAGGGGACGCTCGATTTCGTGTATCAGCATCGGGACTCAATATCCGGTGAAACCACGATTGCCCACCACCTGACTGCCTTTCTGGATGATCCCCAAGCCGAGCACCTGGAGGCCTATCTGCTTGCCCTGTTGGCCGATACGTTGCGCCTGAAGAGAGACGAACTGGATGCTTTCGGCGACATCAACCTGTACGAATTGGGAATCAGTTCTTTGACCGGAGTGGCTCTGGTCAACCGCATCAACCAGGATCTGGAATTGAATCTGGAAGCTACGCATCTGTTGGAGACAGGAACCTTACCGGCGGTGCGTGATCGAATATTAACTCTACAGTGGCTGAATGCCAGTACCAACGACGGAGAAGAAATTGTGCTATGAGTACTCTGGAAATCATTGCCTCGCTACGCGAAATTGGAGTAGTACCGCGCCTACAGGACGGCAACCTTAAGTTGGTGGGAAAGACCGCAGCACTATCGGCTGAGTTGTTGGCAGCCGTGCGTGATGGAAAGGCCAAGTTGTTGGCTTTTTTGGAAGAAAGCCAAGCCGATACCCGTCAGGAGCAAATCACTCCGATTACCCAACAGGCACACTATCCGCTTACTCCTTCGCAGCGCCGTATGTGGGTGCTCAGTCAGTTTGATGGGGGTAACCAGGCCTACAATATTGGCAATGGCTTTTATCTCCAAGGGGAGGTGAATGCCACCGTATTGGAAGAGGCCTTTCGCGTGTGTATTGCCAAGCACGAGAGCTTGCGAACCACCTTTGCTGAGGTGGCCGTTGAGCCCGTACAGGTGGTACATGACGAGCTGCCTTTTGCACTAGAACAAACCACGCTTGTAGGTTCGGCAGATGTCAAAGCTGCCTTGAGGCAAGAGTACTCTGCACTCTACCACCACCAGTTCAATCTGGAACAAGGCCCCCTGATGCAGGTCAAGCTCATCCATCTAGGCGGAGAATCTCACGCATTGCTCTTCAATATGCACCACATCATCAGCGACGGTTGGTCGGTAGGACTGCTGGTGCAAGAAGTGATGGGGTATTACCGAGAGAAATGCTTGGGTAACTCCATCACCACGCAGGCGCTTTCCATTCAGTACAAAGACTACGCTGCCTGGCTGGCAGAGAAGTTTGACGGTAGTTTTGGGCAAAAAGCAAAAGCCTACTGGCAAGGAAAGCAGCTGGAGGGGGTAGAACCGCTGGTGTTGCCCTACGACCGGCCCCGGCCACAGCAAACCACCTTTGCGGGAGCTTCTACCCGAATGTATCTCTCACCTTCTCAAAAGGAGGCTCTCGATCAGCTGGCGCGCCAACAGCATACTACTCTGTTCAACCTATACCGGGCCCTTCTTTCGCTCACCTTGCACAAGGTATCGGGTCAGGACCAGCTGATCTTGGGAACGCCCATTGCTGGCCGTTCGGTAATGCAGCTGCACGATCAGATTGGCTTGTATGTGAATACCCTGCCCCTGTATTCGCAAATAACATCGGCCACCCCCTTCACTGCCTATTTGAAGGAGCTCTCTCGCGATTCGCTGGATACCTTCAACTACCAGGATTATCCCCTCGATCGGATCATTGAGGT
>DMST01000353.1:0-773 GCA_003454975.1 Cytophagales bacterium | reverse complement strand
TGTCATGATGGTGGTGCAAAATACTGCCCTTGGCGATGGCAGTATTGACATCAAAAAGCAGCACGGCTTTGAGATGTCGTACCTGTACGAATACCTGGAAGGCGGACAAAAGGTAGATAAAGAAGACGTCTCGGCTAAGTTTGATATGGCCCTGGAATTTTCTCAGGACATTGAAGGCAGGCCCTACGTAGAATGGGAATACAATACCGACCTGTTCGACAAGGCTACCATCCAGCGCTTGCAACGTGCCTTTGGCTTCGTGATGCAGCAAGTACTGGACCAGCCGGAGCTATCGGTGGATGAGGTCATGCTGATCGACCCTAAGGAACAGGACACAATACTTCACGTTTTCAACCAGCCGATAGGGGAGGTGGAAACCCATTCTTTGGTGCACCTGTTGCAACCTGCCATTGCCAAGCACGCTGACCGGGTAGCTGTAAGGGATGCGCACAATGCCCTGACCTACGGCGAGCTTTGGCAGCAAGCACAAGGATATGCCCAGGCTATTTTACAGTCTACCGAAGCTCCGCGGGTAGGTATATATATGCAGCGTAGCGTGGAGATTCTGCCGGCTATTTTGGGCGTATTACTCGCGGGGAAAACCTACGTACCCATTGACGTAAAGTATCCCGAAGAGCGGGTACGGTACATTGCCGAAGATGCCTCCTTATCCGTAGCTATTACCGATGCCGCCTCTGCATCGACTTTGCAAACCATCTGCCCGGGTATCACCACTTTGGTGCCCGAAACGCTATCGTCTTCGGCGGAGGTAC
>DMST01000354.1:7446-14603 GCA_003454975.1 Cytophagales bacterium | reverse complement strand
CCGGCCCAGCCGAGACCGGCCACCACATCTTGCCGGGCATAGCCTCCCAACACCTGCACATCGTAGCCCTTCACGTTGAACTTCCACATGGCAGCCGCCACGTAGTTGGCCAGTGTATCGGCCACGTTGGAGGCTATCTCCACACTACCCGAAATGCCCGTGTAGTACTTTACCCGCACGGCATCCGAGCCAGGCCGTTCCTCGTAGTCAAAATCGAAAAACGAGTAGGCCACGAACACATCATTGGGGTTCCAAGCCAGGTTCTGCCCCCAGTTGATTCGCTGCCGACCGGCACGAATCTCCCAGTTGTCTTTCACGTACTCCGCATACAGTCGGTCCAGATAGCTGTGCACGCCCATCCCCTGTCGATCAATGATATTGACGGATAGGTCCAGGTAGTCATTGTACACATCGGCGGCATTTTCCAGATAGCTGGGTGTACCCCGGTAAAAGTCACCGTAGAACACCCGCGTCCGCAGCTCGCCCACCACGGTAAGCTCATCCGTAGGAAACCACCGTACGTTCAGCCGGTGATGAATCAGGTGGTCCGTCAGGAGGGTATCCAAGTTGGGAGCGGGCAGAAAGGTGGTCATCGCCTTCAGATAGCCTCGGACCGCCCACTTGGATGGTTGGTCCTGCGCTTGGACCCAGGTGGCGCTTAGCAATAGCATCGCTACTATTAGCTTTTTCATAGTATCTGGATGTTCATGAGTCGAAGTTGGAAGTCCGAGATTAGAAGTTCGAAGTTGGACGTTGGACAGCTGGGCTGCCTGCCGCTTCTAACTTCTATATGCTGATTTTCTCTTGCGATACATCCGATTTGATGACGCCATCTTCCAGAGTGACCACCCGCTTAGCACGATCAATTACGCGTTGGTCATGGGTGGAGAAAACGAAGGTGATCTTCTCCTCCTGGTTCATCTTCGCCATGATATCCAGCAGGTTTGCGGTGGATGAAGAGTCCAGGTTGGCCGTGGGCTCATCAGCCAGGATGAACTTAGGCTTGGAAGCCAGCGCTCGGGCCACCGCCACGCGTTGCTGTTGTCCGCCAGAGAGTTCCTTGGGGCGGTTGTTCTCCCTACCTTCCAGGCCCAGGGCCTTTAGCAGGTGCATGGCCCGCTCTTCGCGTTCCTCCTTACTCTTCTTCTGCAGCAGCATAATAAAGGCCACGTTCTCCTTGGCCGTCAGCACCGGAATCAGATTATAGCTTTGGAAAACGAAGCCGATGTTCTGTAGTCGGAAATCAATCAGTTCGCTATCCTTCATGTGGGTGATGTCCGTCCCCCCCACGCGAATGCTACCTTCTGAGGGCTGGTCCAGCCCGCCAATGATGTTGAGGAGGGTAGACTTACCCGACCCAGATGGGCCCACAATGGCCGTAAATTCACCTTCGGTCACCGTGAGGTCTACCCCACGTAGGGCGTGCACGGGCACCGCCGTTTCGGTATAGGTTTTATGAATGCCAATAGATTCTATAACGTTCATGATGTTGTCAGTTTGAGAATGGAATTATACGTGGCGCAGGGCCTCTACGGGCTTCAGCTTCACTGCGCGCCGCGCCGGAAATATGCTACCCACCAGCGCTGTGATCATGATGGCTACTGCCACCGTAATCATATCTTCGGGATTCAGGCTGGGGTAGAAGATAGCATCGAAGCCAAACTGCTCCAGCGCATCAGCTTGGGCAGAGAAATCGATCCCCACCCGGCCCAGGTACGTAATGAGTCCGGTACCGATCAGGATGCCAAAGGGTGCGCCCATGAGAGAGAGCATAAAAGTCTCCAGCATGATCATGGCGAACACACGCCGGCGGGTCATACCCACGGCCATCAGCATGCCCAGCTCGTGCACCCGTTCCAGTACAGCCATTAGCATGGTATTGATGATTCCGAACACCAAGGCCAGCATCACGATACCCACAATAATGCCCAGAGAGGCTGACGTCTGCTCCTCCACCTGAGCAATGGCCGGGGCCCGCTCTATCCAGGTTTGCGAAGCATAGTCCGGGAAATCTGCTCTCAACTCAGCCGTATTGGCTTCCAGCAGCGCGTTGCTCTCCAGGTAAATGGCCACCTCGTGCACTTGATTGTCAGTGCCGAGCAAACGCGCCAAGTCAGACTGCCGTACAAAGACCCACCCTTGGTTGAACCGAGCGCTCGCAGTAGAGAAGGTGCCTACCACCCGGAAGCTAGCTGCTACGGGATTGCCCTCCACATCCTGAAAGTTGAGTACCACTTTGCTACGTTCCTTCAGGCCCAGTTTATCCGCCACAATTCGGCTGACCAGAATAGGATTCCGTTTGATACCCTCGAAATATGCGCCCGACTTTATTTTCTCCCCCAGAGCCGTAGTGGCGTTCTCGGCCTCCGGGTCTATGCCCGCGATGACCACCCCGCTGGCGCCACCGCTGCTAGACATCATGCCGCTAGCTCGTAGCCGGCCGCTTACGCCCACAACCCCAGGCAAGCTAGCTACCTGACCGATAGTGGACTCGGCATCGTCAATCAGGTATTCGATGCCCTCATCCTCCAGATAGGTAGAATCGTGCATTTGAATATGCGAGAAGTCATAGTGTACTGAATTGGCAGAAAAACCATCCAGGTAGCTATTCATAAACCCGATGATGAACACCACCGCCACGATGCCCACGGTAACGGCTCCCATCACTACGAGGCTTCGGGAACGGCTCCGCCAAATATTTCGCCATGCAATCAGAAAAAGCATTGTTTTGAGATTTTGAGATTGAAAAAATCAGGCTCGCATGGCCGAAACCACCTGGGTACGGTAGATGCTCCACATCGGGTAAATGCTAAGCAGCAGCGCGATGAAAATGATGGAAACCGCCTGCCGTAGGAAGAACACCGGCTGGAAGGCAAAGGCCCCCACCGCCTCCTGCCCAAATTGCTCACTCATCTGGGCGGTATCGCCCGTGAGGGGTATAGGATTGAGCGATAGAATGCCCGTGAGCGGCATAGCCACCAAAGCGCCCGCCAAGGCACCCAACACGGCCAACAGCACTATCTCCATCAGCACCACCCGAATCAGGCGCCCTCGCTGCATACCAATGGCGATGGTTACCCCAAACTCGTAGCTACGCTCCTTGGTCATCATGAGGAAGGTGCCGAAGATGCCAAACCCGATAATGACGTAGAGCACGAAGATCATCAGCGACCGCGACTGCCGGTCAATCTCGATGTTGCCGGCCAGCTCCGGAGCCAACTCGGTCCAGATCATTACTTCGTATTGGGACGTATCCAGTTGGGCAAGCAGCTGGTCCTGCACCCTTCCAATGGGGTCCGAAGCCTCCATATTCACCGTGATGGAAGTGTACAGATCATAGGCCGCAAACAAGTCCTGTGCGGCCAGTACCGGCAGATAAAGTACCTGCTTGTTCAGTTCAGGGGAGTTCAGTTTCACCAGGCCCTTCACTGCATATTTGCCCGCGGCATTCGCTCCGTGGTAACCAGAGCCAATCAGCACCAAGGTATCGCCTACCGTCACCTTGAGGTAATCAGCCAGTGCCGAACCCAGCAGTACACCTTGGTCATCTGCAGAAATCATCTCTCCGGCCACCAGCTTATCACTGATCTGTGTTACGGGATCTTCCTTTTCCGGGTCAATGCCCAACACCATAGCCGCCTTGGTCTGGTTGCCGTGGGCTGCCAGGGCAAAGCTTTCCAGCCGGGGCACAATGCTGTAACCCAACTGTTCTTCCTCTACCGCTTTGGCCAGTGCATCGGTCATGGCAAAGGAATTATCAATCGTGCGCTCATCCCAATAGCCCTGCTTGTGTATTTGCACAAAGCCTAAGGATTGGCCCACCACACCGGCAATGGCCCGCTGGAAGGTTCCCTCCTGCACCGAGGAGAGCATGGAAGCAAAGAACACCGCAAACCCGATGGAAGCCACCGTGATGAGCGTACGGCGCTTATTGCGCCAAATATTTCGCCAAGCGAGGATGTACAACATAGCCAGAGAGGTTAGCGTACCCGCTTCATGGTTTGCACCGAAAAGAAGTTATCCTGCATGGCTTCGTCAAATACCATTTCCTTGTATTCCATCACCGTTTTATGGCCCGGATCGTCGGCAGGTATCATCTCCATTTTGGTCGCAAACGTGCGGCCACCCATCTCCTTCACCTCGCTCATCAGCATGGTATTCACCAGGAAATCGTCCTCATCGTAGAACTCCCCCTTCATCATCACATAGTTCTCTTTGTCTATGTATTGTACTACCCGGCCCCACACTACCGGAGCCGTTTCCGAGGGAATCATCTCAATCACCCAACAATCTCTCCCGTCCACCAATTCGGAGCCCGTCAGATCGTGCGTATAGTCCTCTACATCGCTGCTTTCCTGCACCAGATCATCATTACTAAAGTCTGAACCCATCCAGCTCTGGCCCATCATGCTGGGCGGCAGCTTGATGGTTCGGTCAATGGTGGGCTGCCAGTTCCATACCTCACGGCCCCGTTTCAAAAAGGCAGAACCTTTGTCACGGGCCGGGGCCGTAATGAGAATCAGGCTCAAGTCTGTGCCTTTACTCCAGGTCTTCATCTCGATGGTGCGGCTCCAATCTGGCCTTACGATGGTCATCGACATCGTGGCTTGTGAAGTACCCGCCCGCAAAACATCCTCCGCTTTCTGGATGATGTCTTTAGGATCAGGATTTTGTGCCCAGGAGGGTATTGCCCAGAGAAGGGCCCACCCAAAAAGTAGATATCGCTGTTTCATAGTGAAAAAAGTGCGTTATGTATAGATTTACGCTATAGCAAAATAAAAGTTTAGGCATTACTAAAAAAATAATTTTGTCAGCATATTAAACTAGTTCGAAACACCTAGCAAGCCCAATGTAGGAGGTAGTCTAGCCAATGTCAATGACTTTCGTCATAATTATGACTAGGCAGTCACTTTCATTGCAGAATACAGTCCAAATGGAGGCTTAATCACCACATGAACACCTAGTTACGCTCTTGGAGCCGTTCTAATAGTAGCCGCTATCTAGCCTACTACTTTCTGCGCAAATTCCTTAGGCGTAATCCCCTCTTGCTTTTTGAAGTACTTGGTGAAATAGGTAGCCTGGGTAAAGCCTAACCGGTAACCAACTTCCTTTACCGTAAGGCCTGTATGTGAGAGTAAGCGCTTTGCTTCCAGTACCTTTCGCTGGTACAGGAGATGGGCAGGCGTATCGCCCAGGTAGCGCTTGGTAAGTTCGGTGAGTTTTTTCGGCGAAATGCCCAGCGCGTCCGCGTAGTAGCCTACTTCGTGCATTTGGTCCAGGTTATCCTCCATCAGGCTCCTAAACTTTATCATCTTTTGTAGCTCCTCCGTACCTTCCAACAGGTGCACGTGCTCCGTTTCTACCATACGTTCTACCTTCGTCAGCAGTACCTGAAATAGGTGATACACTTGCCCTTCGTAGCCCGGCACCTTGCTGGTATACTCCTCCCAAAGTAGCTTACGGAGTGCCTCAAAAGAGTCTGCCTGGGTATCATGTAACGGAAGCAAAGGCGAGCCTACCTCTGTAAACAGCTTGTATTGTAGCCAATGCTGCTCCGAGTCGCCACTATGATGCAGAAAGGCATCGTTGAAGTGAAACAGCACCCCGCTATTGTCAGAGTCGTCGCAGAAGTTGTGTACCTGCCCCAGATTGATAAAGTAAAGCGTATCAGGCTCGTGGTCGTAGGTAGTATAATCGATAAAATGACGCCCAGCCTTCTGAAACCAAATGAGTTGGTAAAAACTATGCCGGTGCGGCACAAAACAGTGAGTTGCGTGCCTTTCCGTATACGCCGTGGCATCCAGCATCTCAAAGTGGAGCGGCTGACGCACGCCTTTGTGTAAGTGGTATAAGGAGATAGAATCGGCCAAGGCAAAAAAGTTGTACTCTTCCTTCCAACCCCATTCTATAAGCAAGAGTTTACCCCATCCGCATTTTCACGGTAGGTCCCCAAAAATTTCATATCCTACCCTAGGCTTGCTATACTTATCCTATGCCTTCCTCCCGCATCCAGTCTTTGGATATCCTGCGCGGTCTGGTGATGATACTCATGGCTTTGGATCATCTACGCGACATGTATTCGCTTTATCCTTACTCACCCATAGATCTTAGCCAAACCAGCCCCTTACTCTTCTTCACACGCTGGATCACCCATTATTGCGCCCCCATCTTCGTATTCCTATCAGGTACTTCCATTTTTCTCTACCACCAAAAGCTCACCGATAAGCGGACCCTGAGCAAATTCCTTCTCACCCGAGGCCTTTGGCTCATGGTAGCCGAAGTTCTCCTCGTCAACCCCATTTGGATGTTCACCTATTTCTGGAACACCTGGGGTTTCTTCCTACAAGTCATCTGGGTCATTGGTCTTGGTATGATGCTCATGTCCGGGTTTATTTGGCTATCCGAGCGAGTTACGTTTATTTTTGGCCTGCTCATCATCATGGGCCACCACTGGCTAGATGGCACCCAAGCCACAGATTGGGGTTCACTGGGTTGGCTCTATACCACACTCCACGTACAAGGCTGGATCCCCCTAAATGCCCAAGGCAACTTTGGTATCGCCATGGTTTACCCGGTACTCCCCTGGGTCGGTGTCATGATGGTCGGTTATGCCTTTGGCAGGATCATGTTGTGGCCCTCTGCCCCACGTAAGCGGTTTCTTTTACTAGCGGGCACCACCACCCTACTGCTGTTCCTCCTGGTCAGAGGGCTCAACGGCTACGGAAATACTTCCCCCTGGACCAACCAAGAGAGTGGCCTGTACACCCTCATGAGTTTTCTCAATGTAGAAAAGTACCCTCCTTCACTCAGCTTTCTCCTATTGACGCTAGGGCCCGCTTTTCTGCTTCTATTCGCCTTTGAGCATGGTGCAGGTGGCGTAGGCAAATACCTGCGAATATTCGGGCGGGTACCCTTCTTTTTCTACCTCCTCCACCTACTCATACCCCACCTATTCTCCTTGGTATACTTTCGCCTTATGCTAGGCGAGTGGACCGACCTTTTTGGTGGCGGGGGTAATTTCCCGGAAACCTACCGGCCCTCCTTACTGCGGCTTTACTTCCTCTGGCCTACATTTATGGTGCTGCTCTACTTCCCCACCCACTGGTACTACCGCTACAAGTCTTCCCATGATCACTGGTGGTTGAAGTATCTATGAG
>DMST01000354.1:5446-7395 GCA_003454975.1 Cytophagales bacterium | reverse complement strand
CTCATAGATACTTCAACCACCAGCGCAGCCCTACTTTTCATAACTCAGCCAGGCCCCTTTCTGGTCAAATACCCAGTTTGCTGGCGATTCTGGCAACTGATGCAATAGCAAATACGGGGTAGACACTAACTCTTCAGCATCTGCAGGCAACAATACCGGATGCCTCATCAACCAATACCGATCTTCCTCATCCGCTGTACTCTTTCCTGTATATTGCCATTCTTCTACTCTCGTTTCGGTCGGCGTGAGCACATAGACATTCCGATAGGTTTGAAAATCCTCTTGTGTAAGGGAGGTGATCAGCGAAGCTTTGGTACCCAAAAACCAATTGGCAATATGCTCGGCTCCGTTTTGCGATAGAATCAGGTCATCATCAGCTGAAAACCTTATTTCCTCCTTTAGTGCCAATAATTCTTCGTAGGTGGCCCTGTTTCGTTGCCGATTCAACTGACTGGAAATCGCCTCCCCTATCAGCATCAGCAGACACAGAGAAGCTAAACTACCCGCTAGCAGGTTCTTTATCCACCGTTTGCTTAGGTAACGCAAGAGAAGATACCCAACGATCCAAAGAAGCGGAAGACTGAGGAAGAGGATGAACCTGACCGTCACTGCGGGATCCCATAGCGGAAATACCAGGAGATAGGCAAAAAAGATGGCGCTCAGCCAAAATACACGGTCCCAAGTCTCCAAGAGTTCGTGTTTCCGGTGGTAAGCTCTCAAAAGCCACCACAAAATTGCCGCAGGAAATATTGTACCCACTAATGCAGGAAACCAGTCGGGATGTCCAATGGGCTTGGTAAACAAGGTGGCCAACCAGGAGGTGCGGAAGGAAGTAAACGCGTAATGCAGCATGCGTTCACCGCGCCCTACATCCATACTAAAGGTCACCAGCAAAGCTACTAGTAGGGCTGCCAGCACCAATTTGCCTCCCCACCAAAGTAGCTGTGCCTTACGCGGATGCACCAACACCAGAGCGATCCAAACAGCCAAAGCGTATAATAAGGCTGCTACGGCCGTACCTAAATGGGTAAAAAGTATCAAGGCAACCACCACAATTATGGCAACTGCCTTTTGCCAGGTAAAGCTCTGTAACGCCTTGTAAGTTAGGGCCATCAGAACGGCCAATAGCAATAAACCCAACGCATTCTTTTGCAACATCTCAGGTAGATGCATCACCGTGAGGGGCAGTAAACCGCTAGCCGCCACTAGCATCCACTTGCGGCGCCTTAGGGTGTTCCAAGGATCGAGCGACTGCAATACCGCAAATACCGGGATGGGGATCAACGAGGGAAACAAACACATCCAGAACCGTGAGCTTCCCACAATGGCCGCAGAAGTATCCGCCCCCAAGAACGCCATGCCCTTGGCCGTGAGCGCATAGAGATAAAACAGTAAAGGCATGTCTGGAAAAGGCAGAACGCCTTGCTTTAACAAGCCCCCAGTCTGTACATAATAGTAGTAGGTATGGTTGAACCACCCCACAAATTCGCCCCTCAGTAGCCATAACAGTACTACCCGTACGGCTACCCCCGACAGGACGATGCCCCACAGGAGCTTCTGGTTCTTTTGTGAATCGTGCATACGTTGTTGCGTTTTTGATGATATGACCTTTTCTCTTACCGTGAAGCTTTCCCACCCGCTAACCCTCAAAAACCGAGAGTTTGGCCTAGCAAAGGGGGAAAGGATCATTCAGAAGAGTGGTAAACAAGCTTCCATGCAATGCATAGTACCTGTTTAGGCCGCTATCTACGAAAATTGTTGGTTGGGATCAAATCAGATTTAACAAATGGAGGGCAAGATGGAATATTCGTTCGGCAATGCCGGACTTGCTACAAACACGGGCTATCGATTGAAGTAAGCTTCCAATCTCCTCTCCCACTGCCCATCTTCAAGGGTAGCTTCAAAGGACCGCTGAGGCATACCGGCTTGCAGGCGCAAGCCCTGGCGGG
>DMST01000354.1:4077-5375 GCA_003454975.1 Cytophagales bacterium | reverse complement strand
CCCACCAACTATTACCCCACATCACGGGGCCGTCTAGCAGCCAGATCCCCACCAGCGGTTTGCCATCTAGCGCCAACACCACCGGCAAGCCGGTCATGGGCACTTGCAACTGCTCCAAGACATGCTTGGCAGAATCAGCCAAAAAAACCGTCCGTGATTTCGAATCATACCTCAGAAAGCTTTCAGCTTCCAAAACCACTTCGCCACTCACCTCATCAGGGAGAAAATATTGACTCGCGTGTGGCTCAGTCCGCTGGTATTCCTTTGCGAGGTACAAACTCAAACCTGCTTGAGCTGAGCAGCCCCAACCTGGCAGCCAGAATACCAGAAAAAGCAACTCTCGTTTGTTTACAAATGTCATCACCAACGTCGCCAAATGATTAATGGATCCTACTAAGGGATTACTAACCTGAAGTAAGACTTATTTACGCACGTGATTTTATTTTTTTCGTATAAAAATCATAGGCGATTCTCTCGCTACCTATCCAGCATCATCGCTTCACTACTATTCTTCTATGGAGTTTAGTTTGCTTAAGGCCCTCAATCGCTAACCATGCAATGGAAAATAGCAGACGGAGATACCCTGCAATATAGAACAGCTTTGGAACCCGTAGAGGACCCAGAATTTGAAATTGACTTCAATAAATGGGACTACACCATTCCTGACTCCCTTCAGCAGCAAATGGAGAATAACCACGAATCCATCGAAAACATGTAATCCAATATGCTGAAGGTGATGGAGATGACCACCTATATGTACGCTGACACCAGATTTGAGAATGCCATCTCAGTCGACATAGAATTCCGGTTGTCTCCCCAAGCAGAAATCACCTCCGACATCGTAGCCACAACCGTATCACTAATAGATGGCGTACAAGATAAGAGGCTCCATCAGTCCTGACGGCTCACTCAATAGCTGGTGGCTGAAGCGAGACCAAGCCGCCTACTTTATAACGTATGGGCTCGAAAAATGGCCTGTGGAAATCACTTCCTGGTGTCTTGTTAGCAGAAAAACGGATTCCTCGTACCTTTGCGCTTTCAAAACCCATCTGCTTGTGGCTGATCAACAAATAGGGACGGTAGAAACCGCCAAACAACTGGGCCTGCTGGCCGAAGAATTTGACAAGATCAAGGAGATTCTGGGGCGTACGCCCAACTTCACCGAGCTGTGTATCTATTCAGCCATGTGGAGTGAGCACTGCTCCTACAAGAACTCCATTGTCTGGCTGAAGAAACTTCCCAAAGACAGCCCGCGTATGCTGGCGAAGGCCGGCGAAGAGAATGCTGGCCTGGTGGAC
>DMST01000354.1:1786-4004 GCA_003454975.1 Cytophagales bacterium | reverse complement strand
AGTGGACATCGGCGGTGGGTTGGCCTGTAGCTTCAAAATCGAAAGCCACAACCACCCCTCGGCCCTGGAGCCCTACCAAGGTGCTGCTACTGGAGTAGGCGGAATCAACCGAGACATCTTTACCATGGGCGCCCGACCTATTGCGCAACTCAACTCGTTGCGCTTTGGCGATCCTACCCTACCCAAAACCCAGTGGCTGGTGAAGGGCGTAGTAAAAGGCATTGGTGACTACGGCAACGCATTCGGCATTCCCACGGTGGGCGGTGAAGTGTTTTTTGACGAGAGCTTCAATACCAACCCCTTGGTAAATGCTTTCTCAGCAGGGATTGTAGAAACGGACAAGGTAGCCCGCGCCATCAGCTATGGCGAAGGCAATCCGGTATACATTGTGGGCTCGGCCACCGGCAAAGACGGTATTGGTGGTGCTGCGTTTGCTTCTAAGGACATCACAGAGGAAAGTATGGACGACTTGCCAGCAGTGCAGGTAGGTGACCCGTTCCAGGAGAAGCTACTGCTAGAAGCTACGCTAGAAGTTATTGCCTCCGGCAAGGTAGTGGGCATGCAAGACATGGGCGCGGCGGGCATCATCTGCTCTACGGCCGAAATGAGTGAGAAGGGCGAACACGGCATGGAAATCTGGCTGGATAAAGTGCCCATGCGTCAGGACAACATGCTACCGTTCGAGTTACTAATCTCTGAGAGCCAGGAGCGGATGCTGGTGGTGATTGAGAAAGGTCACGAGAAAGAGATTGAAGACATATTTGCCAAGTGGGACCTCAACTGTAAGCAGATTGGGGTGGTGACCAAGGACACCAGCCTGAAGTTCCACATGAACGGGGAGATCGTAGCCGACGTACCCTCGGAAAGCTTGGTACTGGGCGGGGGTGCTCCGGTATACCACCGGGATTATAAAGAGCCTGCCTATTTCCAGCGTTACAAGCAATTTGATGCCGCTACGGTGGCCCAGCCGGATTACCAAGCGGTAGCCCAGCACTTACTCAGCCACCCCAACCTGGCCAGCAAGGCTTGGGTATATGAGCAGTACGATAGCATGGTGGGTACCGCCAACCGGACGACCAACCGCCCTTCGGATGCGGCCATCGTGCGCGTGCATGGCACCGACCAAGCCATCAGCATCACGGTAGATTGCAACAGCCGCTACGTAAACGCTGACCCCGAGGAAGGCTGTGCCATCGCTGTAGCGGAGGCCGCACGCAACATTGTATGCTCTGGTGGTGAGCCCGTAGCCATTACCAACTGCCTCAACTTTGGCAACCCTTATGTACCGGAAGTTTACTGGCAGTTTGTAAGCGCCATCAAGGGCATGATCAAAAGCTGTGAGAAGTTCAGCACGCCGGTAACTGGAGGTAACGTAAGTTTCTACAACCAAAGCAGTGACGACGGTCCCGTCTTCCCTACCCCTACCATTGGCATGTTGGGTTTGGTGGACAATCTGGCTACCCAAACTACCCTGGATTTTAAAGCAGAAGGTGACCTTATATACTTGGTGGGCGAGGCCAAGGATGATATTGCCAGCTCACAGTACCTCTACTCTTTCTTAGGCATTAAAGAAGCCCCGGCTCCCGCCTTCGATCTGGACGAGGAGTTTGCCATGCAAGGTGCTATCAAAGAGATCATCAAGCAGGGCCTCATCACCGCAGCACACGACGTAAGCGACGGAGGTCTTTGGTTGACCTTGGCAGAATCTGCAATGGCCGGCAATCTGGGCTTTACCGTGACCAGTGATAAAGGCGTACGCAAGGATGCCTGGCTGTTTGGCGAGAGCCAGAGCCGTGCGGTAGTTACGGTGCAACCCACTCAGTCCGAGGCTCTTGAAAAAGTGCTAAACGCCCGAGGGGTCAAATTTAGCCAAATAGGAACCGTGAGCGGTGCAGAGATGACCGTAGATGGTGAAGCGTACACAACGTTGCAAGAGGCACGCGGATGGTACGAGGGCGCATTGCCCGCCCTGATGGAAGCGAACTAAGAAGGAGTGCATCTGTCAAAACTTAGTTTTTGGCGAGATACGGGCTTGTGGAAAAATCTTTAAAAGATGATATAAAAAAAAGCCCTCCCACTTTTGGGAATAAAATAGAACTCTCTACTTTTGTACTCCCGTCGCAAACGGGGTAGTACAATGCCCGATGGTGTAACTGGCAACACGTCTGATTTTGGTTCAGAAGAGTCTAGGTTCGAGCCCTAGTCGGGCAACGTGAAA
>DMST01000354.1:0-1762 GCA_003454975.1 Cytophagales bacterium | reverse complement strand
CCCACAAGGCGGGTTTTCTCATTTTACGGCGCTGCAAACAATCGAACTACTACCAATAAAATAATCAGAACCACCTCATGTCCTCTGTAAAGATCTTTTGTGGCGAAGCCAGTGAACCGCTCGCCGAACAGATTGCACATCACTACGGCAAGCCTTTGGGCGCCGTAACTCGCCGCCGGTTCAGTGACGGAGAGATTTCCACCGCCTTCAACGAGTCTATACGTGGGTACCACGTGTTCATCATCCAGAGCACCATGCCCCCAGCGGACAACCTGATGGAGCTTCTGATTATGATTGACGGAGCCAAGCGAGCGAGCGCCGCCAACGTAACGGTAGTAATCCCCTACTTTGGCTACGCCCGCCAGGACCGAAAGGACCGCCCCCGGGTTTCCATAGCCGCTAAATTGAACGCCAATTTGATCTCAGCCGCAGGTGCGGACCGCATCGTATTTTGCGACCTGCATGCTGGACAAATCCAAGGTTTCTTTGACATCCCCGTAGATCACCTTCACGCTTCGGCCATTTTCGTGCCTTACTTGAAGAGTTTGAAATTGAAAAACCCTATCTTTGCGAGCCCTGACGTAGGAGGAGTAGCCAGAGCACGAAAATATGCCGAATATTTAGGTACCGATTTCGTGGTTTGTCACAAGTATCGCAAGGAGGCCAACGAGGTAGCCGAGATGCACGTGATTGGCAATGTAGAGGGGAAGGACGTCATCCTGATCGATGATATGGTAGACACCGCAGGTACGATTTGCAAAGCGGCAAATCTGGTAAAAGAGAAGGGAGCCAAATCAGTAAGAGCTGTATGTTCACACGGCGTACTCTCTGGTAAAGCCTTCGACAACATTGAAGCTTCAGCCCTGGAAGAATTGGTGATCACCGATACCATTCCTCAGCCTAAGCCTAGCAAGAAGATTAAAGTGCTGACCGTGGCCGAGCTATTCTCGAAAGCGATCCGCAAAATTCATGACAACGAGTCGGTGAGCTCGCTGTTCATCTAAGTAGCAACCGTTTTAAAATAAATACATATGCAAACTGTTGAGATTATAGGGTATAAAAGAGCAAATCTCGGCAAAACCGATAGCAAAGCCATCCGCGCGGAAGGCAATGTTCCTTGTGTTTTGTACGGAGGTAAAGATCAGATTCACTTCAGTGCTCCTGTTATTCTTTTCCGTCCTCTGATTTATACACCGAATGCCTACCATGTTAAGTTGAACATTGAAGGCGATGAGCGCTTGGCTATTCTGCAAGATGCTCAGTTCCACCCCGTAAGTGAAATGCTGCTTCACGCTGACTTCCTGGAGTTGCGTGACGACAAGGCGGTAAAAATGGACATCCCTGTTCGCACCACAGGCACAGCTCCTGGTGTGGCCAAAGGTGGTAAGTTGGTTATGAAATTGCGCAAGCTGACCATCAAGGCCTTGCCCAAGGATATGCCTGACTTTATCGATGTAGACATTGCTGCATTGGATTTAGGCCGTTCAGCCAAGGTGGGAGAACTTAAGGCTGAAAACTACGAGATTGTAAACAGCCCCTTAGTATCCATCTGCTCAGTAGAAATTCCCCGTGCACTGCGTGGAAAAGGAGGAGACGACGAAGAGGAGGAAGAAGGCGAAGAAGGATAATTCTTTCCTCATTCACCCCATTACAAACCCTGCCCTTATCGGCAGGGTTTTTTATTGCCCATGAAAAAGGCCACCCCTAGCAGGGGTGGCCTTGGGCCTACAACTGTCTGTTTTAGTGGCCTATAAACCTAATA
>DMST01000120.1:4292-4982 GCA_003454975.1 Cytophagales bacterium | reverse complement strand
GTTATAGAGCAGGTCAGGATCCTCTGAGCTTACCGCGAGTTCCTGAAAGTAGAACGGCCGGTTATTGGTAAACCGTAGGTTATCGTTGACCATCTCCCAGGTGTTTCCGCCGTCATCACTGCGGTAGAGGGCATTTTTGGTGGCCTCTACCTTGGCGTAGATCCGGTTGGGGTTGCTGGGGGCAATCGCCAGACCGATACGGCCCAGTTCCCCGGCGGGCAGGCCGTGCTCCTCTCCTAGCTGGGTCCAGGTATCGCCGCCGTCCAGCGTCATATATAGCCCCGAACCAGGCCCACCGCTCACAAAGCTGTAGGGCGTACGCCGATGCTCATATAGGGCCGCCAGAAGTTTCTTGGGGTTAGTGGGGTCCATCACCAGATCCGCAATGCCGCTTTGTTCGTTGGAGTAAAGGACCTTCTCGAAAGTCTCGCCACCGTCGCGCGTACGGTAAAGGCCACGGTCTGGCCCGGGCGTAAAGGGATCGCCCATCGCCCCCACGTACACGGTGTTACCGTCCGCAGGATCTACAATAATCCGGTGGATGGTTTTCGTGGCCGCCAGCCCCATGAGTTCCCAGCTCTGTCCTGCATCCTGGCTGCGGAATAGGCCCATACCCAGGTTCATGGAGTTGCGGGGGTTGCCCTCACCCGTGCCTACCCACACCACGGCAGGGTCCTCTTGCTGGATGGC
>DMST01000120.1:0-4187 GCA_003454975.1 Cytophagales bacterium | reverse complement strand
CGCTGGCCGCACCCACATACATCACGTTAGGATTGCTATGAACTACATCGATGGTGGTGATGCGCCCGCTCATATTGGAGGGCCCAATGCTGCGAATCTGGAGATTTTGTAGCTGCTCCATATAATTGGATTGGGCGAAAACACTGGGAAGTCCGCCAAAAAGAAGGCACATAGTAAGCGGAACAAAGTCCAGGAAACGAGAGATCGGTTTTAGGTTCATTGAGTCAGTGGTGTATTGGTAGGGAGATATTTCCCACCCAATCCCCTAAATGTAATATTTCCTTTAGGATAAGCAGAACGGATATGATTTCGCTGGCGTCGGGCTCATCCGCCCGGATAGCTAACACTACCCTCAGCGCATCTCTTTCGTGCAAAACGGAGGAAAAATGACCATCGGCGGACCATTAACCGGTGAGGGATGGAGCACGTTTTCTGTACCAGTTTCGGATTCTCTTACTACTTGGTTGAATTTTTGATCAAATAAGGAATATTTGTAGAAATAAGAATCGAACGCAGTCACAGCTTTTCACAAGAGTTTATGTCTACACACATCACAAACAAACAGTTTGCATCCACCATACGAAAGGAACTCAAGCGTTTCGGGGAAGAGGAGAATTACCTAGCTTATTTCCCCATGTGGGCCATGGAGATTTTGTTTTGGAAGCTTTCCAAACTGGAAATCAAATCCATGATTGTAGATATGTGGGGGTCGGGATTGGATCTTGACGCTATGTATGTAGATGAAGAATCTCGGGATATCTATTTCATCAAGTGTAGAGGAGATGTACACAGTAACAAGGGATTGGATAATGAACCGTGCAACCCAGAGTGGCTCAGGCGCTTATTGAATATTCCCAATCGGCTGAATTCTGTGAATAAAAATGATAATTCTGCCCTGCGGAACATTGCCAATGATTACAAAAAATATAAGCGGCGAGGGTATACCGAACAGTTCTATTTCTTGCATTTAGGACACATCGAAAAGGATACCATTCCCAATAATTTCTCCGAAAAAGAAACCGAAAACCTCAATTATTTCGGCACACATCAAATCCAACAACAGTACGAAGAATTTCAATCACGCGAGGCCCCCTTACCTCCCGGAGAAGTGGAGGTGAAAATTACTTTTCAGGAAGATAATAACTTTATTTCCAGCAAGATAGGTAGCCACTTCACTTTAATCTCCTTGATTACCGGTAGCGAGATAGTACGAATGCGGGAGAAACATCAATTTAGATTATTTGACAAAAACATCCGATTCAATCTGGGCACTACCCCCATCAATAAAGCCATCATTAGGTCGGCATTAAAGCAGCCGCCTACCCAGTTTTATTATTTCAATAATGGCCTAACGATTACTACACCTAATTTTAAAGCTAGGGACAACGGCTCCATAAGGATTGCGAATCCTCAAATCATTAATGGAGCACAGACGGTGAATTCCATTTTTGAAGCCTTTAAAAAAAGGGTGAGGCTCAACCAACAAAACCGCAGGTTGGATGAAGGGGAGGCTAGAGACGAAGCATTTAAAGACTTTGACAAATTGTTAGTGCTTTTCCGCATTATTCAAACCGGAACCAAGGCCAATGACAAGAACTTCGAAATGCAGGTCATTCGGTTCAATAACACACAAAACACCGTTCTGACTACGGATTTCTTCTCCAATAATGAAGAGCAAATCAAATTACAAAAGGAGCTTAGCAACTTGGGATATTTCTATGAAATAAAGCGAGGGGAGCGCTTATCAATGCAAGACACCCCGCATCCCATGTTAGGAAAGACAACGGGAGAATTTAAAAATCAACACGATATCTTCACTATGTCTCGATTGGCCAAGGCCTACCGAGCCTTCAACCTGGAGCCAAGCCAGCAGCAACTTAACCCCGGGAAAATATTTGCGGAGAACAGCGATGACTACAAAAGTGTATTTGGGTTCAACCTGGAGGATGTCAATTCCAAATTGGCTCAAGACATGATTTTGGCCTTAAACCTCATGAGCATATTGGAGCAAGAAGAATCCCTTGTGAACGAGATCCGGGACAATATGCAAGTATGGGAAGAAACGGGAGAAAAATTCCGGACTTTGAAAAATAGAGTCGACCAATCCCAACTACTTGATTCCCGTAGGAAAGGGAAAATTTCAGACGCAGACTCTTATCATAACAACAAGAAATATCTGACGGATCTGAGCATATTTCCTCCCGGTAAATTCTTTGTTTTAGCCATTATCCGGCTGGTGATTAATCAATGTCAATACCGCGCTCTGCTATTTGAAGCCGACCGATATCAAGATCAGGACTGGCTCAGAAATTCCCTTATTCAACCCTGGATGGACAAAATCATTACGAAAGTGCTTTTGCCTACCTATGACCGAGTCAACAAAGATCAGGAGATATCCTACTCTTCATTTTTCATGGTGGCAAAATATTTCGATCATATTGAAGAAACCTTCAAAGGACTAGAAGAAGAATTGTACCAAGACTACGAAGTATTATTTCCCTTGAATGTTTAAGGGTCTCATAACTGTAGCGGAGCAGATTCACTTTGGTCATTGGCAGGGTACAGAACGACTATTCTCCCAATGCATACAAAGCCTCAATCTCCTTTTCAGACAGCGCCCTATCATAGATTCGGATATCGTCCATCAAGCCCTGGTAGTAAGGATCGGCGGGGAACAGGCTGCGGCCGGTATAATTCGTGGTCGTGGTGCCTTGCGGCGATAGGCAGTAGCCAGAGGTACTATGCTTCTGGCCGTTGACGTAGAGGGTGACTTCGCCTTTTAGCGGCACCGTTTGGCCCTTGGTATTGGTCTGGCTCCCTAGCGGATTAGGCGCTTCTGCGCGATAGGTGACGGCTAGGTGCTGCCATTGATCAAGCTGTACGGCATAGCCGAGAGCAGCGTCGTAGGGCCTTTCACGGGAAAAGTCCACGATGGACTCCACGGCTACGCCCTTGTGCATCACCCACTGGTCTAGCCACAAGTGGACCTCCGTAGAGTCGGGTCGGCCAAATAAGAATGTGACTGCGGGTCCAGAAGCAGGTGCATCCTGATTAAAATCGAGGATTCGGGTCCAGGTGCCGCCGGAAGTGGGATGAATCCATACGGAAATAGAATAATCGCCCGTGAAGAAGGCATGCCCGGAAGCCACCTCCAGGTAGGCGCTATCGGCAAAGCGAAGCGCCTCCTCTCCTACCGCACCACCCGCCACGGGTACTACCCCATGACTATCTACGGACCAATGGAAAGAGGATTGGTCTTGATACCCTCCCTCTCCGGTTAAGTGCAGGCGCAAGTCTCGGGTAAGGTCTAAAGGATCTGACGGCTGGCAGCTACCCAGAAAAAGACATAGTAACCAGAAAGTAATGGAGATACGGAAGTTAGCGGTAGACATGGTACAAGGTACGAATTCAGGATTGGGAGGAAGAAGATGGATTAACTCACTTAATACAAAGTAGGAGTTACCATCGGGACAATAGAAAAAGCATGGGGTGGTGTAGGTCATGGCCCCGTCATACCTAACGTTGTTAGGTATAAAAAGATTTTCTACCTTTACCTAACAACATTAGGTATAAAGCAACACATTATGGCCACAAAAGCGCTAGTAGCAGCAAGCTCAAAACCGCTCATTTTATCCTTGCTATCGCACGGCGAGAGCTATGGTTATCAGATCATTAAACACGTGGAGCAGTTGTCTGGGGGTACCCTTTCCTGGACGGACGCCATGCTGTACCCGGTACTGCAACGGATGGAAAAAGAAGGGCTCATTGTTTCGCGCTGGTCGGTATTGGATAACGGGCGTAAGCGCAAGTATTACAACTTGACTCCTGCAGGCAAGGAGGCGCTGGAAGCCGAAAAGAAGCAATGGACGCAGGTACACCAGGCCCTGGAACGGCTCTGGAATGGTTCGGGCTTACAACTGGATCTGAATTCCTGATTTTTTCACCTCAAACCCCAACCACATGCCATTTTCTTTAGAACATGCCATTGGCCAATGGCGCAGGTCCTTGAGCAAGTATCAAGGCCTGGAACCGGGCCTGATTGAGGAGCTGGAAGGCAGCCTGCGCGACCGTATTGACGATTATTTGGTGCCAGGCTACACAGAGCAAGAAGCCTTTGAACAGGCCTCAGAAAAGGCCATGGGAGATCCGCTGGAGGTTGCCGATGAAATGCACCAAGTACACGGCCG
>DMST01000295.1:3410-3547 GCA_003454975.1 Cytophagales bacterium | reverse complement strand
TTGCACGCGTTGCGTGAAGGAAAGAGTGTCGCGGCGGAATAGACCGCCACTATGGGGGGATGAAGCAAAAGACATAGCGGTAGCGGGGCCGCTCCGAAACCGGAGAGCCAACGGTCGGAATCCGACCAGATTTAGGG
>DMST01000295.1:1250-3305 GCA_003454975.1 Cytophagales bacterium | reverse complement strand
CAGAACCGCCGACGGAAGGCTTGTACATTCCGCGGCGGTTGTTACCATTTTTAGACAAAAGGCGTTTGTCTGAAAGCAGCGAGTAGAACGGGTATCATCTGTGTATTTGGGTTAGATTAGTACCCGAATGCTACCCGATAATGCGGGAGATTGCTAAAAAGATGAGTGAATGGACGGAATGCGTGAGTGTATGGAAAACTGGGCTGAGGGAGTGGATTTGGCGGTTTTTCGTTGAAATAGGGTGAAATTTTAGACGCTTGGTAATAGATTTAGCTTGCTGGAAATGAACTGTGGCAATAGCAAAACAGGAATGATAACCTTATGACCGTTGACATCATTACCCAAGCAAACCCGGCGCGTATTTCCTTTGGTGTACCCGATCGGTTGATTCATGAATTGATAGAGGCGGGGGTGATACCCATCGAGAATAATACTAAGGAAACCCCCTTTGATCTTAATGCTTATTTCACTTATGAGCACTCCGTGGCACAAGGGGTGTTTAGCCTGCCCGAACTTTCTGTAGTTGGGGCACACATGCCGGTATATTGGAAGAAGGACCCTCCTACACCGGGACCAGACCTAGAGACCGACATTACCTTCTTTACGTTCAAGAATGTAAGTAAAACCCCGAAGCCTTGGGAGGATATTTTTGCCCTGCAAGACGGAAGACCTATGGGCTCGGGTAATTACCCTATCGCTGAGGTTCCCTTTCTGTACGAACAGAATGCGGTAGAAAAGCGGATTGATTTTGGACCTCCGGAACCCAACCAACAGCGGGAGGGGGTACCCTTCATGGCTCTGCCCTACAGTCAACCCCAAGACCCACCGCAGTACCTGGCCCTTTGCTTTACATTTTCGGTCAGCTTTGGTGGCAAAACCTACTATGGTAAGTACGATCCGGTAGTGAAGGTTACCAACGGAGGGGGAGGATGAGTACGGCTTCTATGTTTTTGCTGATAAACAACTATTACCGATAGGTTGGGAATACATCAGCACAGGTCACCATATAGAAAAATCAAAAATTATGAATGTAGACATACTTACTCCCGATACGAATAATGCCTCGGCTTCCTTTGCCGTGCCCGACGAAATACTGAGCACCTTGATGCCACTCCGGCTCTTTGGCAATGCAGGCAAATCTCAGGACGATCCCGTAAACGTGAATGC
The DNA here is from genome assembly GCA_003454975.1 of Cytophagales bacterium. GTDB lineage: Bacteria > Bacteroidota > Bacteroidia > Cytophagales > Cyclobacteriaceae > DMST01. The sequence continues at coordinate 2,138 of DMST01000295.1, read as the reverse complement.
CATTTTCAGCTACGAACGGTCGCAAGTGGATGGTGAATATGCCTTGCCCGAGCTGTCCACAAAGAGTGAAATGGACATCTCGATTAAGAAAGATTCGCCCGACTCTACCTATGACTTTCAGCTGATCCGATTTTCGTTTATCGATCCGCTGGCAGAGAATAGTGGCCCCGCCCCGGATTGGAATAAGTATTTTGATTTGGTATCGGGCAATTTTAGTGTGGGGTACAGCAGAGACGGGCAGCGGCTGGATATATTCCCCATGGGGGGAGATGAGGGTACGAACTTCTGCCTGCCAAAGGCGATCCCTCCTTATACTCCGGGTGATACCCGGTACCTGTCAATGAGCTTTTTGTTCTCGGTAGTGGTGAACGAATCTGGAATCAATCAGCGGTATTTTGGCAAGTTTGACCCGGTAGTAAAGGTAACCAACGGCGGAGGCGGATGATGCGATGGGGGTGGCTGATGGTGGGATGCTTGCTGACGGGAGTGGCCTGGGGGCAGTATCAGCAAAAGGCAGACAGCGTGCAGGCTTTGCTGGCCCAACCGGATTTGTCTGATTCTACGCGGTACGTACTACTGCGTACCCTGGCGCATGACGAAACTGATTTTGCTCAGGGGCTGGCTTATGCCCGGGAGGCCCTTGCTATGGCCCGTGAGCTGGGCGATCCAACTTTGGAGGCTCTTGCCTGGGAGGAGATCGGGGCCATTCAGCGCTTGCTGGGCAACCGGACGGAAGCGGAGTTGGCGGCCCTTACGGCCCTCCGGGTGTATGAGAACGCACAGGATTCGGCATCGATGGGCCCGGTGCTTATCCAGCTGGGCAACAATGCCTTGAGCGATGCCGAATACAACCCCGCCATTGATTACTATCGGCATGCCCTGGCCATC
>DMST01000295.1:270-1190 GCA_003454975.1 Cytophagales bacterium | reverse complement strand
TCGGTCACTTACGCGTTTGTGGGCGGCCTACTCAATTTGGGTGAAGCTTACCGCCTGGCCGGGCGGTGGTCGGAAGCCAAGCAGGTAATGCAACGCACCCTGGCCATCAACGAGGCCCTGGGCTCCCCGATCATTGAGGCCTATACCTTAGGTAACTGGGGTATGGTGTTGCGCACCGAAGGAGATTTAGCAGCTGCCGAGACCAAGCTGGAGGCTTCCTTGGTGCTTTCTCGTTCCCTGGGGGATCCGTATGCCACCGCGGTGTACCAAGCGGAACTGGGACAAACCTACCTGGCCATGGGCAAGACAACCATGGCCCAAACGGAACTACAGGCAGCCCTGGTGATAGCGCAAACGGAAAACCTGAAGGAACAGGTCCGGGACATTAGCGCTGTGCTGGTGCAACTCTTCCAGCGCCAAGAAGAATTTGCTGAGGCATTTACCTATCAGCAGCTTTTCCAAACTTACCAGGACAGCTTGGTGAACCGGGAGAATATCCAGGAACTGGAGCGGGTGAAGGCGGGCTACGAGATCGATAAGCGCGAAACAGAGATTGGGTTGCTACAGCAACTCAATACCCAGCAGCGGTACGTGACGTGGGGGCTGGTAGTCGTGGTAGTTCTGGTGGCCTTGCTGGCCCTGGTACTTTTCCGCAGTGGCATGCGACGTAAGCGCACCAACGTACAACTGGCCCGGCAGAAGGAGCAGCTAGCCCAGCGTGAGCAGGAAAAGGGACTGCTGTTGCGCGAACTGAACCACCGGGTGAAGAATAACCTGCAGATGGTGACGAGCCTGCTGAGCTTACAGGAGAATGCGCTGGGTGACCACCCCGCCGGGCAGGCCATTGCCTCCGGCAAATACCGGGTAGAGGCGCTCTCGCTCATCCACCGCCGCTTGTATCGCGAAGACCACGAGACCGC
>DMST01000295.1:0-247 GCA_003454975.1 Cytophagales bacterium | reverse complement strand
GACCTGCACGAGTATCTGGAAGAGCTGGTGCTCAATCTGGTGCACGCCTTCGACGGCCGGGTGAAACCGGTGCTGGAGCTACTACCTACCACGGTAGACATGGACCAAGCGGTGCCCCTGGCGCTGATTGTGAATGAGCTGGTGACCAATGCGCTGAAGTATGCCTACGAAGGGATAGCCCAGCCAGAGCTGCGGGTGAAGATTGTGCGACAACCCAAGACTTGGGAATTGCACGAAGAGGACAACG
>DMST01000436.1 GCA_003454975.1 Cytophagales bacterium | reverse complement strand
GGCTTCGGCCTGGGTTGGGGAGTATCGCCCGACCCCAAGGGCAGGCCGCGGCTCTCCCATACAGGCGGAAATACCGGGGCCATCTGCAAGCTCATCGTCTACCCAGAGCAGCGCGTCACGGTAGCTCTGGTTAGCAATACTTCGGATGTAGACTGGCTACGGGTAGTGGGCGAGGCCTCTACTATTTCCAACGAAGTGCTGGCGGAGTTGGGCCGCTAACAAGCCGTGTGGATCAGCTTCGGATAAGCGTAGCTTTGAGAATACCGAGAAAGGAAAATTCAGAAAGGTATATCAATTACTTTATGCAATGTGGGCTTAAGAAGCCACCATCACCTTACTCAAAAACTCGTCCGCCTTCTTGTGGGCTTCTTCTATACTAGATACAAATACGATGGGTTTCTTATTCTTCATCACCAGGGTAACGCCACGACTGATCATGCGTGTAATGGGGCTGGTAATCACGGTGATGGTACCCGAGTAGTAGTCCTGCAGCTTGGGTTCCAGCGTACCTAGCGCCTTACCTGCAGCAATGCGCTCTTGGGAGGTCATCCATTTTAGTGCCGAGTTGTCGTAGATCACCACGTAAGGGTCTTCCCTGCTCAGTAGCACCCCTTCCACCGTAGCCACAAAAGAATCGATGTTCTTCTGACTAAAATCACCGTGCTTCATGGTGTTGAGCACCTTATTGGGGTGCGAAGCATCGATATCCCCTAACTCGTGGTTAATCACTCCCATAACATTCTCTTTACCTTCAATTAACAAACCTAAGCACTTACCTGTACTTTCAAAGTCTACCTTCGATTAATTCCCTGACAGAGTCGACCAAGCCAACCGATTACTTAAAGACCAGACAATCAACCCATTACAGGCATTTCATTCCTTTCCTCCCTTCGAAGGAGGAAAAACCTGGAGGGATAGAATGCCAACCCCATGGAGGAAACCAAAGTAGAAAGTCCACGATCTAGCACTCATTTCTTATTATAATGGACTCAATATGCCTCCCCTTTTGAGGAGCGGAAAATCATCTGCCCACGGCTGGTAAGGTTTACCCTTCACCCTTTTTGGGAGTAATTATAATAGGCTGTATAACCTGCCCTTTAACCCTGAGGAATATTTGGGGCACATATTTTAGGGGCTACTGAAAAAGTCATCAATTGCCTCCGGCCTGCGCGGCGCGGTAGGAATGTACCTAATGGGAATACCTTAAAATGAATGCGGGCAGAAAACCTGGAAGGCCGGCCCCGACGGGGGGAGATTGGGGTTGTCTTTACAAGATGGAACGATGAGCGCGCAGCGCTATTTCTGAAATTCGAACCCAGTGGGACACAGGGCTAGGGGCTTCCCTGGCTGAGACTCTGCGGCTTGCCATTCATTTCCCCAAACCAAACCCTTCCCACCAAAACAGAAAAAGGACAGATTCCCCAAATGCAGGGGACCTGTCCTTTTTCTTCATCGGTACGGTCGGTTACCCAATCTTCACCTCGAACGGCTCGGCCGAGAAGGGTAGCTCCACCGTACGTACGGGCTGCTGAACCACCGGAATAGGCACGCCCACCGGATCAAACTGGGTGATGGGTTCGGTGTAGCGGTGCATCTCTGCAGAGGTGCCATGGCTTTGGCCGCCTACGGTTACCTGCTCAGATTGCTCAAAGCCGTGCAAAATCACCTTCACGGTTTCGAAGTTGGTGGCGAAACTGCCTTCCACCGCACCTAGGCTGAGGGTGTTGCCCTGTAGCTGAATAGTTCTGCGATAATAGGCTCCACCCTCGTGCTCGTAGGTGGCGCCGTCGTCCTCGTAGTAGGTATAGTTGGTACCATCACCACCCGCGTACACGTGCAGGTGCAGCACCGGTTCGGGCTTCTCCGTCAGGCTTTGTACCAGTGTCTGCATGGGCAGAATAGCTCCCGCCTGAATGTAAAGCGGCAAACGCCAGTTGGGCGAATCGGCGTACACTTCCTGACCACCCGTGTGGAATTCTCCGCTGTGCAAGTCATACCAGTCCTTGCCGGCAGGCAGATACACCTTGGTGAATTTCTGGTCGCTTTCTACAGGGGCAACCAATATGTAGGGGCCGCAAAGGAACTGCTCTTGGTAGGCCGAATCAAAAACGGGGGCTTCGGTGCCGTGCTCAATGGCCAGGCTGCGCGAAACTGGCAGGCCATTCTGGGTAGCCTCGTAGAAGGCACCGTAGATGTAGGGCATCAGGCGGTAGCGCAGGCTAATGTAGTTGCGCGAGATTTCTTCTACCTCTTCCCCGAAGGTCCAGGGTTCGGTGTCGCGGGTGTTCACCATGCTGTGGCCGCGGAAGAAGGGGGTAAACGCCCCAATGGAGATCCAGCGCGCGAACAAGTCTACGCCGGCCTCGCCCATAAAACCGCCCACGTCAGGCCCGGTGTACGGAATACCGGTAAGCCCAAGGCTGTTTACTAATCGTACGCCCAGCAGCATGTGCTCGTCGCTGGCGATGTTGTCGCCCGTCCAGACGGCAGAGTAGCGCTGGATACCCGCGTACGAAGAACGGGTAAGGTTGAAAGGGCGCTTGCCCTTCAGGTGCTTTTTCACGCCATCGTAAGTGGCACGTGCCATCTGCATACCGTAGATGTTGCGCCCCCGGCGCATGCTGCCGCCCTCGCCCTCGAAGGACATGTTGAGCAGTTCGGGAATCCGGTGCCCCCAGGTGGCGGGCTCGTTCATATCATTCCAGAAGCCCTCCAAACCGTCCTTAGTATACTCGCGGAACCAGTCGCCCCACCACCGGCGTGCCCGCTCATCGGAGAAATCGGGGAAGTGGCACCAACCTGGCCATACCTCACCGGAGTAGGGCTGGCCGTCGGGGTATTTGATGAATACGTCTTCCTTCACTCCATCTTCGTAAGGCGCATAGCCTTCCTGCTTTTTGATGCCAGGGTCAGCAATCACTACCAAGTGAAAGCCCTGATCCGTCAGCGTATCCATCATGCCTTTGGGATCGGGGAAGCGCTCCTGGTCCCAGGAGAAGATCTTGTACTTATCCATGTAGTGGATGTCGCAGTACACCACATCCGCCGGAATCTGTTTGTCGCGGAAGGTCTTGGCTACCGTAAGCAGCTCATGATCAGGATAGTAGCTATAGCGGCACTGCTGGTAACCCAGGCTCCATTTGGGGGGCATGGGTGCCCGCCCGGTTAGGTCCGTATAGGCTTTCAGGATCTCCGCTGGCGTGCCCGCAAAAAAGTAGTAGTTCAGGTCGCCTTCTTCGGCCGTAAAGGACGAAAAACGATCGTTAGACGCCCCAAAGTTGAAGTGCGTCTTGTAGGTATTATCGAGGAAGATGCCGTAGGCCAGTCCGTTGTGCAGTCCCATGTAGAAGGGGTGCGCCCCGTAGATCATGTCGGCCTCGTTGGGGTAGGCAAAGTAGTCCGTGGTCCAGTTCGTATACCCCTCACCGCGCCGATCCAGGTTACCCGTTTTCTCCCCTAAGCCGATAAAGCGCTCGCCTTCTTGCAGCACCTTGTAGGCCGACATTTGCGGGCCTAACCAGGCCGTACCAAAGGCAGGGTCGTCTTCGTTGATCACCTTTCCGTCGGGGGTCAAAAAACGGAACCGAACGGGGTTCTTTTGTATCTCCAACACAAAACCGTCCCAAGACAGGCGGAGGAGATCGGCGGTATCTTCCCAAGACTGTGTCAGGTTTTGTGGTTCGCTTACTACAGCAAAGGAGAAATCATCGAATACCTCTTGCTGGGATACCGAGATGCGCACGGCTTTGGGGCCGTAGTTCAATACGCGTACGTTGGCTTCGGCGGTGCGGCCTGAGAGGCCTTGGTCAGTCAGCGCATACTCACTGAAAGCACCCAGGCTCTGGTGTGTTGTGTGTTGGTACTTGATCATGTACTTGTGCGGTAATAGAAGTATAAACTCTCTCAGAAAAGTGGCAAAGGTAGGCAAAAGGGCCATGTAGTCAGCTACCTCTTAGAAATGTGCAAGGCAATGGTTTTCGGCATCGTTTTCGGGAGACCACCATTCGAAGCTTGTTGTTGGAAACAGGAGGTTGGAAAAACCGATTTCTTCCCGCTTCTCATTTCTGACTTCTATCTTCTCCTCAGGCCTGATATCTTTGTCGGATGCTAAATTTATTCAAACGCCAACGCTCCAAAGGAAACAAACTTCCAGCGCTACAAGATTTAGACAAAAACCCGCTTCAGGAAGGTGATGTGGTGGAAGCACTCCGCTACAACCTGGGCAAGAGCCGCTTGTTGGTAATTGACGAGGCGTACGTCTACGAATCGCTGGATACGGGCGAGCAGGTGCACTATACCCGCATGATCGATGCCATCACCGAATGCCAAAAGGTGAAAAAGCTCACTGATTTTTCGGAGTAACCAAACTCTTTCCTTAGCACTTGCCGGTGTTGGTATTTCAAGGCCACTGGTCCGCTTCGATCTTTATCCCAGAATAAACAGGATTTGCCAGAAGGATTGACAATGGAGTTTTTTGTGTTAATTTTAATGTCAATACACTCAATGTAAACACATCAAAATCCGACATCATGTCTGCTTTATTTGAATCCAACATTTCCAAGGGCCGTCGCATTGCGGGGCTCATCGTATCCATTCTTCCTTCATTGATGATCGCCTTTAGCGGTTTCAGCAAGGTGACTAAAGCCGATGAAATGGTCCAAAACATGTCGGCCGTAGGTTTGGGAGATAAAGTTGTATTGATAGGCGCCATCGAGCTCATCGCCTTGGCCCTTTACTGGATTCCCAAGACCTCTAGTTTAGGATTTGCCCTGATGGCTTCTTATGCAGGTGGCATTATTGCTATTGAGCTCACTGGCGGGGAGCCCCCTCTTCCCGGCCTTATGGTGGCCGTTCTGTTTTACGTAGGCACGTATTTAAGAAAACCTTCCCTGTCCGGACTAGGAATATAAACCGCCTAGAACTTGAAGCGAAAGAAGCACCTTCTGTCCGAGGGTGCTTCTTTTATTTCCTGGGTACCTGGCTATTGCCTAATTATTTCCATCTCGCCTTGGGGAGCAAAAACGAGGTTTTCCTGCGGGATATTCGCTGCATCACCTATCCAGGACAACGTCTGCCACAAGACCCCGGTCAGGCAGGCAGTAGGGTACCTTGCTGCTCAACTCATCATTCCTCACTGCCAATGGCTTCTTTGCACGAAAAAGGCACTCATCGAGTGCGCGTCATGGTTGGATATGCACTCTCCGTACTACCAACCGGCATGATCACCTTCAGCGGAATCAACAAACTCATGGCAACAGACATGATGCAGGGTGCCATGGAAAAAGCGGGTTTGCTAGAGCACATGGCGTTTATTGGTACGCTAGAGATTGGGTGTGTGATTCTGTACTGGATCCCACGCACGTCTAACCTGGGCTTCTTCCTGCTGGCATCGTATGTGGGGGGCATCATCGCCACCGAGTGGGCCAACTGGGGCGGGGCTCAAACGGGGGTCATCGTAGCGGTACTTTTGTTTGTGGGCACTTTCCTACGCAAGCCGTCACTTTCCGGCTTGGGGATCTAATCTCTACTACAAAAAAAGAGGCTGTCTCATAATGAACGCGAATTTTCGGCTCACCAAATTTACTTTTGAGGGTAAAAATCCATTCCCTTTTCAGGGAAAGGTGGCTGGAAGCCGGAAAGGGTTTTTCCTCATCGGATGCACCTAAATGGCCTGCTAGAGCTGTTTTTCATGCCGATGAAATTTTAACCCCTTCACCCTGCGGGAGCTTCCCCTTCTGAGGGGAAGCAGTTTCCAAAGATTATTCGGCTGCAAAATCGTATTATAACCTTATGAGACAGCCTCTTTGATAACTAAAGGGACCCCGGTATTCCGGTGGAGCCCTACCCGATATTTTCTACCGGACGAGGATCTCCAGCGGAGAACCCACCCTGTATCGCTTGAGGGTTACACAAGGGCTGAAAGCCGCCCCAAGCTTGACTCTTCTGTTGTTGCTCTTTCATAAAGCTTATTTTTTTAAGGTGGAAAGCCGGATCAAATCAACGACTCAACCGTTTCCATCTCCTTCTTCATCCAACCAAGGGTTAGCCCCGCCTTTTAGGGCTTGCAATTCATAGGGAGTGAGTGCTAAAAATGGCTCATTGCTTTTCATCATTTCTCAGGTTTTATTCTACAAAATCAGGCAGGGAACTCGAACCTCATAGGCCGAATCAGAGGAGTGGCTATCCCAACTTCGGCACTAATCAGTTCGCTGTCAAATGCTTTGATTCTTCCCCTTTTATCCAACGGCTATTCCTGTAGATAAAGCGAACTTTTGAGACCAACCGTGTAAGGGGTGGTCAACGGTGTGGTGAACGAACTTTCAGTTGATAGCAGATACCCCGTTCCTTCCTACTTGAAAAGATGGAAGCTAGCGGATGATAAATACCACCATCGTTCCGTCACATCACCTTGTCCTTTCCAGATAATCATCTCACTTTTGCGAATATATTTTAACTAACATATCTCAATCATGAACACGCAGCGAAAATATGTACGTTCACTGCTGCAAATCGCCGGGCTACTCATTGCCTGGCTGAGTTTGTCTGTAGCCTGTGACCCAGTAGAGCTCCCCCAGATTGGGCCCAGCCCCATGATCACCTTCACGGATTCGCTAGGTGAAACCCTTCTGGGACTCGAAGGCGAGGCATCTTCTTCGACTTCATTTACCCCTCATATCACCGCCGCCAACGGCTTCCAGAGCCTACGATACGGCATTGTATCCGGGCAGGATTCCACTTTCCTGGAAGAAATATTGAGCGAAGGCACCAACGATACGCTAGTCAGCCTGCTACTTTCTTACACCTTCCAGGATTCGTTGGCAGGCCTGGCAGCCTTCCTAAGCTTTGAGACTACCGATCAGGAAAATCAAACGACTCACACTACCCTACCCGTAACTACGCTCATCCGCGAGTTGGGGGCAGCCCCACGCATTGGCATTGGGGATGTAGAGGGAGAACCCATTTCAGAAATCAGCATTAAGGAACAAGACACCCTCTCGCTTACCCTCACCGTGGAGGCAGTAGAAGGCTTGGCCAGTTTCCTCATCAGCGAAGAAATTGACGGCGACTCTAGCCAAATTTATTCCTATCCCGATGGCAGTACCGAACAGGATACTCTGATCGTAATCCACTACCAGTATGTGGTGCCCAGGGTAGACGAAGAACAACAGATAGCCCTGAGATTCTTTGCTTCCGATGTGGAAGGACAACAGGACGAGGCGAGCTTAACTATTCATATCAAGCCCTTGGTGCCGCCTACCATTGTGCTGCAGAACGCGGAGGGCAACCCGCTCACAGAAATAGAAGGAGAAGCGCTAGACTGGGACACCGTATATGTGGAAATTTCCTCCCCGGAAGGCTACAGCAGAACTGATTATTGGCAAATCACGGCAAATGACTCCTCCCTTATTGCTTATGAATGGGCAACGGGAGGGGGCGCTGTGGGCATAGCAACAGCTCTATTCTACAACTTCGATCCAGCTCTGGTAGACCACCCCGCCGAATTGCACGCCTGGGTTACTGATAAAAAGGGGCAAATCGCCAGCGCATCCTTAGATATCATCACCAAGGAGCGGGTACCGCAAGTGCCCGTAGGGTCCGTTACCCAGAATGGGAGCATCGTCACTGAGATTGAGGGCAACGCAGGCACTACCACCAACTTCACTTTATCAGTAACAGCCCGAGAGGGATACACCGCCATGGAATACGGTCTGCTGGTAGAAGAAGCCTATACGCCTATCAATTCCTTCACGCGTACCGATGAGGCCCCAGTCCGGTCGAAGAACTTCGAGCTCAGCTATACCTTTGTGGATTCGTTGGTAGATGTGGATGCACAACTCCGGTTCATCATCACCGATGATGTAGGGCAAACCACCGTGGAACTCCTCGATGTGGTTACCAATACTCCCCCTCGTCCGGTGGCTTCCTTTCCAAGTATAACCTTGTTTGCACCCAGCCCCTTTGGTGACAGCAAGTCCTTTATTAACGTAGCTACAGGCGATACCTATGAGCCGAATGAGATTTCCGCAACACCAGAAAATTCATCGCTCATTGATTTCGGATATGTATTTACTTTTTCAAATAACTGGTCCTTTGCTTCACCTCTTTATTGGAGGAATGTTGTAGCGATTAATGATGTATTTGTTGACATCAGTGGTTGGCCTGTCTTAAACTCAACCACATTTAGATCCACTTCACTTTCCCAAGCGGAGTTTGTAGCTATAGGAGATAATGATGGACTAGCACTAAAAAGCAACTATGAATCAGGCATTGATACTCCTGATCAAGGCCTTATCAATGATACGGAAGTAGGCCAGGTCATTGCTTTCCAAACAGCGAAAGGAAAGCACGGCCTACTTCATATAATTGAAATCAATGGAACGTTCCAGGTCGACGACAACATAGTCTTTGCCCTAAAGGTGGAAGAATAACTCCTTCATTGAATTCAATTCCTAAAGAGCCCCGGTGGCCATCGGGAGCTCTTTAGTAGAGTCTTTACCTTGAGGAATCGACCCTTTTGTTGTTCACCATGGGTAAGTATTTGGCAGGATCCACATGCTCGCCATTCTTGATCACCTCATAGTGCAAGTGACTACCAAAAGACTCGCCGCTATTGCCTACCGTGCCTATCTGCTGCCCCTTCGTCACCCGTTCTCCCACCTTTACGGAGACATCCTGCATGTGCGCATAAAAGGTAGAGTATTCGTCTCCGTGCTTGATTTTCACCCGGTTGCCATACCCTTCACCACTCAGTTCAGCCTCCACTACCTCCCCGTCCCCTGCGGCCAAAATTGGGGTGCCTTTGGGCGCGGCAAGGTCAATTCCGTTATGGTGCAGTCGTTCTCCTGAACTCGGATGCTTTCGCATGCCAAATTCTGAAGACAAGCGAGCCAAATCCTTCTCGGCAATGGGGTCCCCATCGGGTACAGTTTCCTGGTATACCGTAGGCCACTCCCATACCAGAGTGGATGGGCCCAGGGCCGCCACCTCAGCGGAGGGCTGGTGTGCCGGGCGGAAAGCCCACACACTCAGCGTAAGGCCGGTAATTAGCACCGCGTAGACCGCGCGGCGCCCTGTTGTTGTCGGACGTTTTTTCATCATCTTATTATCATTTAGTTGTTGTTATTGGAGTTCCGTTCTACGCCACTTTTTAGAAGGCAAAGGAGAGCCAGGCCGGGCAATTTGTATTACCGGATCTCAGGCCCTACAGGCCCGTAATTCCCTAATTATCAATGATTAATTCTCTTAAGCCATTATCCCTTCCGGGGCAAACAACCCACGGCAGTATCTACCCTTCAAACCATACTACACTTCCTTTACCTACTACCCTTTTTCAAATCTTCTTTGTCAAGGAAGGTCACCGGATCTACGTGTTGCCCGTTTACATGCACCTCGTAGTGTAGGTGGGGAGCCGTAGACATCCCGGTACTTCCCACCGTACCTATCTGCTGCCCTTTTTTCACCCAATCCCCTTCCTCTACCACCATACTTTCCATATGAGAATACATCGTAGTATACTCCTCCGTATGCTGGATCTTTATGTGATTACCATGGCCCTTATCGCTGTTGAGGGCGGTAACAACCCTTCCATCCCCCGTAGCGTAGATGGGCGTGCCCGTAGGCGCCTTAAAATCCACACCCGCATGGTGTTTCTTAATCTTGTATATGGGGTGCATACGCCAGCCATATCCAGAGGCTATCCGGGTAAGATCTTTTGACGGAATGGGGTTTCCATTGGGGATCGTACCTACGAGTTCGGGCTTGGCCAACACCACTTCCGTAGCAGCCGACACCAACTCTTCGGCTACCGGAGCCACTTGCTCCCGAGGCAGGCAGGCCATTAGGCTGATCATGACACCAGGAACCAAGAGGAGATAAGCCATGCGATGTTGGGCTTTCGTCGGTTGGTTTTTCATCATCTGCAGCCGCTTGGTCAAAGAGGCATGCGTCAACGAGGCTGCCATGGTAGAACGATGCCGCACCTTCAGTTCTGCATACGTAGCCAGCGCGCGCAAGTACTCTTCAGCAGGCACCCGCTCCAGGGCAGTGGCATCTGCCAGGTACTCGTGCACCTGGCGCAAAGCCCGCAGGTAGGCGTATGCCAGCGGATTCCACCAGCTCAGGCACAGCCACAATTCTGCCAAGATGATATCCCAGGAGTGCCCCTGCTGCACATGGGCTTGCTCATGAGAAAGGATGGCCTCCTCTGCAGGCACTTGGGGTAGAAATATCCACCGAAAAAAGCTACTAGGCCCTTCCCTACCCTCTGTTTGGCAATACCGTATCCCGCCTACTGTATGGCTAGGGTATTCACGTGCCCTGCGCACCAAGCCCACTACTTGTATTGAAATGAGGAGCAACCGCACCGTAGCCATGGCCAACACCCCCAATAGCAGCCAACCGAGCCAGGAGGCTGGCGTATTGTCCCCATCAGAAGTATCCCATCCATCCCCTGCCAGTTCTCCATCGGCAGCCTCGTACCATCCATCCAGGGGCACTTCCATAATGTCCGGCAGGTCTATGGCTACGCTGGCTGTTTCAGGCAAAAGGTTACCCAAGCCAGGCGCCAGCAGGGAAAAGGCCAAGATACCCAGGAGCACCGCCCGGTTTAGCCGATGGAAAGGAGTGCGGCGAACCGAGAGCCACCAGAGGCAGAACATCACCATGAAAACTCCTTGAGCTTTCAACAGGTATATCATGAATTCGCTCATACCTATTGATCCTTTCGCTGCTCTATCTCCTCTTCTATCATGGCCTTAATCTGTTCCAGCTCATCCAGATCCAGATCTTTGTCGGTAGTGAAGAAGGACGCAAACCGAGTCATCGACCCGCCAAAGAAGTTGGAAACCATCGTGCTCAAGTGCTTCTTAAAATACACCTGCTTACTCACAGCAGGGTAGTACTCGTGTACCTTGCCGTGGGTATTGAAGGCAATGAATCCCTTTTTTACCAACACACGGATCACCGTAGCCACCGTAGTATAGGCAGGCCGGGGTTCCGGGTAAGCTTCCAGTATATCCTTGAGATAGCCTTTTTCCAGACTCCACAAGTGCTGCATGAGTTCTTCTTCAGCCTTGGTCAGGCCCTTGTTACCTTTTGCCATGCCCAAAAGTATAACGATAAAAATAGTCAAACAACTATTCCATTCATTCTATGACTATAAAAATAGTAATAGAATAGTATAATCTCCCCTTACTCTATATTCAAACTCAGTACAAAGCTTTTTTGGGGGGTGCCGGTAGCAGGCCCTTCGCTCCGCTACGTGGCCAGCTACCGTCGCGCTCTCACGCCTCGCTACCCCGCATGCATCCTTCGGGTATTCGCGCTGCGCGCACCTCAGGCTACCTGCCGGGTGAGCTCAAGCAAGCGCTCCATCGCTCACCCGTTAAAAACAGAAGGCCACCCCGCTTGCACAAGGTGGCCTTTCACTGGATCATCTGTTCTTCTTAGCCCTGTTGCCAGTTCGCTTTATCAAATACCTTTTGCAATAGTTCCGTAGAGCGGGCGCTTACATTATCCCGAATGTTCAATTCTTCTTTCGCTACCAAGAAGAACAGCCCATCCAGCGCCTTACCCGTCACGTAGTTTTCCAGATTAGGATTAATCTTCTTCACCCCGGGTATGCGGTTCCAGGCATTCACTACATCCGTGTAGTACTTAGTAGCGTTCACCCGATTCAGTGCATTCTCCACGTGGGGTTTGAAGGTAGCCTGCAGCCTGCGGTACGTGTTGTCCTTTAAATAAAGGGTAGCAGCATTTTGCTCTCCCTGCAAAATATTCCAGGCATCCTGAATGGTAATTCGCTTGATAGCATCAACAAAAATAGGCTCCGCCTCCTGTGCCGCTCTTTCCGCCCCGTGGTTCATCGTTTCCAAAAACTCGTCCACCTGCTTGCCCAGACCAAACTGCCTCAATTTAGACTCCACCTCCTGGAGCTCGGGCGGCAGCGGAATCCGAATTTGCCGGTTGCCCCAGTAGCCATTGGTAGCCGAGGCCGTACGGGCTGCATAGGCCGCTCCTTTCTCCAGGGCTTCTTTCAAACCC
>DMST01000058.1:3572-4249 GCA_003454975.1 Cytophagales bacterium | reverse complement strand
ATGACGCGGTGGCAGGGAATCAGAAAGGCGACCGGGTTGTCACCCACGGCAGAGCCCACAGCACGGGAAGCCTTCGGCTTGTGGATTTGCTGCGCTACCTTTCCGTACGTAGAGAGCCCACCCGACGGAATCTTAACCAACGTCTCCCAGACCTTTAGCTGAAAATCGGTCCCCTTTAGGTGCAGCTTGATTTCGTTCAGTTGGCTCCAGTCATGGGTAAAGATGAAGAGCGCGTTCTGCTGGATCATATCCAGGTGCTGCCGGAACTGTGCATTCGGAAATTGGCCTTTTAGCTCGCGCAGTGCCTGTTCCTGGTCCGTAGTGAACGCCAGATGGCAGATACCCTTCTGCGTAGAGGCCACAATGATCTCCCCAAAGGGGCTGTCCGCAAAGCTGAAATTGATAGCCAAGTTCTTGCCACCGTGCTTGTACTCTGCCGGGGTCATTCCCTCTATCTTTACAAAGAGGTCGTGTAAGCGGCCGGTGCCCGAAAGTCCTGTTTCGTGGGTAACTTCCGACAGGGTAGCCTGCTCCTCTTTCAATAGCTTCTTAGCGTACGCGGTGCTGATGTACTGTAGGAATTTCTTTGGGCTTACTCCTGCCCAGTCGGTAAACATGCGCTGAAAATGATACGGGCTCAGGTGTACGTGCTCGGCTACCTCATCCAGGCTGGGCTG
>DMST01000058.1:1080-3543 GCA_003454975.1 Cytophagales bacterium | reverse complement strand
CCAGGCTGGGCTGCTGGCGGAAGTGCTCTTGGATGTAACCAATGGCCTCTTCTATCCGCTGAAAGTTAACGTTGTTTTGTGCTTCCATCTTGATACAAACCTAGCGGACGGCCGATCTTTAGAACACCCGATTCTTGCGAAGTTGCTGCGCAGGTTACTCGTTTATCAGCACAAAATAAAAGCTACCTCTGACGAATTTGGGCCCTAGGCTGGATATATAATGACCATGTTTAGTAACTCTGATCAAACTATGGCCTACAAAGACTGCCCGGGCGGTAACCATCTATTCTATAGGCCGAAGCCGTGATCAGGATATTTGGTGAATTAAGCGGTCCGCTTGGAGGTTGATTATTGAAGATAGTTGAACTCACATACGGTAGCGAATACCCAAGCTGGATATTGCCAGGCACCGGTTTAACCCGGACTTATTTTCCCAGATATTCTACCTGAGGGTTGACCAGCTGTAGGGCTTTTATGAAGGCCAACTTGTCTTGCGGCGAAACCACCACCGAATTCCATTTCTCGTATTTTACCTCCAGTCGATCTAGCGAAGGCGCTGGGCCCGCTATCGGATTGCGCGTGGCAGTCACGGACGTGATTTTGGAGATGTCTACGGTATGCTTATACAGAAACCCACTGGTGATCAGTAGCTGCCCATCCTCTGTGATACGGTAGTTAGTGCTCAAAAAAAGATACAACACCATAGCCATAACGGGGAGCATGATTGAGGCCATAAGCAGTATTCTGCTCATAGGGGCTTGCTGCAGAATGGGTAGCAGCACAGCACCCAAAAGGAGTATGAGTACCGGAATGAGGAGCCCGTAAGATACTTTGGCTTTGAATTCTTTCATGGTGATGGCTGGGGGATGATAGGTGATTATTCCTTGGCTTGAACTTTAGTAGGCTTGAAAGCTTCGGGCAATTGCTTGTCCCTAAAGTCCACGTATTCTACTTCAAACCATCCGTTAAATCCAAATAGTGGACCGAGTAGTTTGCTTTTTACCTTTAGGTCAAGCCAAAATAAATTAGTTTCATCTTCATACCATTCCAGTAATTCAATATCCCCTCTTAGAAGGGAGGGCACTGGAATTTTGAGATTTAAGATAAAGGCAAACTGCTTTTTGGATAAAAACTTGATTTCACCATTCTCCAGCGCCTCTAGCTCCATCTCGAACAGCATGCTATGGTCGAGTCCGAGATATTCCACAATCTTGTCCTTCACTTGACTGTAAATGGCCGTGCCATCAAAACGCTGTTCCCCATCTTTAAATTTGAATATTCTGTTTAAGGAATGGGCTTCCCGGCCCAACGTGTCTTTATATGGATAGTTATGAATTTCAAACGGGATATTTTCACCCGTTTTTGGAAATAGGATACTTCTCTTGGCCAGCTTTTTAAGAACAAAAATTGCCAGACCCTTGCCTGTCCAAATGGTCTCCATCTTCCCTCTTCCAATCACCCCTACCATGTTATCTGTGGAAAAGTCAAACCTCTTTTGAATAGCGGGATGAAGAGCTGCATACCGCTCCTTCATTTGCCTTTCGTACATATTCATGACCTAATTTTTATTGTTCGAGAAGAAGTAGGGATGAAAATTGAGCTACTAAGTTCCAAGACGCTATCGTCGTCCAGATATCTTTAATTCAGCATGAACCTCCTGGGCACCGTGGATTACTTTACCGAAAGAAATGTCAATATCGTACAAGAGGTTATTGGCCTTTACCACATTGTCCACCTTATCTTTTTTACGCCTGGCGTCGTCAAATTCTTGCTTGTAGTGCACCAACTTTCTAAACCCCAAACCTATGGGGGTGAGGCCTACGGCCATGACAATCAATGGGACCGTAGAAATAACCCCGCCTTCCAATGTCAGCTTACCATACAGGTATCCGGTAATGATGACCACAACGCCAATGGCTATTATGACTAAGGACGAGGAGTAGACGCTGGCCCGTTGCCGCTTGATACTTTCATAATTGACATTGGCCTTTCTTAGCCGATTCTCAAATTTTTCATTCAAGGCTATGCTGCTGCAAGAGCTGTGAAAATTGGGTTTTTGGTTCGTCAGTGCACAAGTGGTGCCCTGTTGTAAGCTGGTTTGTTGATGGTCGCATAGTTCGCAATGATGGACTGGGAGCATAGTAAGGTTGATTTTATGGGTATGATGTACCCTCAGGGTAACTTCACCTGACAAAATAACCACTAGTCAGGTTTTCTTAGCGGGTATTTGGATAAATAGCCCCCGCCAGATGATCAATCGTCGGGGTCATTTTTCAATTTTGGGCCTCACCTCAGCTAGGTAATGGCGGCCCGATGGACCGTAATCAGCCGAATACTGTTTCCCTAATCAGGCGGATATGCTCCGGACCGATGCGACAGCATCCGCCTACCCAATCTGCACCGAGGGTGCGCCATTCCTGGGCCATGGCAACAAAGGAGACGGGGTCGGATACCCCCAGCTAG
>DMST01000058.1:0-1055 GCA_003454975.1 Cytophagales bacterium | reverse complement strand
CCCCCAGCTAGGTTTTGGTGTCGGCATGGTAGGCCTCGCCCGAGTTTGGGTACACGATGATCCGTTTGCCCGTATCGGCTGCCTGTATCCGCCGGATAAGCCCCGAGATATGCGTAGGGGCGGTGCAATTGATACCTACGGCAAACACCTTGGAATGGCCCCGGAATAGCGAAACACAAGCTTCGATGGTAGAACCGTCGTTCACGTGCTCCGCATCGCGGCAGGAGAAGGAAATCCGCGAAGGAGTATCCACCTCGGCCAGGAGTTCCGCCAGGACACGCGCCTCCTGCAAACTGGGGATGGTCTCGACGGCCAGCACATCGGCCGCCGTGCTGGCTAGCAGTGTGAGCCGGTCGCGGTGAAAATCCCGCAGCTGCGCATCTGAGACTCCGTAGTTACCGCGGTACTCGGAACCGTCCGCCAGGTAAGCACCGTAGGGCCCAACACTGGCCGCAATCAGCGGCGTAAAATCGATGGTGCCCGCTGCTTTAGCCTGGGCAACCGCCTGTTGGGCCAGGGCAACGGACTCCACCATCAGGGCCTCGGCTTTCTCCCGAGCATAACCTACCTCCGCAAGGCCCGGTAGCGATGCCTGATAGCTAGCCGTAGTAATGCACTGCGCACCCGCCACCAGATACGCCAGGTGGGCTTGCACAAGGGCTTCCGGGTCTTCGTCCAGCAGCCGGGCCGTCCATAGCTTGTGATTCAGATCACACCCCTGCCCCTCCAGCACGTTGGACAGCCCCCCATCGATAACGAGCGGGTCCGTGCTTTTCAGGAATGCATTTAGCCCCTCAGGTACCAAACTTCTCCTTTAGGTAGTCGCTGGTGAGGTGCTTCACCATATCGAAGGGTTCGCAATCGCTTACGCCCGATTCTACGGGAACCGGCCCCATCTCCTGGGCTACCTCCAGGGCGGCGGCGTTCAAAGTAGCGTTCCGCTTACCCATCGCCACCAAGGCTCCGCCCATGGCTAGTTTTAGCGTGTTGTTTTCCTCGGCGTGCGTCTTGCGTATGTGGTCTATCCATCGGAAGAAAAAGGCATCGTCCGGGGC
>DMST01000190.1:3586-10760 GCA_003454975.1 Cytophagales bacterium | reverse complement strand
GGCCAATGGGAGCGTAACCTAATTCAGAAAAGACAAGCCATTAGTCCTAATGGATTTAACTATTTGTACCTGGATGAACAGAATAGCCTCTGGGTGGCTACCGAAGGAAAGGGACTGGCCCGCGTTCGGGAGACTGGCGGCATAGAGTATTTCAATAGCCTCAGTGGGCTGCCTTCTGATATTGTCAATGCCTTCGCGCCAGATGATCAAGGCCGGCTTTGGCTAGCTACCGGCAATGGCATTTGTGTGGTGGATATTTCCGGTGTAAGCCCCAAAGTAATGGCTAAGTATTCCACTCTGGATGGGCTGCTATCTTTCAATGTGTACAGCATTGTTTGGAGGGATAATGACCTCTGGTTGGGTACAGACCAAGGTATCAACCGACTTACTTTTCAAGGTGACTCTTTAGTAGGTTTGACACAGGTGACTGAAGATCAGGGGTTTCGTGGGATTGAGGCTAATCATAAGGCGGTATCGCTATCAGCGGAAGGGAACATTTGGTGGGGTACTATCGATGGCCTGACGCAGTACGTAGCCCGGTTTGATGATCGAGAGACGCTCAAACCGGAAATTTTTGTGACTGATATTGACCTCTTTTATGAGGATACTGACTGGGAACGGGTACAGGAGACTCCCATTGATTGGTTTGGTATCCCCCAGTTGCTCACACTGTCGCCCATCCAAAATACACTCACCTTCTCGTATCGGGCGGTAGACCTGCAAATGGGCAAACATATCCAGTATCAATCTCGTCTGGTGGGCCTAGAAGATGAGTGGTCGCCACTTACCACCCAAAGTCAGGTGCGGTATACCAACCTATCTCCGGGAGACTACACTTTTGAGGTGCGGGCTACGGTGGGGCCGCATGTAGAAGCACCTGTAAGCCGTTACGCCTTTTCCATCTCGCCCTTTCTTTGGCAGCGTCCTTGGTTCATTATCCTGGTTTCGGTGTCTGTTGTTGGTATTGTGGTCTTATATACTCGCTGGCGGGTGCGGTCTCTGAAGAATACTCGTAAGGTGTTGACTGAGAAAGTTTTGGAGCGAACTCGCGAGATGGAATCGCAGAAACGGGAAATTGAAAAGCAACGAGACAAGATTGAAACCCAACGGGACGAGCTGGTAGATCAGTCGAAATTTCTGGAGCAGGCCTTGTTGGACCTGAAGCGGAACAACATGCACATGCGTAGTTCTATAGAGTACGCTAAGCGTATCCAGGATGCCATCTTGCCCCGGCCTGCAGCTATTCGGCAGGCCTTTACTGAGAATTTCATCTTGCTGAAGCCTAAGGACATCGTTAGCGGTGATTTTTATTGGTACGGCTTCATGAACAACGCCCAGATTATAGTAGTAGCCGACTGTACAGGGCACGGTGTGCCTGGGGCCATTATGAGTATGATTGGTCACGCCTTGCTCAATCAAATCATCCTGGAGAAGCAAATCACTGATCCGGCAACCATCCTGAAGATGATGCACGCAGGTATTCGGCTAGCCTTGAATCAGGACGACGACGAGGAATTGAACCATGACGGTATGGACATGGCCGTGATGGCCGTATACCAGGAGGATAAGTATGGGGTGTTTGCGGGAGCCAAGCGACCACTATTCTTGGTGCGTCGTGAGGAGCTGTCTACCCTGTCGGGAGACCGCTTTTCCATTGGTGGCTTCCAGATGAACCGCGCCTTACCTTTTCGCAATCACACCGTCCATTTAGAATCAGGGGATATGCTATACCTCACCACGGACGGCTATGCTGATCAGTTTGGAGGAAGAACTGAGCGAAAATTTATGCTGAAGCGTTTCAAACGGCTGCTTACAGAAATATCGAGCCTTTCTGCTAGTGAGCAAAAAGTGATATTGAAAGATATGCAATCGGTGTGGCGGCAAGGGGTAGAACAGACCGATGACATGTTAGTAATCGGACTTCGCATTGGTTGAGATTTTTGCTGAATCACAAGTTGGGCTTATTAGTCTAAATCAATCCAAAACTGCATCATTAATAACTGATAACTCAAGTGACTTACGCCCAGTCTTCGGTACCTACATTGCCTACCTCATCTCCATTAGGTCATTTGCGCCAGTATGTGTCCAATCCCCTCCAGTTTTTGCAGACGCACACCCAGACGATGGGGGATACCTTTCATTTTCGATTGGTAGGTCGACAGCTGATTACCACCCGTGATCCGGATTTGATCCAGCAGTTATTGCAAGGGCAGCATCGCGATTTCCAGAAGAATAAGGCCTACCGAAAGCTACAGTTGCTGCTAGGGCAGGGACTTTTCACCAGTGAAGGGGAGTATTGGTTGGCGAATCGAAGGATGATTCAACCCGCCTTTCACCGAGAACAGATAATGGGCTACATGCAGGTAATGCGGCAGTATGCGCAAGATCTGCTCCGGATGTGGGAACCTAATGTGCAAGAAGGCAAACCGGTCCATTTCTTGGCCGACATGACTCAGGTTACCCTCAGTGTGATTGCCAAAACCATGCTCGGGGTAGATCTGGAAGGCGAGGCCCAGGCAGTTTCTGAACAATTACCGTTGGCCATGAATGTTTTGCTGGGGAAGATCACCTCTCCCTTGGCAACACCCATGTGGTTGCCGACCAAGAATAATCGGCAATTTCAGCAGGCTGTGCAGGAACTAGATGCTATGCTGCTGCAGCTAATTGAGCAACGGAGGCGCCAAGGAGCTACCGGGAAGGACCTCCTCAGTACCTTGCTGCAGCTAAAGGACGAGGAGTCAGGAATAGGATTAACGGATGTGCAACTGCGGGATGAGATGATGACCTTTTTTCTGGCTGGGCACGAGACTACGGCGGTAGCGCTTACTTGGGTCTTGTACGTGCTATTGCTCCATCCGGAGTGGCTCACCCGATTGCAAACCGAACTACGCCAGCAGCTTCCTGAAACGTATTCTCCGCAAGATCTACAGCAGGTCCCTAGCCTAATGCCGCTTATTCAGGAAAGCATGCGACTCATGCCATCGGTTTGGATTTTAGGGCGTCTGGCGAAACGCGAAATGCCTTGGGGGCCGTACACGCTGCCTGAAGGGGCCAGTGTGATTTTTAGCCCCTATTTGGTGCACCGACATCCCGACTATTGGGATCGCCCAGAGGATTTCCTGCCCGAGCGGTGGATGGGAGGCAGTACGCCTAGTCACAAGTATGCCTACTTTCCTTTTGGGGGTGGCCCACGCCTTTGCATTGGCAATCACTTCGCCTTGCTAGAAATGCAGGTGATTCTGGCTGAGATGCTCACCAGGTATACTCCCCGTATGAATGACCTTTCTCATCCGGGATACGAGTATTCACTCACCCTTCGGCCAGCCAGGGCCCTCATGGTGAGTATGGACCCAACGTAATGGGGAATTAGAATTACATCGTAATCCCATAGGTCATTCATACCTCATAGTTGCTCCGCTGTCGGTGCCATCACCCGTTTATCGGCTACAAAGGTGCCAAAAGGAATAAGCGAGGCGGCCAGCACACCTACCGAGGGCCAGAAGCCCCACTTATACCTCAAGATGGAAAGCCCAGCTAGCACCATGTAGGTAATAAACAAGAAACCGTGTGCGTAACCAATCACGAGATTGGGCTCGTGCATGCCCAACCCGTACTTGAGTGGCATGGTTACGAACAGAATGAGTAAGAAAGAAACGCCTTCAATCAAGGCTACCAATCGAAACCAGCCAAGAAGATCTTGAGGGCGGGTGATAGAGGACATAGTGCAGAAATTTGCTAGCAAAGGTAAGCGCAGGGCTCGAAATTAATGGGTACTTTAAACACAAATTGGAAACCTTCGGTTGCTCCTATTGAAGGAAAACTACTGTCCCATGCCCAAGACCAACCCCGGCACATACATTGATCAACAAGGGAACCTGATAGACCCACAGGCCAATAAGCCTTGGCCCAAATTTAAGCGAACTCTGCGTAGTATGCCTGGAGCAATATTGGTCGTCTTTTTTGGCCTTGGCCTCTGCGAACTTATTTGCCTAGCTGGGCTTATTGATACCCTCATCAACGACCGGCCCAATTCTCCCGTTGCTCTTTTCATCTTTATGATGATTGTATTCCCCCTCATGATGGGAGCCACCGTGTTGGTAGGCACCTTACTGCCCAAATCTGAATCAGACATTATTCCGGGTTCCGGTAGGGGAGGGAATTTGAATAAGGAGGAATAGAAAAAGCCAACCCACCGGAGTGAATTGGCTTGGAATGCTAAGTTGTACCACCAGTTCTCTAACCAGTATCAGAGAGTGGAGGTGCAATTGCTTGACTGATTTTAGGCTTTTGCCTCAGCAGGCATGCGGATGCCTACCCAGGTGAATCGCTTCACCACGTACTCAGGGTTAGTAAAGCTGGCGTTACCTGCTGGGTTACCACCCGTTACGTGGAAGTCAGAGAAACTTGCGTTCTGGTTCACGTAGATGCCTCCGGTAAGGTTGAAGCTCACGGGAGTAGCCGCCAGGCTCATCTCGTCAGCGATCATCTCGCGGGTCTCCGCATCGGTGGTGTAGGCACCACATGAAATTGCTCCGTGTTGCTGGGCCATTTCTTTAGCGAGGGCAACGCTCTCCTGGGTGTCCTTAGTTTTGATCAGCAGAGCAATGGGACCAAATAGCTCCTCGGCAAACTTGTCTTTTTCTGCCGAAGACAATTCCATCACCATGGGCGTAGCCGTACGGGCGTTTTTGAACATGGGGTTCTCCAACGTGCGGCTTTCCAGCCAAACCTTACCGCCCATCTCCTTGGCAGCATCGATGCGGCCCAGAGTCTTCTTGTTCTGGATGGTACCAAGCACGTAAGGACCTGCTTTGGGATTCTCGACCAAACCGTTGGTGAAGTCAGCAAATTTCTGAGCAAACTCATCGAAGCTGACTACCCCGTCTGGTGTTTTAATGCCACTCTCTGGAACGAAGAAGTTCTGCGGAGCCGTACACATTTGGCCGCTGTACAGGGCCACGGAAAAGGTGATGTTTTGCACCACTTTGTCGATGTTGTCTACCGAATCCAGGATCACAGAATTTACACCCGTTTTCTCGGTGAAGACTGCTTTGCCAGCAATACCTTCCAGGTAGTCGCCGAAGGCCGAGTTGCCGGTGTAGTCAATCAGCTTCACAGCCGAGTGCTCAGCCAACTCCTTGGTAATCATGTTGTCGAAGCTATCTACGGCTAGCTGGCAGATATCTACCGGTAGGCCTTGCTCCTCCAATACGGCTTGCAATTCAGCAATCACCAGAGCAATGGGCAAAACAGCTCCGGGGTGCGGTTTTACAATAACGGGGTTACCCGTGATCAGGCTAGCGTACATGCCGGGTACGGTGTTCCAGGTTGGGAAGGTAGAGCAGCCAATCACCAGCGATACACCCTTGGGCACGGCGCGCCACTCCTTGTCCAACTGAATGTTGAATTTACCCATGGGCTTGTCCCAATACTGGGTAGCGGGGAAGCGGCCTAGTTCCTCATATCCAGAAGCAATGGCTTCCAGGGCACGGTCAGCGGCGTGGGGGCCAGAGGCCTGGAAGGCCATCATGTAGCCCTGGCCCGTGGTATGCATGGTGGCGTAAGCCACCTCAAAGAACCGCTTTTTCATCCGCTCCAACGATTCGATCAGGATGCCGGCACGGTCCTCAGCGGATACCTTGCGCCATGCGTGATAAGCCGCTTCGCTCCGCGATATCAAAGTATCTACCGAGAAGGCAGGGTACTGAATGTTCAACGGTTCTTGCAGGTAGGGCGATTCCTCTACGCCAATCCAGTTTTCGGGGTCTGCTTGCTTAAGTTCGTCGTATTTTTTGCCCATTAGGGCTTTAAATTTCTCCTGACCCAATTTATCGGCGTCTTCTCCGTATATTTTTGGGGAAGGATGCTCCGGATATTGCGCCCAAAAGGTACGCTCGTGCAAGGCCTTCACGGCGCGGTCCAGAATATCTTTGTGGGAATCGTACAGACTCATATTCGAAAACGATTTAGGTGTGCGCGAATATACAGGTTGCCAAATGAAAATGACAGAACGGAAGGGGAGAGTGTCGCCGGGAAGAAGCCTAATGAATTGGAGTTTTCTGATCGGTTGCTTGCTGTGGTCAGCGGGAGTGTGGGCACAGCCTGATGTTACCTCCTACGCCAAAGACCGAATTGTGGTGAAACTGCGGGCCGATGGAGGTCAGGCAAGAACCGCGGAAGCTCCTCCCGGTACCCTTACGCCTGTATTCCCCGCGAAGCAAAACCCAACCGGAAGACAAGCTGCCACAAAGTACGGCTTAGAGCGGATCTATTATGTTTCAGTGCCCGAAGGGAAAACCGTGGAGTCTTTATTAAGTCTATGGCAACAAGACGAAAGAATAGAGTACGCTGAGCCCTATTATTTGCCCCAACTGTTGGTAATCCCTAACGATCCTGAAGCACAGCTGATTGGCGGTGAGCAGGACTATCTGGAAATCATTGAGGCCTACGAGGCCTGGGACGTGACCACGGGAGATACCACGGTGGTGGTGGCGATATTGGACAGCGGTACAGACTTCGATCATGACGATATTCAAGGGCAATTGGCCTACAACTACGCGGACCCTGTGAACGGGGAGGATGATGACGGCAACGGATTCGTGGATGATTTTGCGGGGTACGATTTGGCCGATGGAGATGAGGATGCTACGGCGGATATTGATAACCATGGGTTCCGGGTAGCGGGTTTTAGTAGCGCTGCTACCAACAATGCAATAGGTATTGCCGGGGTAGGGTACGATTCTAAGTACTTGCCCGTGAAGATGTTCCGTTCCTCGGATAACTTTTTCAACCAAGGCTATGAGGCTATCGTGTATGCCGCTGACCGGGGAGCGCAGGTGATCAACCTGAGTTGGGGCGGCACTAATCCCACCACCCAATTCTCTGAAGATTTGGTCAACTATGCTGTTGAGGAACGAGACGCCGTTCTGGTAGCCGCAGCTGGAAATACGGCCGCTCAGCTGGACTTTTTCCCTGCTTCGCTTCCCAATATCCTGTCCGTAGGGGCCACTAACAGCCAGGATGAAAAAGCTTCCTGGGCTACCTGGGGACCTTTTATCGATCTGATGGCACCTGGCGATAATGTGTACACCTTGGATCGGGGCAATAGCTACCGCACCGTGCTAGGCTCCTCCTTTTCGGCCCCACAAGTAGCCGGGGCCGCGGCTTTGGTCCT
>DMST01000190.1:0-3548 GCA_003454975.1 Cytophagales bacterium | reverse complement strand
TTGGTCCGGGCCTATCGTCCGCATTTAAACGCCCATCAAGTGCGGGAGCAATTGCGGGTGTCGGCTACTGATATTTATGGTGTGGGCAACAATGCGGACTATGCCTACATGCTGGGCCAGGGCCGCCTCAGTGTAGTAGATGCCCTGGTAGATACACTGCATACGGCCGTACGGATGGTGAACCCTGGCTACCAAAGTGCATTAGGTCCCTACGTGGTCTACGACGATACACTTTACCTCACTGGTGAACTAGTGAGCTACTTACAGCCTTGGCAGGACGGCACTGCTACTCTTTCTACCGAATCACCTTATGTCACTCTGCTTGATTCTATTTATTCGGTAGATTCATTGGGTACACTGGACGGCACCGGAGAGGATACCTTGTTTGTGGTGTACTTAAATCCTGATTTGCCGGCTGAGACTGAGCTCTTATTTCGGATCAACTTTGAAGGTACTGGCTATGAGGATTATCAGCACTTCCGTTTGAACTCTGAGGATCCCTTCCTTACGGTTGATAATGGCTCACTTTCCCTGACGGTAGGTGATAACGGTACGCTGGGATACTATGAGGATGTCAGGGCCAACGGAATTGGTTGGCTAGACGGAGCTAGTCAACTAATGACCCACATGGGCTGGGTGTTGGCCTTAGATTCTACTCGGGTGGCAGACAACACCATTAGCCATCTGATTAACGGAACCCGGTCTGCTGATTTTGAAGCCATAACGCCCATTAAGCGCTTCAATAATCCTGCTGCGGGATTGGATGTGCGTAGTTGGTTCCAAGATACGCTGCCTGACATGCCGGCTGTGCGGGTTCAGCAGCGATGGTTGACTGATGCTACGGAGGGTGGTGCTCACTTTCTGGTGGCTGAGTACCGGCTAGTCAATACAGGAGACACTACCGTACAAGGCTTGTATATGGGCTTTTTGGCTGATTGGGAAGTGGGAGAAGTAGTCAATAATCAGGTAGGGTATGATAGTGTAGGGCAGTTGGGTTACGTGACAGATTCACTGCAGACAGAGTTTATTGCCGTGGCTTGGCTAACCGTAGATAGTGTACTGTTCCGTGCGATAGATTGGGGTGACGAAAACGGCAATGACGCGGATGTAGACTCCACGCTGTCTGATGCAGAACGGTTTGCCCTGCTCACCAACGAGGATGAGAAAATTGCCGCTGGAATGGTAGGAATGGGAAATGATGTAGGGATAGCGGCGGGCTATTTCCTGGATAGCCTGACCATGGGCCAGAACCAACCGTTTGCCTTTGCACTTTTGGTTGCAACAACGCTGGATGAGCTTCGTGATCTGGCTGACTCCGCACGTACATTCTACCAAGCGTACCAAGCACAACCAGAGACGTTGGAGGTATTGGAGGTATGTGCGGACGCAGCTACCACCTTAGATCCGGCAGGCAGTACTTTCCATTGGTATGCGGATGTGGCCGGCGACTCTCTCCTTTCCACTGGTAACACTTTTACTACAGGAGGGCTTTCTCAAGACACCGTGTTCTATGTGGAGAACCTGGATAGTGGTTTCCAAAGTGCTATTTATCAAGTGTTGGTACATGTTCGGGAGCCAGAGGCACGCTTCACGTTGACCTCAGATACCCTAGTCATTTCCGAGGGAGATGCCGCTCGCGCTGAAGTAGTTCAGTCCAGCGTAGATGCTGTAAGCTACATTTGGGATTTTGGCACGGGAACCCAGTCAACCCTAGTAGAACCTAGCCCGGCATACTTTACCTCGGGCACGTATACGCTTACTCTCGCGGTTTCTAATCGTTTGGGCTGTGTGGACTCCATGAGCCAGCAGCTACGAGTATTGCAACGTGCCACTCCGCCTGAGATAACGGATCTATCGGTTTGTTATGGCGCATCGGCTTTGCTTTCTGTTTCGGGGGGGAATGCTTTGGCCGTTTACCCGGATTCCGCACTGGAAGGAATTGCATTGACAGGCACCGCGGTTAATCTAGGGCCAATCTTCGCTGATACTACCGTGTGGGTGACCAATCAGGATTCCGTGGTTGAAAGCCTACCGGTGGAAGTGGCCATCAAGGTAGTGGAAGTGGGAGCCGACTTCACCGTATGGCCAGATACCACGGTATTGGATACGCTGGGGCTAATCTTGTTAGATGCTAGCCTTGCCGCCGATGCCTGGACCTGGTACATCAATGATTCTGAGCTGGGTAACCAAGCTAGTGCTTACGCCGAGCTCCCCGAAGCAGACTCTCTTGCTCTGAGCTTGGTGGCTGAGACTACAAGCCAAGGTTGTGTGGATAGTGTAGGGCTATGGATACTACCGCATACGGCGCCAGAACCAGAACCCACTACGGTACATGCTTGCCCAGGCGAGGAAGTTTCTTGGCGGCCTAACGGAGGCACTACCTTTGTATTTGCCCGCGATGTCGCAGGAGAGGATGTCCTGCACAAAGGTGCCTTGTATGTGGCAACTTCAGATGTGACAGACACGGTATGGGTTGCCAATCTGGATGGCTTTGTGCCCACTCAATTTCAGCCCATGGTAGCACGGCGAGTTTCTGCCCAATTTGGGGTATATCCTGATCAAGAGTCTTTCCAGGTGTTGGATACCTCGACTTTTTTAGCTTCAGATGAGCTGATTGACACTTACCTGTGGCAAATCAATGAAGGAGCCCTGCAAACCCAGCACCCGCTGGAAAATATTTGGTTAGCCCCTGGTGATTTCACCGTTAGTCTGCATGCCATCGATAGCTTGGGTTGCCAAGATGCTCTATCTCAGATATTTACGGTGGTTCCTCGTGAACCCGTAGATACGGTTACAGGGTTGCCTCAAGCTTGGCTTGAAGATTTTCTGGTTTATCCCAACCCTGCTTCGGAGTCCGTCACCCTCCGGTGGCCGGAAGGTCGCGAGTTGCCCGTGCTGCTGCGTTTGGTAGATTCCTACGGCAGGGTAGTGCAAGCGCAAGGTTGGACAGGAGACCGTGAGAATATCCTAGATTTGGATATGATCGAGCCAGGGCCTTATTGGGTGCAATTGGTG
This sequence comes from Cytophagales bacterium, assembly GCA_003454975.1. Taxonomy (GTDB): domain Bacteria; phylum Bacteroidota; class Bacteroidia; order Cytophagales; family Cyclobacteriaceae; genus DMST01. The sequence continues at coordinate 533 of DMST01000190.1, read as the reverse complement.
TTTGCGGAAGGAACCCTCAGTCGTATTTTGTGGCTGAAATAGTTTGTGGATAGCGCAAACGAGGAAAGTGCCTCTAATCGCCTACCTCCAACTTTGAACTTCGCCTTTTAGATGAAACTTACTGAAGAAGACAAAGCCGCACTAACGGAATTTCGGAGGACTTTGCATCAGTACCCGGAACTTTCGGGGCAGGAAACCGAAACTCCAAAGCGCATTCTTCAATTTTTAGCAGCTGCCCCACCCGATGAGGTAATCCAACCAGCGGGGAAGACGGGGATGCTGGCTGTGTACGATAGCCGGAAAGCCGGGCCTACGGTTGTCATTCGTGGAGATATGGATGCCTTGCCTATTCAAGAACGGGGCAAAAAGGAGCATTTTTCTAAACGACCAGGAATAGCCCATTTGTGTGGTCATGATGGTCATACTACCATGGTGGCCGCTTTAGGCCTCCTATATGGCCGTCAGCGCCCAAGCCAAGGCAAGGTGGTGCTCCTATTCCAGGCGGCAGAGGAGACGGGCCAGGGAGCTGCCTG
>DMST01000084.1:75355-75505 GCA_003454975.1 Cytophagales bacterium | reverse complement strand
GCCCACGTCCTGGCCGTAGAGCAAGGACTCGGGGTGCTTGCGCATGATTTCGTCCATGGCGTGCAGGGCTGCATCTACCATTACGGTCCGCTGACCGCCCGCAGGTTTGCGCTCTCCTACCTCCTCAGTTACCGGCGTAGGGGCAAACTC
>DMST01000084.1:45068-75255 GCA_003454975.1 Cytophagales bacterium | reverse complement strand
AGGTTTCGGCCCGGCGGGCCGCTTCGGTTTGCCACGCCTGCAGCTCCTCTTCGGTTACGCCTTCGCCCAGCAGGTGTGCATGCAAAATGGGGATCGGGTCGTCCTGGGCGTGCAGTTTCAGGTCCTTCTCACCCCGGTACCACTCTTTGCGTACACCCGAAGTGTGGTGTCCCAACAGAGGACATTTGGCATGCACCAATATGGGTTTGCGCTGTTCGCGCACAAAAGAAAAGGCCTCGGCCAACCCCGCATAGCTGTCCACGAAATCAGAGCCGTTTACCCGCATACGCTCCAATCCCTTGAACCCAGCGGCGAATTCATAGGCGTCCATTGCCCGCATTTCGCTTCCGGTGGCCGAGATGCCCCAATCATTGTCTTGAATCAAATAAACGATGGGCAGGTTGTGCAACACTGCCATCTGGAAGGCTTCGGAAACCTCGCCTTCGGTTACGGAACCGTCGCCCAGTGAGCAAAGCACTACCGGTAGGTTCTCCTTGTTTTCGTATAGCCCCTGCCGTTCGCGGTAGGCAATGCCGTGCGCACACCCCGTAGAGGGGATGGCCTGCATGCCTGTGGCCGAACTTTGGTGGGGAATGGTGGGCATGCCGTCGCGCTTCAATGAAGGGTGCCCGTAGTAGGTCCGTCCGCCCGAAAAGGGATCTTCTACTTTCGCCATCAGCTGATACATCAGCTCATAGGGCTCCATGCCAATGCCTAACAGGATAGATTCGTCCCGGTAGTAGGGATAGGCAAAATCTTGGGGCTGTAGGTGGTAGGCGGCGGCCAATTGGATGGCCTCATGTCCACGTGAAGTGGAGTGCACGTATTTACTTGCTATAGGTTTGTGCTCATCGTACAGCTCGGCCATACGTTGGGCGGTATGCATGTGGCCGAAAGCACGGCGCAAGATGTCAAGGGATATGGTAGTATCTTTGGGGATAACGGTAGTCGTATTAGTCATTCGTTCAATGGCTCTCGATTCCAACTACAAATGTAACTATTTTTAGGGGCAAACGGTTGCATTCGTCCGCATCCTTGTCTTTGGCATTCCCCGCATCAGCCCATAACTTGCTGCCTCAACGCAACCTTTCTGTTATGGATAAGCACGAAATTTCCTCTTGGTTTCAGGGTCTGCAGGACCGCATTTGTTCGGCATTGGAGCAAACCGACGGTAGAGCCTCCTTTCGCGAAGACGCCTGGGACCGTCCCGGAGGAGGAGGTGGACGTGCCCGGGTGATCCAAAACGGAAATATTTTAGAAAAAGGTGGCGTCAACTGGTCGGCCGTGCACGGCCAAACACCGGAGGCCATCAAGAAGCAATTGGGTAACGATGGTGATGAGTTCTTCGCTACGGGAGTCTCCATTGTGATGCACCCGCAAAGCCCCATGGTGCCCATCATCCACATGAACGTGCGCTACTTTGAGATGAGCAACGGGGTGCACTGGTTCGGTGGTGGTATCGACCTTACGCCCCACTACGTGGATGTGGCCCAGGCCAAGTGGTTTCACCAGCAGCTGAAGGCGGTGTGCGATGCCCATCATGCGGACTATTACGATGAGTTTAAGCCCTGGGCAGACCGCTATTTTTACCTCAAACATCGGAAAGAAACCCGCGGGGTGGGCGGTATCTTTTTTGACCGCTTGCGCCCCACCGAAACGGTAACGAAAGAGGACCGCTGGGCCTTTGTGCAAGCGGTAGGCGAGGCTTTTGCGCCTATCTACACCCACCTGATGCAGCAGAACGAGGCCTTATCGTACGGAGAGCGGGAGCGAGACTGGCAGCGGATGCGCCGGGGGCGCTACGTGGAGTTTAATCTGGTGTGGGATGCAGGTACCAAGTTCGGTTTGGAAACCGACGGCCGTACGGAGAGCATCCTGATGAGTTTGCCTCCGCAAGCCAACTGGGCTTACAACTTTCAGCCTGAGCCAGGCAGCAAGGAGGAGGCTACGCTCCATCGCCTGAAGCAGGACATCGACTGGATACTCGCCTGATGCTGGAGCGGCTACTCTCCTGGGATCGGGAGGTTTTTCTGTGGTTCAACGGGCAGCACAGCCCCTTCTGGGATCCCGTTTGGGTCACCATTACCGAGAAGCAAACCTGGTACGTGCTGTATGCCCTACTGATTGCTTTTCTGCTTTGGAAGTACCGTTGGCAGGGCCTGCTGGCTGTAGTATTACTCATCTTGAGTGTGGTGTTGGCCGACCAGCTTACCTCCGGCCTGATGAAGCCGCTCTTTGCCCGTCCACGTCCCTGCCACGAACCTAGCTTGGAAGGGCTCATTCACCTGATTAAATATTGCGGTGGACCCTACGGCTTTGCCTCCTCACACGCGGCCAACTCCTTTGCCGTTGCCATTTTTGCCGGGCATATGCTGCGGTCCTTCGGCCGATGGATACCACCCCTGTGGTGGCTGTGGGCCGCCCTCATTAGCTACAGCCGTGTGGCCGTGGGTGTGCACTATCCTGGTGATATTCTGGTGGGCGCAATGGTAGGCGCAGGTGCCGGGTGGGCCATGTACCGGTTGTATAGGTGGCTCAGTCAGCGGTATTTCCCGATCCCACACTAAACCTACTTTTTGCGTCGAAGCTGAGGAGGGCAGATTAGGATAACGAAGTGAACGCCTGGATGAGGTAATCGTAGAAGACTTCCTTATTCACCTTCGTCGCCACTTTGGCCCATTTGCCAGAGCCCTCTTGATAGTAGGTGCGGCCCGCAGAAGGTCCTATGGCATCTATAGTGATTTCCCTAGTCTTAACCTCAAAGGCATCGGGAATTTGTAAGTAGCTGGTAGCCAATACATCCCACATAAAATAAGTGTATTCATAGGCAGGAATGGTGTCCAGTGTGGTGGCCCAAAACTGCCCGGCTAAGTGGGCCCATTTGTGATCGGAGTGTTTTGCTAATTGTTTCAAGAAGTGGAGGCTGACGGGTACATCATTGGTGGCATTCAGGGGTACAAATAGGAGATCCAGTTCGTAGTTTAACAACTCCTGAGCAGCCAGAGGATCCCAAAACACATTCCATTCGGCGGTGCCGTTGTGATTGTAAGTGGCTACATTTCCATCTACCTCAAAAGCTCCTCCCATCCAAATCACTTGTGATATATTGGAGACTAGTGATTCGTCGGCCTGGAGGGCCTGTACCAGATTAGAGCAGGGCCCCGTCATCAGGATAGTAACCGGGGCCTCTGAGGCTCGGATTTTTACCGATAAAAGATCTTTACTGTCCTTGCACTGGTATGGGTCGGCCCCGACTTCTACACCTATTAGTTCGGGTAGTGCATTGAGTATTTTGGGTTTGGCTCGCCAGGCAGGGGGGAAGGCGTTCACCCCATGAAAGCGGCCCACACTCACTTCAGTATGGGTTCTGTTTGCCATGTAAAGAATCTTCTTGGTAGTTTCTAGCGCATTTTCTGCATAACAATCAGCCGGCGTAATGCTCACCCCTAGCAGGTGGGTATTGGGCATGGTGAGCAACAGAACTAGTGACAGAAAATCGTCTACAGATCCATCATGATCAAAGAGTATGGGTTTTTTTGTCATTTCAACGTAACTTAACGTGTGTTGAACGCTAAGATAACGTATATTTTACGCTAAGTAATGATCTATTTCAGAATAGCGGTGGACTGTGTGATCCTCGGCTACGACAATACGGCCGGTCAGCTTAAGGTGTTATTGACCCAACGCATACAAGCACCGGAGGAAGGCCAATGGGCGCTACCTGGCGGAATGGTCACCCAAACGGAGAGCTTTGAGGCTACTGCCAAATCTATATTGAAGAGGGAGACGGGTATTGGAAATATCTACCTGCGGCAGTTGCAAGCCTTCAGCCTTACAGACGACTCAGCCGAGAACCGGATGGCATCGGTGGCGTATTTCTCACTAGTTAATTTGGATACACTGGACATTGAAATGGGGACACAAAACTCCCAGTGGTTTTCAACAGCAAATTACCCCGAGCCCCCCTTTGATCATGGTATGAAGGTACAACTGGCTTTGGCACGAGTGAAGGAGGTGGTGCGGCTGGAACCCATAGTTTACCATCTGCTGCCTACTAAGTTTACTCTGAATCAACTACAGCGGCTGTGCGAAGTCCTGTTCAATACCACCTTTGATAACCGAAATTTCCGGAAGAAGGTCAAAAAGCAGGCTCATCTGGAACAGTTGAATGAATTAGAACAAAATGTGTCTCACCGTCCGGGACATCTCTACCGGTTCAATCCGGAGAAATACCAATCAGAAGTAACACTGTTTTAAATGCTCAGGTCCGCTTACCACTCCGTCTGGAGCAAAATTGTTTTACCCGGAGAACCTACAGCAGAAACCAACAATTGGGCGCGGATGCGGTCATGGTGTCCTTTTGGGCTTGAAACAGACTGCTCTGGAAGCCCTACAGTGTGTTCTACTCTAATAGAATAAACCCTTACGGCATCCAGGCGGGTTCTGGAGAGAAGCTGAGGATAAAGATGATGAGGGCGATCCAGCCGAGGATCTGCCGGTTGCGATCCAGAGGTACATCGATAGGGGCTACGGGATGGTAAACGCCCACCACACGGCCGAGCAGGAAGGCGAACACTAGCCAGCCATTGAACCCGGTGACCTCGGGAAAGAAGAAGGCAAAGCCAAACTGGAAGGTAAGCACGGCCAGGGCGGTCATGATTCGGGTGGGGATAGACTGCTCTAAGCCCCGGAAGATAAAGAAGAGGAAAAACCCGTACCCTGGCAGCTGCCAGGCCAGCACCATGGGCGGGCTGTAGGGATTGATAAGACCTAGCCCGGCATACATGATAAACCCAAGGAAAATGGTAGCCGAAACGATGCGCTGTCGCTTAGCCCCCACCAGCCCGTAGAGGATATGACCGCCATCTAGCTGCCCAATGGGCAATAGGTTGAGCGCCGTGAAGAATAGTGCCCAAAAACCAGCCATGATGAAGGGGAAGTGCATGATCTCTCGTTGCGGAGGGATGCGCTCTGGGTCGGCTACTACAGCTTCGAAGAACTTCATTGTGAGGTTGGTACCGAAATAAATTTGCCCAACCAGGGAGTCGGCAAGGGCGGTGTCCGCTAGCATTACCTCCGGATCGAATACGTAATCTGCGTAGTCCGTACCGTAAGCTTCATATTCGGGATGAATCTCAAAAATATGTTCTGCGGGAGGCAGGGTAGCGTAGCCGTACCACATCACTCCGATAGCCAATACCCATCCGGCCAAGGGACCGGCAATACCGATGTCGAAGTAGTCCTTGCGGGTATTGCGTTGGCCTCGCATGACGATAACGGCACCCAAGGTGCCCAAGATGGCGGGCACAAAGGGCAGAAAGTAGGGCAAGCTGGTATCTACCTTACGGAGGCGCGAGACCACATAGTGTCCCATCTCGTGGGCGAGTAGGATGCCCAGGAAAGGGATGGAGAAATAGAATCCTTGGCTGAAGAAGGCCCAGTACCAGGCAAAGGTGTCCTCTACGGGTTCGGGCATGGGTCCTGGCGCATATACCAGTGCTCCGGTGAGGGTGACGGTGAAAAAAGTTGCAATAAATAAGAGGAGATGGCGCGCCAGCACCTTCGGCGTAATCTTCGTCATGCGAACAAGTCCAAAATGCTACGATCCTGGGTAACGAGCTGCGTTTGCAACCCTACAGATTGGGCGCCTTCCAAATTGGCCGGGCCGTCGTCCAAAAACAAAGAACGGGTAGGATCGAGTCCCGCATCTTGCACTACGTAACTAAAGATTTCCGAATCGGGTTTCCTACGACCTACTTCGTACGAAAAATATACCGTTTCGAATACGCCAATGGCTTCCAGGCTGGTGTGGCCGGTGTCCTTTTGCAATATCTGGTTGAATTCCCGAATGTGGATGGCATTTGTATTGCTCAGCACAAACAAGCGGTAATTAGTGGTGAGCCGCTTCAACAACGCAATCCGTGCCGGCGGAATGTCCAGCAGCATAGCGTTCCAGGCAAGGGTAAGGTCTTGGTGCGTTACTTCCCGAGGTGTAAAGGTCTCTAGATAAAGCAAAAATTCCTGGTCGGAGATAAAGCCCTTTTCGTACTGCTGGAAGGTCTCGTCGTGGTGTAGGGCATCCACGAGGGTATTGGGCGATACACCCATAACCTTGCCCATTTCTATGGCAGTAGCCATGGGGTCCAGGTTGATGATGACCCCGCCCAGGTCGAAAATGATGGCGTCTATGTTTTCCAGCATACGTCGGCAATTTAGGGGTTGATGAGGGGATGAGCTAATGAGCCGATGAGTTAATGCATACCTGATGCCCGGTGCCACAACTCATAGTTGGTAAATAGCAATTTGAACATCGTGGCACCTTTGGCGCAAGGTGTTGTTTGCTTCGGAATGCATAGCGGCCGGTTGCGACCGGCCATATCGAAGTCATTTTTTGCCGAGCTATTTCATCTCTTTAATCCAACTCTAAATCTGCCAGGCGGTCGTTGATTCGGACAACTTCTTCTGCAGAGAGAGATACCAGCGCGGCCTTGGCATTGGCACGGACTTGCTCGGCGTTGCGGGCACCTACCAGCGCAGCGGTAATGCCGGGCTGCTCCAAGGTCCAGCGGATGACCAACTGCGCCAGTGTGCAATCGTGTTCATCGGCAATGGGCTTAATGTCCTGCAGAAAGGCATTGATCCGGCCCAGATTGGGTTGGGTGAAAAACTTGTTGCCTTTGCGGTGGTCGCCCTCCTCGAAATGGTAGCCGTCGGTGATTTTACCAGTGAGCACGCCCCGCTGCAGTGGGCTGTAGGCAAGGATACCGTTGCCGTGCTCTTGTACGTAGGGGACCACGTCTTCCTCAATCTGGCGCAGCAGCATGCTGTAGGGTACTTGGTTGCTCGCCAGGCTAAGGGTTTTCTCGGCTTCTTCTATCCACTCGGCAGTGTAGTTGCATACACCCGCCGCCCGGATTTTGCCCTGCTGAATGAGCATTTCCAGGGCCCGCATGGTCTCCTCTATGGGGGTGGTGCTGTCGTGCCAGTGGATTTGTAGCAAATCGATGTAGTCGGTACCCAAGCGCCGCAAGCTGTCCTCACATTCCTTAATTACACTTTCGTACCCCGCAAACTTATGCACCTTGATGGGCTGGCCTCCCTGGCCGGTACTTTCGAAGAAGAACTCTCCCTCGGTAGTGTCCCAACGAAGCCCAAACTTGGTAAGGATCTCCACATGGTGCCGTTCGCCTTTTAAGGCTTTGGCAATCAGTTCCTCGCTATGCCCCTGGCCATATACGGGGGCTGTGTCTATGGTGGTAATGCCCTCGTCCAGGCAAGCGTGAAGCGCCGCCACGGCATCGTTGTCATCGTTGCCGCCCCACATCCAGCCGCCAATGGCCCAGGCGCCAAAGGTGATGGGAGTTATCTGTAAGTCTGAATTTCCGAGTTGTACCTTTTCCATTTCTAGTTCTTCGATTGGGGTTTTATCCGGGCTAATTTCGAATAAAAGGTTCGGGTTTTCCCGATTTCACTCCGTATAAACCCGCTTCTCTACCGGACAATCTTACATTTTCAGGAATCCTCTTTATATTTTCCTTTCAGAAGGACATTCTACAAGACAGTCCTAAAAGGAAGCCTACTTCCTGACCAACCTATTTTATTGCTAACTCTCCTGTCATGAGAAAAATACCTATCGCCCCCCGCGCCTTTTTAGCCTCACCCAAAGAGCGTAAGTTTATTCTGCTAGGAGGCAAAATCACCGAGGACGAACAGTACGTAGCGGAAACGGCCATGCCCAAAATACAGGCTGCAAAAACTGAGCAGACGCATGCTATTCAAGCGGCCGGTATGTGGGGTACCCTGGGCAACCAGAACGATAAGTCGATTAACTGGAAGGGGCACGTAGAGATATCATCAGAAGGCAACGACGGGCAGTTTGACCTTGCCGTAGCGGAAGAGATAGACTTGATCAAAGAGTGCTTTCCCGAATTGAAGGTGGACGCGAGCTCCATCAAAGAGAGATTCATCTCTTTTGAGCACCTGGATATTGATTTTCCAGACCTCTTTTCTTTGGACCAATTGCCCAAGCTTCGGTTAGACTTGATGGTAGGCCCTCGGGAAGGGGCAGTGGTTTTTTACCAGTCCGACCGACATCCTACGGAAGATTCGATCATCGAATACATTCAGCCGATGCCCACGAAGGGGCACAATACGGATGAGCGAGACCGGTTGTCCTACCATTTCGATGTCATTCCGCAGCATGCATTGGAAGAACTGCCTGAGGCGCCCGGTTTTTATCGGCTCTCCACAGAAAAGCGTCCCGAAACCTTTCTGATTAAAATCATCCAATTTGAGCGCAAGGAATCCTCCCGATCGGTATTGACAGAAGCGGATAACAGCAATAAGCAGCTCAGGCGGGTATTTGATCGGCTGGGGTCGGGCTCCCTTGGTCGGCTGATTGCCCGAGATCACAAGCTTTGGTGGTATAACCCTGAGGCATGTGACTTCGAACCGGCCAATGCCCAGAACGTAGACCCTGGCAAGAAAACGCTCCTGCTCATACACGGTACCTTTGCCACCACCGAGGGCTCCTTTGGGGATGTTTATGGTAGCGCCGACAGTTGGTTGCACAAGCTTTCTGCTAAAGGAACGCTCGCTCTGTACGAGCAAATTATCGCCTTCGAATACCCTTCGGTATTCAATGGAGCACAAGAGAATGTGGCGGAGCTTCAGCACATGCTAAGCGATGTGGGAATAGGTGCCTTCGAAAAGACCGTGGATCTAATTGGCACCAGTCAGGGAGGACTACTCGTTCAACATCTGGCCAACTTGAACCAAGGTCAGATTCGGGTGAGCAAGGCAGCCCTAATAGCCAGTGCCAACGGGGTTGGTTATTTCTCTACTTTGAATGGGCTTTCTAAGATTCTTTCGCTTTTCAAGTTGGTGTTTAAGGCGACGGGCACAGGGCCACTGGCAGCTATTGCCGCGTTGGCTCAGCACTCAGTCAAAAAAATACTAGACTTCCCGGGCTTCCAAGTCATGACCCCAGGGAGTGAATCCTTGAAAGATATCATTGATACCACGCCGTACCGAAAACAAACCCGGTACTGGCCCATTGCCGGAGATTTTGGGAAAGGCCAGTTTGCCGACGGAGCAGAAAACCAACTAGGTAGATGGCTCCGAAGGGCGGCAGAGCGGCCCATTGATCGGGCGGCAAGGGCTATGTTGGGTGAACGGAACGATTGGGTGGTAGGTACTCGAAACCAATACTTGGTGCCCTTGGCTTACTCCGCTATTCCCGGTTATCACCCCGGAAACTATCAGGAAGACATGGTAACGGCCATACACGGTAAGGCCATTACCAAGCCCAAAGTACAACGAGCATTAGAGACTTTCTTTCAAAAGCAGGAGGAAGAACCCCAAGAACCTCAGGCTACAGGGTTCTTCGATGCGCACTGCCATATTTTTGGCCGAAACGTGATCTCGGCCCGTATCCTGTTCCTGGCTATTCAGGACTTAATCAGCTATTTCGAGCGTAGAAAGTCGGATGACAAATTGGACCCTAATGAGCTGCTAAAATACTTTGAAGCTGCGGATGCCGGAGGACCTGGAACGGTAGCAAAGAATATACTGAATTTCTTCTTGCTCAACCGGGATAGCTTCAAAATGCTAGAAGACCTGGAGGATGGGTACCAAGCGCTGGGGGCCAAAATAAAACGGTACGTACCGCTGATGTTCGATCTGGAGATGACTTTTCGGAACAAGTATGAGGAAGAACAAGGTGTGATGAACCTGCGGATGTCGGATACGGAAAGAGCCTATGTTTCTAAAGTCAATGACTTCATCAAGGATATCTCCAAAATCATAGATGCTGTGGAGAAAACCAACGAGATGGTGTTTGACGGAGGTCTTATTGCTAATCAGGAAAGTGTTGCCGTACTAAAAACCATCCGCAGCATATTTTCGGCGCTCAACGTAGTGGGCACCCAGCTAAAAAAGGATACCGTGGGCGCTTACGAAAAGCAGAGAAAAGAGCTGGTGGTGCTGAAGCGTAGGTACGGTAAAAACATCTATCCCTTCCTGGCCGTAGATCCCCGGCGGCCCAATATGGCCCAACTAGTGCTAGACAACGTGGGCCCTGACAAGCCCTTTCACGGGGTGAAATTGTACACCCCCAACGGGTATTCCCCTACCGATCCGCACTTGTTTGATAAGAGCAAAGCGTTCATTGAAGGCACAAGTCTCTACCAGTGGTGCATGGACAAAAGGATACCCATCATGGCCCACAATTCCAGTATGGGTTTTGCCACTATGGCCAGGGATTTAGAGGTGATGGGAAACGTGTTGTACAAAGGAAAAATGGAAACCTATACTACACCAACCGAGATTTCATTTGACTACCATTTGCTACAGAAAGAAGGATTTAAAAAATCGGTAAGGGAGCGGGCAATCGTTCTGAATCACCCCAGCATCTGGAAAATAGTAATGAAAGAGTATAAAGACCTGAAGCTTTGCCTGGCCCATTTTGGAGGGGAGGACCCAGAGTGGAGGGAAATCATTGCTGAACTTATGGAGAATTGCGACTACTTATATACCGACCTTTCTTGTATGGTGGTAAAGAGCCGTCTGGAAGAAATTCATGATAAGTACTTCAAACCAAAGAACCCGATCATTAAGAAAGTGATGTACGGCTCGGATTACTTTTTGAATATGCTGAACAAAATCACTTTTGAGAATTACTACTTGCACTTTAAGGACGTGTTTACACCTGCTGAACTACGAGGTATGCATTTGGAGGCCCCGAAGGAGTTTTTGGGTATTGAGTAATGCCGTATGGCACTGTAGTCACCCCGCAAATCTCCCTGATGCCCAGCAGGGGAAGACTTTGAAAGGGGCTTTGCGGAGTCGGGCGCCCAGGCCGTTCCATTCCTTACGGGATAAAAGTAAAACGCTCAATATCAGGCAATTATCCTTTACTGTTATCCCGAATTCAGGTTAACAAGAGGCTTGCCTCGTCACTCAGGTCCTCTGCATCCTGCTTCTGGGTAAAACTTGCTATCTTTCCGGGGTACAAGTACCCTACATTTTTTGCACCTACATGAATGTATTAGTAACGGGAGCCACCGGTTTTTTGGGTGGCAGACTCGTGGAAGCGTTGGTCCGCGATACAGAAATCAAGACTATAGTGGCGGCTGGTCGTACGCTTCGGCCCCACGCTACGGTGATCCATGAGAAGGTTCGGTATGCCTTGGGAGAATTGTCTGATCCTCGTTACACCGAAACGCTCTTCGACGATCCGCCGGAAGTGGTCGTCAACTGTGCGAGTCTGTCGGCGCCGTGGTATGCTTGGCAAGACTTTGAAGAAGCCAACCTGAAGACCCAGCGCCATCTTATTGCGGTTAGCAAACAGCACAACGTACGGCGGTTCGTGTACATCAGTACGCCTTCAATGTATACCACAGGCCGGGATAGGCGCTACGTGAAGGAATCTGATCCGTTGCCCAAAAAGCTGGTTAACTACTATGCCCAAACTAAGTATGCCGCCGAACAGATGCTACAGGCGGCCTCCCTGCCCCACATCATTTTGCGCCCGCGGGCACTGTTAGGTCGGGGAGATTCGGTCATCATGCCGCGGGTAATCCGAAGCTACGAAGAGGGGCGGTTGCGGGTCATCGGCAATGGCAAAACGGTAGTGGACATGACGGCGGTGAGCAACGTGGTACAGGCTATTCGGCTTGCCATGAGTGCCCCCGATGAGGCTTGTGGTGAAGTATACAATATTACCAACGGGGAGCCGATTGCCCTCTGGGAGGCAGTAAGCTATACGCTGCATAAGCTAGGGCTTGAACCACCCACACGAAAGATTCCCTTTGTGGTGGCCTATGCTGTGGCCGGCATTATGGAGTGGCGCGCCCGGCGGATCACCCACCAAGAGCCAGTCTTTACCCGATACACGGTGAGCACGTTGGCTAATACGATGACCCTGGATATTACCAAGGCCAGAGAGCGCCTGGGTTACCAACCGCAACAAACGGTGTACTCGGCGATTGACGAATTTGTAGCTTGGTACGAAAAGGCTTCCCATGACAAAGGTTAAATTCCGGTTGTTTGCCTCCGGGTATACCGTGGCCAACAGTAAGCAGGTATTACCGGGCACCCCTGCACGTGAGATGCAATTTTACGCCACTTGGGGGTTGGTTGAGCATCCTACGGAAGGGTATATATTGTTTGATACCGGGTATGCTCAACGGCACATTGACCTTTCACAGAAGGGCTGGGCAAAGGCCTACCTGAAAGCCTTGCCGGTTTTCCTCAAGCCTGAAGAAGAAGCACACACTCAGCTGAAGGCCCGGGGTATAGCACCGGAGCAGATCCGCCACATTATTATCTCGCATTTTCATGCCGATCACTTGGGCGGCCTACGTGATTTCCCCAAGGCTACCTTCCATGCCTCGGAATCGGCTTGGGCCAGTGTAAAAGGAAGGCGGGGTTTTGCTGCTGTACGTAAGGCCTTTATTCCAGGTCTCCTGCCCGATGATATCGAGGCACGGCTTCAGCTGTTCTCCATGGAACAAACTCAGGGCCAAGATCCGCATTTAGGCGGGCTGTTTGACCTCTTTGGCGACAGAAGTATACAACTATGTGCGCTGGAAGGGCATGCACGAGGCCAGGTGGGGGCCTTGCTCAACACCGAGGGCCAGACCACTTTTTTGGTGGCCGATGCTGCGTGGGTACGGGAGCATTTGGAAAGTGAGATACTACCCAGTTCGGTGGTCCGTTTGATTTTTGACTGTTGGTCAGCGTACCAAGCCACCTTACTGCGGTTGCGAACATACCGTCGGATCAATCCAAATACGCTTATGATTCCATGCCACTGTTACGAAACCTGGAAGGAAATCTCGGCGAAACAAGGCGAGTAATGGAAAAATTCTGGATCCTTTGGGAGTACCTCAAGCTGCGCTGGTACCGGAAAGCCCGATACCACCGGCCTTACATGGAACGAATTCGTAACCAGCGGGCCAAATCTTGGCGCAAACGACTTGCCAAATCTCCGTTTTATGTGTCCTATCAGCAGGCCCCGCTGGAAGAGTTTCCGGTGGTGAACAAGGCCTTGTTTATGGAGAACTTTGATGCCATCAATGTAGCGGGTATTACCAAGGAGGAGGCCTTTCGGGTGGCCTTGCAGGCGGAGGAGTCGCGTGACTTTTCGCCTACCATTGGCGATATAACGGTGGGTCTGTCTTCCGGCACTAGCGGTAACAAAGGTATATTTCTGGCCAATGGCTACGAACGGGCCCAATGGGTGGCTACGGTGCTTGACCGCATCATTGGGTGGAGCTGGAAGCACCGAAAGGTAGCTTTCTTCCTGCGGGCCAATAGCAACCTCTACGAATCGGTGAAATCTCGACTGCTCACCTTTGAGTTCTTCGATATTTTACAGCCCCTGAAGGGACATGCCGTGCGGTTGGCTCGGTACCAACCAGACATTCTAGTAGCTCAGCCTTCGGTACTGCGAGATGTGGTGCTGGAGATGAAAAAGCAGGGCATTACTCCCTCGGTTTCCAGGGTGATTTCGGTGGCTGAGGTGCTTGATCCTGAAGACCAAAACCAATTTTCTGATTTTTTTGGCGTTCGGGTAGAGCAAGTGTATCAATGCACCGAAGGCTTCCTGGCCCACACGTGTGAGGAAGGCAACTTGCACTTCAACGAAGACTGGCTGATGATTGAAAGGAACTACCTGGACGAAAAAAAGGATCGGTTTCATCCCGTTATTACGGACTACTTCCGCCGTACTCAGCCCGTAATACGGTATGAGTTGAACGATATTATACATCCGGGGCCACCTTGTGCATGTGGTTTGGCCTCTCAGACCATTGCCAGAATAGAGGGCAGGGCCGACGATGTGTTTCGCCTGTCAAATACAGCGGGTGAGGTTTTCACAATCTATCCAGACTTCTTGCGTCGGGCGGTCATTGGTGCCAGCGACTCCATTACTGATTATCGCGTTACCCAGGTATCGGAAAGGCGGATCACTTACTACCTGGAAGTGGAAGGCGGTTCGGATTTGGACCTAGTACAGGTACAGGTGGAAAAGGCGCTCAGGCGGCTATTTGATCGTCTGGCGTTGGATTTCGTAGACATAGTATACACCACAGAAATCGCCCGGATTCCGGGTGCGAAAAGGATTCGGATTCATAATGCACATCGCCCAACCGTTTAACATTGCTGGAGTAGGCACGGCCGTACCCGAATGCTTGGTTACCTCCGAGGAGTTGGAGCAGACGCTAGGACTTCCTAAGGGTTGGAGTGAGAAATACAGTGGCGTACGGACTCGTTACCATGCCGAGCACGAAACCAATTCGCAGTTGGCGGCTCAGGCCCTACGGCAGGCTTTGGATCGCGCCGGGCTACAGCCTAAGGATTTGAATGTGGTCATATCGGCAGCGGCTACCTACGATTATCCCTTGCCCAACAACTCGTGTATGATCATGCACGAGTTGGCACCCGAGGTGGAGGGCATTACCTGCTTGGATGTGGATACAACCTGCCTGAGTTTCCTGACGGGTATCGATTACGCGGCCCGACTACTGGCCTCTGGTGATGCCCAGCGAGTGGCGGTGGTAAGTAGTGAAATAGCCTCGCGGGGCCTTAACCCCGACCATAAAGAATCGGCCACCCGGTTTGGAGACGGTGCAGCGGCCTTCATTTTAGAACGAGATCCCAGGGGGCAGCATGGTCTGGTGCGCCAGCGCATGCAGACCTATCCGGCAGCAGCCGGCTACACCATGATCCGTGGTGGTGGCAATGCCAAGCCCTTCCGTGACTACCCCTACGATCCGGTGATGCACTCCTTCCATATGGAAGGTAAAATCCTCTTAAAATACGGCAAGCGTATTCTGACCACCTTCATCCCGGAGTTCTTTGCTGATTTACCGTTGAAGTACGATGATGTAGATTGGGTTTTGCCTCATCAGGCCAGCAAAACGGCCCTTTACTTGTACTATAAGTTGTTCCCGGTACCCGAAGAGCGTAAGCTCTCCAATCTGGAGACACGGGGCAATTGCATTGCGGCGTCTTTGCCCACTTTGCTGGCGGAGGCTATTCAATCTGGCAATATTTTGCCAGGGCAAACTTGTTTCTTAGTAGGTACTGCCGCTGGGTTATCTATCGGTGGCTTGTTGTGGAAGATATAGGATAAGGAAGATGGGAATTTTCTTAGGTACGGTTTTGCTGTTGGTATTTGTGGTGATTGAGCTGGTCATTATCCGCTACCACTTGAAGGAACCCATTCCCTGGCGGGAAGTAGTGGTCAACCTTAACTCCGGCCACATTTTGATGTGGATTGGGCGGGGTATCGAAATTGTCGCTTACCACTTTGTGCTCACCTATTTCAGCTTTGGTTGGGTGGCAGCCTGGCCTATTTGGTTGCAGTGGGTATTCGCGGTCCTTGCTTGGGACTTCTGCTTCTACTGGTTGCATCGTATGCACCACAAATTCCCCTTTTTGTGGGGCGTACATGAGGTTCATCATCAGGGAGAACACTTTAGCCTGTCATTGGGCATTCGCAATAGCTGGTATTCTTCCATCACTTCCATACCGTTCTTTGTGCCCCTCGCCATCCTGGGTATGCCGCTAGAGCAGTTCATTGTAGTGGGGTCGGTGCACTACTTCATACAGTTCTACAACCATAACCGCATTGTAAACAAATCCGGTTGGTTGGAGTACATTATGATTACCCCATCGCACCACCGGGTGCATCATGGTACCAATCCAGAGTATCGTGATAAAAACTGCGGAGGCACGTTCGTTTTCTGGGATAAGCTATTCGGTACCTTTCAGGCCGAAATGGAGGAGGTTCCAGTAGAATATGGCTTGCACAAGCCGGTGGCTTCTGAGAACCCTTTTTGGGTCAATACCTTACCTTTCCTTAAGCTCTACTTCAAGAAATCGGCCAAAAAAGCAGACCATGTCCGGCCACCCCGTTGGCCCATTGCGGACCTGTGGGTTGGTTTGGGAGGTATCCTGATGTTTTGCTTGCTACTGGCTTACATATTGTGGGAGCATACTTGGTCGGGTACGCCCAAAATCATCCTGTTTGCCCTGGTTTTCTTTGGCACTTTTGCGAATGGTGGCCTTGCTGAAGGGCGTCGCTGGGGTTGGGTTGCTTGGCTGCTTACCACATTGGTGCTTACCCCCTGGTTCTACCTCGCTTTCGTTCCCAGTCACCTGTTGTTTGGAGTGGTTACTTTGGTTGGCGTACTTCACGGGTTGCTAGTATTGGGGCAGTGGCGTAAGGCGGCGATTGGGGCTCAGTAGCGATATCTCTGAAGGTGTTTTCCATGAAACCCACCCTACAAATAGTTTAGCCTCCTTGGTGCTTCAGAAATTCTAAAACATGTTTTAGTACCTCCTCAGGTGCTTCCATCTGTGGGTAGTGCCCAATGCCCGGTAGCCGGACCACGTCTGGGTTGGGAATCAGTGCTTCGTACCGCTGCACCATGTGTTCCCCGGAGATAGGGTCTACCACCCCATCGATAATGCGCATAGGTAGCGTGGTGCTCTGCATAGCACCCACCCAGCGTTCACGATTTTGGGTGCGTTCGGTCATGTACCGGATCAGCCGTGGCATCACCTTATTTCCTTCTTGGAGGGCCACTAGCTCCCAGTAAGCGTCCATTTCCTCCTCCGTCGGTTGAGTGTCCGGGCCAAAGATCTGCCGGAAGGTGCGCGCCATCGCGCTCTTGCCCACAAAGGGCGTCAGCAACGGACCCAATGGACTGATCAGTAGCTTCTGAATGGGCTTCGGTCGGTGGGTTTCGGGGAACAGCCCACCGTTTAGGAAGCAGCAAGATTGTATGACCAAGCTATCATCACCAGCCGTCTTACGGTCCTCGTGGCGGGCTAATAGCTCTTGCGCCACCGTATTACCATAGTCGTGGGCCAGCAGATGTACCCGATTCACCTCCAACTTCCTTAGCAGAGACTCACAGATATCCGCCTGCTGGCGGATGGAGTAGGCATGCCTCTTGGGCTTATCTGAGAAGCCAAAACCCAGAAAATCTGGCGCCACCAACCGATAGCCCTCCGCCAACCCCGGCCACACCCGGTGCCAGTCCCAAGAAGCGGTCGGAAATCCGTGCAGTAGCAGGATAGTCTCTTTGGCTTTATCATTTTCCTGCCTGAAGAAAATCTTATGATTTTGGAAGGAAAAGGATTGGCCTTGGGAATGCCATTGGGTGGGAGAGGGGGATTGCATTTGCCTAAGGTAGGAAAACCTAGAGGTTAAATCTTCCTTGCCTTTACCATACGGAAATAGGCCTTTCCGGTAGAAGTTAATTGGCATCCTTTACGGCCAATAGCTGCCCAATACATATGTTTTTTCTCAGATCCTACAGGCTCCACCAAACCTGCTTGATAGAGCTTTTGGAGAGATTCAAAGATCTTTATTTCCTGAGGGATAGAATTGGGTTTGGTATGTTCCATCTCTGGCTTTAGTAAATAACAGCACTCTGTAGCTTCAAAATGCCCTAGCCCTTCTTTCAATTCTCTCACGGTTAGCTTCCCATTCACTTTTCTAAGAACACTCAATCGAGAAAGGCTAGCGCGGAAGATGGGACGCTGTTGCATGGCCGTGAAGCATTTTTCAACGTAGTTATAAAGTCCAGCGGCATTCACATGTCCAATTACGTCAGCGGCTGCTCCCCTCAATCCTTCAATCAGGAACCTGGTGAAATGACTGTGCCCATTTTTGCCATATGCATATTGATTGCTTTCTGCCGCAGCCAATATGGAAACTCCCTCTGCTAATTTTACAAAGGCTTCGTTTTCTGTGTTTTCGTTGGCGATGGCACCGGAATGACAGCAATCCAATACAATGAATATTTCATATAGTCTGGGATTGTTTTTTAGTGCATTGGAAGCCATATCCATTACCTCGTTCATGGCAAGGCCAGGCTGAGCCTTTTTTGCATCCTGAGTAGCCAGATACCCACTTTCTAATTCTGCTCCTTTTAATCCGTGTCCAGAGAAATAAAACAAGGCTATTCCCTCAGCAAACATGAATACATGGTTTAGCTTATCAATTAGCTTTTGTCGAGTAACGCCCTGTAGATTGTCTACGGGGGTGGAGGTCATAATCTCACAATGGAAATTAGTGGAATCATCGTCATCAAATTCCAAAACTTCCTTTAACACTTCTGCGTCTCGGACACTGCTCGGTAGATCTTTAATGGGTGCAGGATAATGGTTCACTCCCACTAGTAAAGCAATTCTAGGCATCTTGATTGATTAGGTGTTTTGTTCGGTTAGCCATTGATTAAATCTACATTTTTGGCCAGTATCCAATTCCACCTCTAGGGTGGTTCTACCCAAGGTTTGTTCAGGGTAAATCTGTGGAAATAAAGACAATAAGTCTGGAGTTTGGCGTCGAACCCCAGGTTCTTTTAATATAGGGATAATCCCTGGTTTTCCTTTCTGACCATCCATAAAACCCAATTGCCATATGATTTCCTGTGAAATGTCTGGAGATAGATCGGTGGCTAAACACAAGCATTGACAATGCTGCATGCATATTCGCAAATGGGCTGCCTTTTGAATGGAAAGTTCATCCTTTTTTGTCTTCCAATCATTAAAAACCCGATACTCCATTTGTCTCAATTGTAAGGTTACTCCATGCAAAAATACCTCTTCTAGAAATCCTCCAAGAAGATAAATTTCGAAATGGTGGTGCTGGGTATTTTCTCTTCTTACAAGAGACCGAAATTCCTGACTGGAGGGAATCATATGATAGAAGTGTCATTCGCAAACCTCTTGTAGGTTTTCGGTTAGATACCAATTCATAGAAAAATAAATTATCAACTGCGTGGGACTAAACTGGCAATAATTTTAATAGCTTTTTTTCCATTCTCTACTGGACTTTCTCCTCAATTCTCAGTAAAATAATGGTTTGAGGCAACCATTTAATATGGCGAATCCACTTAAATTAGGATATGAATCTATTTTACATTTTGTAATATTTGATTGTACCAAATAGAAGCACAGTATGTACATTACCAATATTTTGAGTCCGAGTGCCCCATTGTATCATTTAGCGGCAAACCAACCTTCTGAGCCTACTGGCAGCAGTGAGGAGGAGGTTACTAAGCCATTAGTTTCCACCAACGAGGAGGATGAAGATGCAAAGCCTATTGATTGGGACGATTTGCCAGATGGTGAAGATGATCAAAAGTGAACCTCTTTACATTAAAAGATTAGCTCTTTCGAGGAACTGATCTTTTTCTTTTGTCCCCTTATCTCTGCGCGTATTTTCCCTAGCTCTACTTTGTATAATTTGTTTCTATAGTACTCTACCCTGCTCTGGTCAGTCCACTTCCGTTGTAGACAGTCTTTTTTTATTGAGTAAAAATTAATATTCCAGCATGAGCCAACACTTTGTAAATGAATTCGAAAAAAAGCCTACTGTATTTGTGATTATG
The DNA here is from genome assembly GCA_003454975.1 of Cytophagales bacterium. Taxonomy (GTDB): domain Bacteria; phylum Bacteroidota; class Bacteroidia; order Cytophagales; family Cyclobacteriaceae; genus DMST01. The sequence goes on along the minus strand of DMST01000084.1, from coordinate 55,840 downwards.
CCCTATGGTCGTCGTCTGGGACGATTAGATACCCGAGGCAATATTTATGATATGGAAGGTTTACAAAATGAGGTCGATACAAATTTTGAGTTTGTATATAAAGAACTTATCGAACCTGCTATTCCTGATAAATTTGAGTGTATTAGGGCCGATAAGATTTTAAATTTAGGGTCCATTGAATCGCAACTAATAGATCAACTTTCCTCTGCCTCATTCGTAATTGCAGATATCACCTTTGCTAATGGTAATGTTTTGTACGAACTTGGTATTCGGCATATGTTTAGTCGTTCAGGTACCATCATCATTACAAGAGAAGGTACTAATCCTCCTTTTGATATCTCGGGCGACCGTTTTTTTTCATACCAATATGGCTCAGGGGTTGATCGTGACTTCATAAAAAGTATCAAGGCCATTTTGCTAAACCCTAGTTCTGAGAAAGCACTCACTAGTCCGGTATATCGTTCCTTCCCTGATTTATACCTCAATCCCATAGGCGAAAAGGAAATATCACGCATTCGAGAGGAAATAAAGATAACCAAGGCTCGGGAAGAAGTGTTGAAAAATTACGTTGAACAACAACGCTTAATTGAAGAGTTGAAAGTAGTTAATACTACTGCCAAGGCTCAGTATTTTTTAGCCCAAAGGGATAAAGACTATTTTGAATTTGAAGCGGATTTTCAATTAGCTGTCGCATTAAGTAGAAACAATCTGTTGGAGGAGGCTATTGAAATATTTGAAGAGTTGGAAAAAACTGAACCAATAAAAACGAAAGTGTTACGAGAAAAAGGGCTTGCCTATCGTAGGATGGGTTCGAATACCAAAGATGGCATCGCAGAGGAAAAGTACTTTAGTTTGGCAATGGATTGTTTCAAAAAGGCGGTTGATCAGAATAAATATGATCCGGAATTATTGGCTATTATGGGCGGTTTGGATAAACGGGTAGATCGGTTAAAAGAAGCTTATGATCATTATGCAGATGGGTACAAGCTAGCCCCTAAGGATGTTTATGTGCTCACTGGATATGCTTCCATCCGGTACTTACGGAACATGCCTGCCCGGTCCCAATTCATAGAGTTAGAAAATATTTGTCGCAAAAATATTGAGGGGCAAAATCCCCACTATTGGGACTATTTTAGTCTGGGTTTTGCTGAACTCTTTTTGGGTAAAAAAAATGCCTCAGGCATGTTTAAAATGGCACTTAGACAGAGCGTTCCTGAGCAAGATATTATATCAGTAAGGGATGAATTGGATAATTGGAGTAAAGTTAAACCACTTACTGACGAAGGTTTGAAAGCTTTAACATTTCTTAGCTCTGAACTAAGAGATCAATAATAGAATTCAACTATAAGATATTCTCGAATTGTTGAGTTTGTGCAATACAAATTTACCCAACTCAGTTAGTTTAAATTGCTGAAAGGTTGTGGCACTTTCGGAAGAAGGCACTGGCATTATTATCCCGTTTCGGATTAACTTATTGATTACATCCGGATTCTGTTTTGCAATCATGTCTTGGTGCTCTTGTTGGGTTATATCGAATAGATTTCTGAGTGGTACTCCATCTTCCATATCGTCTATCAACCCTTTACATCTCCTTAAAACGGGAAAACCAACGCCAAAGTAGGCAAATTCAGGTCGAAATGCGTGTTCTGATAATGATTCAGAAATATAGGTACATAAGTCTATGACCTTTATTTCTCCTAGTATATTTTTAGCATTACCCTCTAATCCCTCAATAAAAGTGAATAGAAATGGGTTTTTACCTCTAAGTAGGTTAAGTGCTGGTTTTCTGTAGTTGATGACTAGATTTAGATTTTTAAATAGGGTTAGAAAGTTTTCTTGCGTTTTTGGATCAATATTAATCTCATCTATACCCTCCAAATCTAGAACGACCAATGCATTTTTTGTATTCTTCTTTTTTAGCCCGTGGTAGATAGAATTGAATAATTGATTTAGTGGTACTGTGTAAAAAGAATTTTTTTGATTACTTGAATCAATCTTAAATTCTAAAAATGTTTCATCTCCTATTGAACTAGCATATCCGCTGATATAAAGTGTGGATAAGTGGGATTTTTCTTCAAAAAAACGGTTTAATAGACTAAATATAGTCCTGTCGTTTAAATCTACAATAGAGGATCTCCTAACCTCTTTATCATAACTAGTTTCCTTTCTAAGGTAATGATTTATTTCTTTAACTTCTTGGCCGTGGATATATAGTCCACAATAAGAATTAGCAGTCATATTCTCATTCAACGCAAGTAACTTGGCCAATTCTTCATATTTGTTTAAATAACTACGATGAGAATCTGGATTACTTACTAAGACAAGGCTGTGTTTTTTCTCCGGTCTCATTTAGAGCTTTCCCCTAGAAATAAGGCTCCAATAATACTCTCCTTCCGTGGTGAGTTCACATGATTCACTGTTAATGGCTGCATCGTACATACTAAACACATTAACTGGTACTACTAGGCCTTGGCGGTTATAGGTTTGCATCTTCTTAAATTTCTCAACATGAATAGCATCGGCTTCCTCCGATGTTTCTTCGTAACTAGGATCTAGTGGATGAGGTCTTTTTTGGGGGAATAATGAAATAATCTCCCGTAAATCTTCCAATAAAATTTTGGGGTCTGCCAGACGTAAAGAATACATGTTTGAAGAGTATGTCTTCAGGTAAGGAGTTTGCATCCAACCTGCATCAAGTAATCGGCTCACATAATTGAATAAGCTAATAATGGTGATGTTCCCTAGTAAATCTGCAGCACCGCCTTCTAATCCGTTGGTAAGGTGGTATGTGAATATTGTCCCGTTACCATCTCCTCTAGTGAAAGAAAGCTCATTTCCACCACTCGAAGAAAGAATTGTGAGTCCCTTAGGTAAAAGAGCTTTATCCTTTCCAAGTAAGGATACATCCCCTACATCTCCGCTATAGCAACAATCAAGTATAATGACAACTTCGTTAGCTTTTCGCTCACTTAAGGCATGTTCTGCATAAGATAAGATGTATGTAAAGGGTACCCCGGGATTATTCCCTTCAAAATCCTCGGTCACTAAACTTCCCCCAATTTGGGTAGGATACCCATGTCCAGAAAAGTAAAATAGAATAATGTGGGCTTCAGTAGAAAAAAGTTCCTCTATCTGTTCCATGAGAAACCCCGTGGTAAGTGGTTCATCAGAATTACCGCTAAGAAAAGTACGGCAGTGAAAATTAGGAGACTCATCATAGTTTGAAGCTAACACTTTGCCCATTCGAACCGCATTTTTCTTTGCCTCAGGTAATAGAGCCATACTTTTAGGAGAATCTCCCAATCCAATTATCAACGCTTTTGCAGATCGATTCATTATTCTGTTTCGTTTTGTATCCAACCTTTATTGATTGCCATTACAATGAGTTCGCGGCTGTTTTTAGCGCCCGTTTTGTCAAGTAAATTTCTTCGGTGGGTTTCTATAGTAGAAACTGCAACAAACAGTTCTTCGGCCATATTCTTTGAGGTCATCCCTTGGGCGAGCAAGCCTAACACTTCCTTTTCGCGGCGGGTAAGTCGTATAAGACCATCCTTATCCAGAGAGTCATCTGGTTTGGTGGTTATTTGCTGTAGAAGGATATCCTGCACCTTAGTACTATAGAATTTCCTCCCGATCCGTACACTGCGGATGGCGTCGCATAGCTCATCTCCTCCCAACTCCTTCAGAATATAGCCATCGGGCTTGGTTTCCATAGCCTCTAAAATTTTCTCTCGGTTACCATGCATGGTGCAAATGATAACTTTCATATCGGGGTACTTGTCCCGAATGTGAGCGGTGACCTCCACGCCGTCCATGTTGGGCATTTCAAAGTCTAAAACAGCCACGTCTACAGGGTTGTCAGGCAATAGGTCGATTACTTTTTTGCCGTCAGCTGCACTTGCGACCACTGTAATATCTTCCTCAGAAGCCAACAGTGAACTAAATCCATCTACCACCATTTGGTGATCATCGGCGATTAAAACGCGTGTAGATTCATTCATAACGGTATATTCATATTAATATGGGTGCCATTCCCAGGCGAACTGTCAATGGAAAAATCGCCATTTAGGGACTTCACTCGTTCTTCCAGGTTTCTCAAGCCCATGCCCTCTTTTCCTCGAAGACTCGACAACTCAAAGCCCGTTCCGTCATCTTCCACGGTGATGTTTAAATTATTATCCTTCTTAATTAGTTGTACAGTTAGCTCGTTCGCCTTAGCATGTTTTAGCACATTGCCGGTCAACTCCTGTACAATTCGGTATAGCGTGATTTCAAAAGGGCGGTCAATCCGCTCGGTCATCCCATAGGCCATCACATCCACTCTCAATTCGCCTGACTTGGTGATCGACTCCGCCATTTTTTTAAGCGCAGCCACCAAGCCAAAATCTACCAACACACCCGATACCATATCATGAGCTACTTTTCTAACTTCATCACAGGCCTGATCAAGCAAGGCATTAGCCTCTTCGTACCGCTCGCGGGCTTGATCTTGTAGTTCTGCCAAGCTTTTGTTCACAGTGGTGAAGTGTAGCTTTACCATGGCCAGCATGCTGCCTAACCGGTCGTGCAAGTCTTGGGCGATTCGTTTTCGCTCGCTCTCCTGTCCTTCTACCATGGCGCTAAGCGCTGACAGTTCTTGCTTCTGAAGTAAGGCCTCTATACGCTCATCACGTGCAGCTAACTGTACCTGATTAACTCTATATCTCAATAGCCATAGGCCACTAAGTACAACCACAATAAAAGCCGAAATAGCAGTGGTATACGTGTTTTTTTGTTCTAGTCTTAATTGATTTAATTGTGCCTTTTGCAATTGATTCTCAGTTCTTTGAATTTCATTATCTTTTTCCAATTCAATCAACCTAAATTCACTTTTCTGAGCCTGATCTTCAAGCCGCCTAGCTTCTTCATCGTAAGGAAAAGCTTTCTCATATTGATTTAGTTTTCTAAGCTTGTTTCCTAACAGGTTTGCTGTCTTTTGAAGCAAAAATGATTCGCTTCCCAGCCTTTCATATATGGAAAAAGCATTTTGGTAAAGTACAACAGCCTCTTCATCTGAAGCTTTGACAGCTTTGTTGAAATAGATTAACGCTAGTCCCAGACTATCTGAATTAGCTTTTGCAAGCTGCTCACCTAAGTTGTAAAAATGTCTGGCAGAATCTGGTTTTAATTTCACCTCGTATAGCAATGCGAGGTTATTTGTGAGCTCTACAATGTTGGATGTTGTATTCAATACTTGTTTCAGATTCAACGCTAACAGATCATAATGAAGTGCTGAATCCCAATTCTTCATTCGATAATATAAATTGCCCAATTCCATATACCCATTGGCCAAGGAAAGGTTGGCGTTTCCTTGCTGGTAATAGTGAATGGCATTTAGAAAAAAATCTTTCGCTTTTGATAGATCTCCACGCCGGACCCATAGTCTACCCAATTCTTCTCTTATTTTTCCCTGATCTTCATTAAGTTGTAGCGAATCAAGTTTCTTAAGGGAATAATTAGCAAAATGAAAAGCGGAGTCCAATACTCTTAGATTCCGATAGGCCATGGACAGGTTCATGGCGGTAATGGCTCGATTTCTTATTTGGTCTTTTTCAACCAATGATTGAAATGCCAATAGGTATGACCTTTTTGCATTGAGATAATCTCCTCTTTCTAAAGCGAGAGATCCTAAATTTGTAGCTACTCGTCCCTTTGCTCGTGTATCGTTTATGCGGTTGGCGATTTCCTTTGCCTGTAGATAATTGTGATTTGCATTATCATAGTCTCCTCTTCTGTAAAAAACTACTCCCTTTCTTAAATAACTGGTAAAGAGAAGATCTTCATCACCAATCTGGCTAGATATCCTTATTGCCTCTTCCGCATGAAATAATGCAGAATCTGCTCCTTGTTTTGACAAACACCAAGCTAACCAATTATGTGTTTTAACTTTTGCCTCAGAGGTTTGGCTTGGTAAAATAGCTTTCAGGCTGTCAATTCGAGTACACTCAACCTGGGCGAAGACTGGAGATGATTGGGTGAGAACAACCAGGGAAAATAATTTGATAAAAAATAAGCTTAGTGATTTCAAGATGTGTGGGTTTATATAGGTGAAGCTTATGGCCCCAATTGCTTGGGGCCTTAGCCATTATTCATCTCTGGAAATATTCTTCTTGGGGTCTTTCTTGCCTGGCATGGATACCCCTCCTTCTTCTCCGCTTCCAGTTTCATGTTGTGAAGTTTCTTCCTCTGTAGAGGAAGAATTATCGTTGTTCCCTGTTCGGCGTTTTGCATGAAAAGGAATAATTCCTACCCAATCAGGCTGTGGTGTAATGTTTGTAGTCTGTTTTTTCATATTGCTCATTTACATTTGTTTTATAATGGTTTAAAGTTCCACATACATTCCTAGATAATTCTCCACAAAATCTAGGCTTTTCTATTCCCCAATTACCGGGATATTTCATCGCGTAAACTATTTCTGCTGATGAGACTTAAGATATCCAATTCGTGTATACTTGTCACCCTGGATGCGATCTTAGTTTTACTCATTTTTTGGACTATCGGAAAAATAGAGCATAAAAAAACCCGCGCGAGGCGGGTTTTGGGGGTTACAATGATAGAATTAAAACCAATTAATAAAAGCTCATTATAGGTTGTCTAGGGTCATAGTGAGCGAATGGGGTTGGGAATCAGCCAATCGGATGCAATAGGTATAGTCCCCACTTGGTAGGGGAACCTCCTGCGCATACGCTACGGGAAAGAGCTCATAATCTTCCCCCTCGATCTCCACTTTCAGGTATCCTCGAGGGAAAGCTACGGCGGCTGGATGATAGTCAGACGTTTGCTTGGAGGGTAATTCTGGAATAAAAATCTCTTGCTGATAGGCGTGAAAGACCAGATTGCGAATCGACATACCGGTTTGGTTGTCGAAGCGAAGCCGCAGAGGAGCAGGTTCGTCCCACTCACAACTTAACAGTAAGCCCAATAAAAGTACGGGCACGTATGCCTTCATGAGGTCGGTGTTTTAGGTCTATTAATCAGACTTAGCCAACGCCTGAATAGTTGCAATTAGGAACTAGGTTTTTCAACTTGTCATAGTATTAGCAACGATCGTGCCCAAAACCCGCATCCCTATCGAAAAGATTGGGGTTTTTGCAACCTAGGATCGGTAAATTGCTGGCCATCAAGAAGTGAGATGGCCATCGTTTCATGTATTTCTTCAACTTGGCATGGTATTCTTCCTTGAGAATGCTCCCTTTCAAAAAAGGAAAAGGCCGCCCCGGTAGGAGCAGCCTTGTATGCTTAGTTTGCGAAAAATAGTGATCTATTTAGTTCGTAGGACCGTTGTCGATCTTGGCTTCCAAGCTAGCAATGTATTTATTGGACAGTAAGTTGAAGCCTGTGATGCTTTCGATGTAGTCGATGGAGGTGCGATAGCTACCCCAGCTGGTACCATGGGTTTGGTTGTTGGGAATATTCACCGTAATCACCCGGGTGCTAGCCGTTACGCGGCTCAGGTCGCTGCTGCCGTTGGGTAAAACAATGGCCACTTTCCAGGTAGAAGAGGGCACGTCGATGTTGCCGCTGGCAATGGTACTGGCATACCCGTTACGGCCGGTACCACCTTGGCCAGCTGGGCCAGCTATGATGTGGATTTCGTTGCCTTGATCAGCTAGCTTCCGCAAGTAATCCTCAAAATAGCGCCATGTTTGCTGGTTGTTGCGTGGGCTTTGGGGCATCATGTTGCTCATATAGAAAGTAGCCGAATTGGCTGAGGTAGAGTACGTACGATCCGCAGAAGGGCAAATGTGACCACGATCAAAACCAGAATTGCGATATGAGTTCTGGTCGGCACGGAAGAAGCTACTGGGGAGGCTAGGGTCCGCGCGGAAATCGTCCTGACGAGAAGCTCCACCGCGCCAAGCGTTGCTGAGGTGCCACGATACCCAACGGGCACGACCCTTGGAGTTGTCGTAGGCATAGCTGTACTCGTAGCGGTCCACCTGGTAGTTGTTAGAGGAAGTACCGGCTTTTGAAGGATCGCCGAACACCAGGTTGCCATCGCGGGTAGGTGAGGAAGTGCCACCGCCACCGCCAGAAGAGCCGGTGTTCACTTTGAACTCGTCAAAATTGATGCGGTTGCTACCACCTCCGGTTTTGTAGATGGCCAGTTTAGCCGAGCCACTTACTGGAGTATTTACTGTGACGGTCTGTAGTGAAGTAGAGCTGGTGGTTACGGAATTACCGTAGTAGTACCAAGATCCTCCGTTATCGTAGCTAATGATGAAACTCCAGGTGGAGTTGCCGTCGCCACCGTACTTGGCATGCCGCACGCTTACTGAGGAGAAACCTGCATCCATATTGAAGTTCATCATCACATAACCGGTGTTGCGTACCCGGGCGGCTCGGCTACCCGTTTTGCGGTCGCTGCCTGAGGTCCCGATTAGGGCATCCGACATGTAGTAAGAACCAGAACTTAGGTTGGCATTCGCTCCAGCGTAGGACGTCTTGCTGGCGTTTTCAAAGGTTTCGGTAAAACCAGAAGTGCGTTCCTGCAAAGAGGCTGGGTCTTTGACACCTTCAGATTTAACATCGTCGAAGGTCATTTCTGCATCTACTTTCCCTACAATGATCAGGGGTTCGTTGACGGCGATTTCATTACGGATTTCCTCCGTTTCAGGCATCAGCTCTGTAGGCTGACAGGCAAAGGCCAACAGCGCTAGTACAGCTGACCCAGTGAGTACTCGAATGTTCATTAGAAAGATGGTTTTTTAGTGTTAGTGAGAGAAAGGTACCAGCACTAAAACCTCATCAGTTGTTAAGCTTGAACTTGACTTTTTCTAAGAAGGGTTGTATGATTAAAAGTTAAGTTTTTATGCCTCGTCACGTTTAGATAACAATCTGTCGATAATTTAGCAGGTTTCGGTCCGGGTTGGGTTGTTTTTTAACATATGCGTTGCAACATTAGATTTGTACTTTTTCTATATATAAGAACCCCAACTGCTTTCGCAATTGGGGTCGATGAAGTTTTTTGGGCTATCCCTTGTTCTCGGAAATCAATACTCTTCAGAGGGACGCCTTAGTTCGATTCCAGTATCGAGAAGAGCTCGTCTAGCTTGGGCGTTAAGATGATCTCCGTCCGGCGGTTGTTGGCACGGCCCTCGGGTGTTTCGTTAGAAGCAACAGGGATAAACTCACCCCGACCGGAAGCAATGACATTGGAAGGAGGTACTCCAGCATTAGTCAATATGCGCACAATGGAAGTGGCTCGTAGTACACTTAAGTCCCAGTTGTCTTTCAGGTAAGTAGAAGAACGACCCAAGGGTACGTCGTCCGTGTGGCCTTCCACGGTGATGCTGATGTCCTGATTGTCCAGCAAGACCCCAGCCAATTTCCGTAGGGCATCCACCCCTTTCGGATCCACCGAGGCACTACCCGACTGAAAGAGGAGATCTTCGGAAAGGGATACATATACCTTGCCGTTTCGTACTTCTACCGTCAGATCACTCTCGGCGAAGCTAAGTAAGGCCTGGCTTACCTTTTGGCGCAGAGCATCCGTAGCAGCTTCCTTGTCTGCGATGACTTGCTCCAGCTCAGATACCCTCGCTTCCCGCTGGCGCAGGTCTGCCGCCAGCGCCTCGTTCTCTTGCCGTTTATCATCCAGCTCTTGGCTTAAATTTTCCAACCGTTGCTGTTTGGCCTCCAAATCCCGGTTGAGTCGGCCACTATTGTTGAGCAAGTTGGTGTAGATGGTGTTGAGTTCCTCTAGCTCAATCTCCAATTGGTTGGCATTCTCTTGAGAGGCTGCCAGACCTGCCTCGGCTTCTTTACGCTGTTGCTCAGACTGATCATAGTTTTTCTTCAATTCGTCTAGCTCAGCCTGGGTTGCCAGCAAATCAGCTTGATACTGCTGTCCCATATGATCCGCTTTTACCTTTTCGGTAGCCAGCTCATCATATTTCTGCTGAGTTACACAGCTTGTGGCCAAAAGCAGGATGCCTAAGTAGGCGAGATGTTTCTTTGATTGATTTGTGATCATGGAGTATGCGGGCAATGGTGAAAAATTCGCCCAAAGATAAGACGGATGTATTCTTTCCCCTGCGGTGTTAGGGTGAAAGGTAGGATTGGAGTATTTTTCACTTCCAACGAAACAATACAAGCATGCAGTATACACAAGGAATGCTCCGCGAAGGAGCTATGGAAGGCAAAACCGTGATTGTGACGGGTGGTGGTACCGGCCTGGGTCGCTCTATGACCAAATATATGCTCGAACTGGGCGCAAAGGTGGTGATCACTAGCCGAAGACAAGAAGTGTTGGATCAGGCTGCCAAAGAACTGCATGCCGAGACTGGCGGCGTTATTTTGCCTATTGCTTGTGATGTACGGGAACAAGAGCACATTGAGAATGTGATCCAAACCACGGTGAAGGAGTTTGGTAGTTTCAACGGACTGCTCAATAATGCAGCTGGCAATTTCATAAGCCCCACGGAACGCTTATCTCCTAACGCCTTTAATACCGTGCTAGACATTGTGCTCAAGGGAACGGCTCAGTTCACCTTGGCTGCCGGTAAATATTGGATTGACAATAAGATCCCCGCTTCTGTATTGAACATCGTTACCACCTACGCATGGACGGGCTCGGCCTTTGTAGTACCCTCTAGTTGTGCCAAGGCTGGAGTGCTGGCTATGACTCGTTCACTGGCGGCTGAATGGGGCAAATACCAAATCAGAAACAACGCCATTGCCCCTGGCCCATTTCCTACCGAAGGTGCCTGGAGCCGCTTGTTGCCTGGTGT
>DMST01000084.1:44363-45011 GCA_003454975.1 Cytophagales bacterium | reverse complement strand
CTGGTGATCTAGCCAAAAAGTGGGATCCTGCACTTAGTATTCCGCTGAAGCGGGTGGGGGAGCACCAAGAGCTTGCCAACCTGGCCGCTTATCTTATGTCGGAATATTCGGCCTATGTGAATGGCGAAGTGATCACCATCGACGGGGGAGAATGGGTCTATGGAGCGGGTGAGTTCAACAAGCTAGATAAGCTGCCCGAAGAAATGTGGGATTTGATGGACGCAGCGCGTAAGAAGAATACTTCCAAATTGCACATGTTGGGCCTTTACCTGAAAGGGCGCTGGAAATTGCGGGGTAAAATGGGATGATAACAGGAGGAGTGTGGGTATGGTGGAGAAAGCTCCTTGCCGAGCGCTGGGGGAGTTTACCGTTGAATGTGTGAAGCTCTTTTCCCACTCACATTCAGACTCCAGACCTCTCCATATTTACAGGTTCTTACCCGGATACTTCGATGCCTTGGTGAAGGGAGGGGTACTACATTGGCATGCTTTCAAATGGCTCCATTGGCTCAATATCTCATAGACTCATTAGCTCATTATCTAATCAGACTTATCTTTGCCGCATGCCGTTGAAAAACGACTTGTTGCTCCGTGCCGCCCGGGGTGAGCAAGTAGACCGCACTCCGGTGTGGGTAATGCGACAGGCGGA
>DMST01000084.1:28956-44322 GCA_003454975.1 Cytophagales bacterium | reverse complement strand
GGCGGGTCGAATATTGAAGGAGTACCGTGAAGTACGGGCCTCACTCTCTGGTTTTGTTGAATTGGTGAAAACTCCGGAGCGGGCTGCTGAGGTGACTTTGCAACCGGTAGATTTGCTGGGTGTAGATGCTGCTATTATCTTCTCGGATATCTTGACCATCCCTGAGGCCATGGGTTTGCCCTATGAGCTTGTTGAGAAGAAGGGGCCCCTATTTCCCAATCCTTTACAGGGACCAAATGACTTGGATCGGGTGAAGGTAGCCGATGTAGAAAGTGATCTTGGCTATGTGCTGGAGGCGATTCGTATTACCAAGCGAGAACTTGACAACCGAGTGCCCCTTATTGGATTTGCAGGCGCTCCGTGGACCATATTCTGTTATATGGTAGAAGGGCAGGGGAGCAAAACCTTTAGCAAAGCCCGCCGCATGTTGTATCAGGAGCCTGGGTTTGCCCATACTGTGCTTGATCGCATTACTCAGAGCACCATTGCCTACCTCAAAGCGCAGATCAAAGCGGGGGCTAATCTGGTTCAAGTGTTTGATAGCTGGGCCGGTATATTACCACCTCACCATTATTCTGAGTTCTCTATACGTTATATCCGTACGATATGCGAGGCTATAACGGAAGTGCCGGTGACGGTTTTTTCCAAGGGGGCATTCTTTGCCCGTCAGGAATTGGGGCAACTGGATTGCCAAACCGTTGGGTTGGATTGGAATATGAACATTGCAGAAAGCCGCCAATTGATTGGTCCTGATAAAACCTTACAGGGCAATCTAGATCCTTGTGCTCTCTATGGCTCCTTTGATGAGGTAGGGAAAGCCACTAAGGATATGTTGCGAGCCTTTGGTCCTACTAAACACATCGCAAACTTAGGACATGGTGTCTATCCTGATACCGACCCAGATAAAGTACGATGCTTTATTGATACTGTAAAAGAATACCAACATACATGAGAAAGCTGCTTGTTCTCTCCCTTACCCTGCTTAGTATCCATTCCCTGTTTGCCCAAGGCCAACCGATTGTTTTATCCAATCAGGCAAAAATATCCCTGCTTACAGTGGACCAATGGGATGTGATGTGGGCGGCATTCGGGCACAGCGGAGTGCGGGTTTTTGACCCGCTTACGGGAGTGGACAAGGCTTACGATTACGGAGTGTTCGATTTTAGTTCTCCCACCTTTTATCAAGACTTTTCAAAGGGCTTGATGAACTACATGGTCGTAGCCCGCAATTATCGTTCGTTTACCCGGCGATATGAACAGCAAGGGCGATGGGTGCACGAGCAGGTTTTTGATTTGGATTCTGCTGATACTCAGGCACTGTTCGATTATTTTGAGAATAACGCTAAGCCGGAAAATGCCAGTTATTTATACCATTACTTTTACAACAACTGTGCTACCCGGGTATTAGATATTTTTGAGGAGGTGCTTGGAGACCGGATTAAATTCAAGAGTGACCATCTAACGGAAGAGCATACACTGAGAAGTTTGGTGCATGATTATACGTACATGGCTCCCTTTGGAAAGTTTGGAATTGATCTTGTCTTGGGGAGTAACATAGATAAGCCGGCCACGCCTAAGGAAATAGCTTTCTTGCCCGATTATACCAAGCTGGCTTTTGATAACGCCGAGTATCAGTCTGCTACTGGCTGGAAACCCATCGTGCTAGCAGAAACAATACCGGTAGATCTGCCTAGCTTAAGGGAAAAGACCAAAAACCCTGTCATAACCCCCGCCTTAATTCTCTGGTTACTTTTTATTGTGGGACTATTTCTGACCCTCAGGCATCAAAAGATGCCAGTTGTGGGACGCGTTTTTGATACCCTGATATTCTTCATTTTTGGCGCTGGCGGGACTTTGATGCTGTTCATGTGGTTTGGTACCGACCATGTAGATGCTCGGAATAATTTTAACCTACTATGGGCTTGGCCTACTCACTTAGTACTAGCTTTTTTTCTAATCAGTACCAAATGGACGGCCAAGGTGCAGCGTTATTTTCGGGTAGTAGCCATTTTCCTTGTATTAGTGGTGTTGCTTTGGTGGGCATGGCCACAGGATCTGCCAAATGCGGCCATTCCGCTAGTTTTGTTAGGAGCAATAAGGGCGGCTCGCGCTGGTTTTGTGAATTAAAGGGAGGCGCGTAGGCTACGAAATTTGCCCCAACTAAGTATAAACACTACCACTCCCGCTAAAAAGGGAGTCATCGGTAAAAGACCCTGATAGCCGTTTTGTAGGCTGTAATAGGCAACAATGGCTCCAATCACCATTAAAATCAGGCCTATATATACCCAAACGCGAGCGCGTTTGTAATCTTGATACAGCGGGAAATAACGCATGCCTTGGTCTTCTAGCCAGCGCATTACTTGCTTAATATCTTCTAAAGATAGATTCTCGGCCTTTAGAACCTGCTTGATTTCATCATAGCTCTCCCCTTCGCGCATGCGCTCCCATAGGGCCCAATAATCTTCTTGCTCCAATCCATTAACCACGGGTAGGTCTTCACGCATTTGGAAACTGCGTTGGCCTAAGGCTTGGTAGTTTGCGCCAAAACGATGCTTCAGCATATCAATAGGAATATTATGATTACCCTACTAGTTCAGGGTGCTCCTCCTTCAGTTGGGCTTCCAATTCGGGATCAAATTTAGCTTGGTAAAGCGTCTTTACCGATTTGAGTTGCTCAACCGTTAAGCCTATGGCACCGCGCAAGTCTGCCTTGTACAGGTTGGCGTTTTCCATTTCGGCACCCGTGAGGAAAGCACCACGCAGGTCTGCTTCCATTAGGAATGCATTGGTGAAATCAGCCTTGATCAAGAAGGCTCGCTCCAGAATGGTCTTGATCAACACTGCATCTGTGAAATTGGCTCCGCTCGCGTAGGCTCCCAACATATTTGCCTGGTTCATATTCGCATTCTCCAGGTTTGCCTGGTTGAGGCGCGCATTTTCCAGATTACATTGCAATAAGTTGGCCCCTGTCAAGTTAGCGTTGTTCATGTTCGATTCTTTCAGAATCGTATAAGACAGATTGGTACGTGCTAGGTGGCAATTGACCAGATTGATGTTGTATATCTTGTTCCGGTTAAGGCGCTTAATATTACCGACCGTACGGAAGGCAGCTTCGTCAGATTCCCACAAACGGAAATCGTCAATCTCATCCTTATACATCCGAATGCGGAGACGTTTTTCACCGTTTCGGTTGAGCCAAAATATCAGAATACCAATGACGGCGATGTCAAAGAGCATGCCGTGTGCCTCTGCCAATACCTGACCCCAAAAATTGGTGAAGTCATTTTGGTAGTAGGGGAAGGAAAGAGAAAGTACGAGGATAGCCAAGATAACGAGCACCAAAAATGAGGTAAGAAGTGGCTTCTCCAGGATATCGTTAAACCGTTCCTTTATTACCTGTTGCTGCTCTTTGAAGGTCATTTGTGCTAGCGGGTTATGGCAAGAAAACTAATGAAAAAAGGGGCTTATGAAAATAGTTTGAGCAAAATTACACCTGTTGGTCTAGCCCTTTTATCTTTTCTACAAGAATTTCATTGATCTTTTTGTAGGATTCCACGGACCATCCGGCCACGTGTGGTGAAAATACGGTTTTTTCAGAACTCTGTAAGTAGTTGAGGGTTTCTGCTTGTTTCGGAGTGAGGGTTTTTAGCTTTTCGTTTTCTAGTACATCCAACACGGCTCCTAGCACGCGGCCTTGTTTCATCAGTGTTACAAGGTTGTCCAACGGCAGTACCTCTCCTCGGGAAGTGTTTACTACATAAATTGGTTTCGCAAAAGGCCGGAAGAATTCTTCATTAGCAATGAATCGGGTTTCTTCGGTAAGAGGCACATGCATGCTCAGGATATCCGTTTCAGCGTACAAGGTATCCAAGTCTACTTCCTCTACCCCGCTTTCGGCAAAATCAGATTTGTATTTGTCATAGGCCAATACCCGACATCCAAACCCGGAAAGTCGTTGGGCAAATGCCTGCCCCATATAACCGTAGCCAAATATGCCTACTGTTTTGCCCATGAGCTCGATGCCACGATTGCGCTCCCGCTCCCAAATGCCGTCCCTCACCTCTTGGTCGGCCCATCGGAGCCGGTTGAAGAGCATCAAAAGCATGCCCATGGTATGTTCTGCTAGTGCGTCCCGGTTCCCTTCAGGAGCATTTAAAAGTGGTATGCCTCGGGAGTCCAAATAGTCAACGTCTACGTTGTCCACTCCGGCCCCGGCCCTTGCAACAAACCGGAGCGCCTTTGCATTGCCGAGCAACTGCTCATCAACAAATACTTTGGATCGGATGATCAACCCTGTCGCTGTCTCTAACAAAGGAGGGATTTCTCGCGGGGAGATTGTGGGTACGTACAAAGCTTCAAATCCTGCTTCTTCCAATAAGGTAATGATGCTTTCGTGCATAAAATTGACGATGACCACCTTAGGAAGAGAAGGGATAGAGGGACCTGCCATAGGCAGGCAAAGGTATGGGGTTATGGCAGAACCTGCTTAGAGACGGTTGATTACTTTACTACATTTTTTATCTCGTTTCGTAGGGCAGTTCTTTTACCATGACTACGTGCTTTAAGACATCCTGAAGTGCTTCTAATTTTGCTCCTAAAATCAGATTTTCTTTTTCAAGGGTACGTACATAAACTGGAGTAAGCCGTTCTTCTTGCTCGGGATTATGAAGCATCTCTCCTTCGCCTAAAAGCAGCCATTGGGGCTTTAGTTCGGGAAATGTTATGAATATATTCATAAGTTTGTCGATCCCAAAGCTTTTCTTTCCATTGAGAATTTTGGATAAAGCTCCACTAGAAAACCCTGTTTCTCTCGAAAATTCATTGATATTAAGGTTTTTGTGATTCATGAAGGTGCGGAGTCTCTCGTAGAATGCTGAATCCATCATGTTTATCATTTGTTATACACTCAAATTTATGCATAAAATTTGAAGATATACTAAATGAATATGAATAAAGTTAACAATGGTATGTCTCTGTGGGAATGTAAGGTGGGTTTTTGTCTGATTTGTGCCTTTTTATGTTGGGTCCGCTATAGGTTTTCTCTTAGAACAGCAAGTGGTGGTTTCTTGACAACACCACGTAGGTTGAATGCGCCTATGCCTACAGTGAGTAAGGTAATGCCCAGGTAAATGATAACCAGGTCTAACAGATTTGGGGAGAAAGGGATTTCGAAGCTATAACGAGCCAGAAGGCCGCTGGCGATCAAAGCCAGTAAAATTCCACTTATGCTAGAAAGACTTCCCAGAAAGAAATATTCTAAAAGGGTTATCTGAACGATCTGTTTTCGACTACCACCAATCGTACGAAGCAATACACTCTCTCGAATCTGTTGGTACTTGCTGATGCTCACGGATCCTATTAAAACCAATACTCCAGTGAGGATACTAAACATGGCCATAAACTGGACCACAAACGTGATTTGGGACAGGACTTCATCGAGGGTTTTGAGTATGGTTCCTAAATCAATGATGGAAACCGTGGGAAAAAACTGCACCATCGATTTGCGAAAGGCCGCCGTTTGTTCTGGAGATTCTGTCCGTACCATGCTAATAAAAAATTGAGGAGCCTTTTCTAATACTCCAGCAGGAAATACGATGCTGAAGTTGGTACGCATCCCATCCCAGTCGATTTCCCGCAGGCTACCCACGTAGGTCTTCAGTTTAATTCCCTGCACATTAAATATCAGTTCATCTCCTAGCTGTAAGTGCAAGCGTTCTGCGTACTCCTGATCAAGCGACACAAAGACGGAATCTTGTTTGCGTTCTCGGTTGCCTGTCCATGCCCCTGCAATGATCTCTTCGCCTTCAATCAGATCTTCCCGGTAAGAGACCCGCTGTTCGCGAATCAACCGCTGCCTGGAGAACTGTATAGTAGTGTCTTGCAGTAAGGTGTCTACCGTTAAGCCTTTGATTCGATGGAACCGAACCGCCACCACGGGCATTTCTTCCATTGGCGTCACTGCATGGTTACCCATAATCTCGCGTACGTCTTCGATTTGCGTAGGCTGGATGTCAAACAACACCATGTTGGCTTGATTCTCCCCCGAATTGATCGCTACCTCGTCCAACAACATATTCTGGGTTAGGGTGAGCGTGGCAATGAGCGTAGTGCCTAGTCCGATAGAAGCCAGCAGGATGGTGGTCTGGTTTTGTGGTCGATACAAATTGGCTAGCCCTTGCCGAAGGGTGAACCGCCAACCGTGTGGGAAAAACTTGCGTACTGACCACATCAGGAGCCGAGCGGCGCCCGCCAAAATAAGGAACCCTCCCAACATAAAAGCGGTGAACAATAGTGATTCCAACCATTCGCGGATTTGCCAATAGGCAAAGCCCCATACAAAAAGCAATACACCCACGGCAACCCAAAGCTGGGCCCAATCCCGGGGTGATTTTTCTCCTTCCATACCGGCCCGCAATACCCGTAAGGGTGCGACCTTCCTGACGCTTAGCAAAGGGAAAAGAGCAAACAAAATGGCCATGGCCAGGCCTGTAAGGATACCCTGCGCAATACTGTAATCGCTAAACCGGATGGTGACCTCGAAGGGTAAGAAAGGGGCCAGCACCTCAGGAAGGTAAAACTGTACGGCCATGCCCAAGAGAACGCCCATAAGGCTACCCACCATGCCTACTACGGCTATTTGTACCAGAAAAATCCATACTCCGTGTCGAGCTTGTGCTCCCATAGTACGCAAGATGGCTACTGAGTTAATCTTCTCTTTGATATATATATGTACCGAAGAGGCTACACCAATACACCCCAGAAGCAATGCTACAAAAGCTACCAGATTGAGGAATCGCGTAAGCCCGGAGAAGGTATTGCCCAGGCTGTTTTGCCGATCTGTAACCGTTTCAAATCCCCAGCCTTGCTCCGAATATTCATCGTACAGTACATCTTTAAGAGTATCTGCATTGATTTGGTCCGGAAGTTTAAAGTATAGATTAGTTCGTACTTGGCTACCAAGCCGCATGAGGCCAGTTTCGGCCAAGTACCGACGGGGTATATAGACAGGAGCTGCCACCATGCTCACCACCTCATTGGCGCCGGGTACCTTGTCTAGCATACCAATTACCCGGAAGCCCAGGGTCCCCACCCGTATACTATCGCCTACTTTGGCGCCAAACTGTTCCATTAGTGCGCGATCCACAATCGCTACTTGGCTACTTTTTAGTAACTGACTTACGTTGGGTGGGTCAGTCTCCATTTTGCCATAGAAGGGGAAATCTCCTTCCAAGGCTCGAATCTGCACCAACCGGGTATCTTCCGTCTTTGGGAAGTACACCATACTGGCAAAGTTTGACTCCCAAGCTCGGGCTACGCCCAGGGTGTCGTACCAACTGTGGACCGAGTCCGTCACCTTCTGACTTGTAGTAATCCGCAGGTCTGCCCCTAGTAGGTTCTTGGATTGTTCCTGTATGTCCTGCCTAAGGTTGTCACCAAAGGAAGAGATAGCCACCAAGGCAGCAACACCTAATACAATAGAAGATAAGAAGAGTAGCAGGCGGCCAAAATTGCGACGGGCATCTCGCCAGGCCATAGCCCAGATCCAGCCTGGCTGCAAGCGGGTTTCTGTTTTGAAAGTGGGGCGATCCATTAAGCGACGGGTAGAGGAGTGTTGGTCAATTCTTCGGCAATGCGCCCACCCTTAAGACGCAGTGTGCGGTGTGTTTTAGCGGCTAGCTCCAGGTCGTGTGTTACCATGACCAGGGTAGTACCCGCTTCGGCATTCAAGTCAAAAAGTAGCTTCTCCACTCGTGCACTCGTCTCCTCATCCAGATTTCCTGTAGGTTCATCAGCAAACAAAATTTTAGGAGCATTTGAGAAGGCCCTCGCAATAGCTACCCGCTGCTGCTCACCCCCCGATAGCTGTACCGGATAGTGGTGGGCTCTTTCTTCCAAGCCTACCTTCTCTAGCAAAGCTAAAGCTTGATATTTGACCTTTCGTTTACCCATCAGTTCAAGTGGTACCATCACATTTTCCAGAGCTGTTAGCGTAGGAAGCAATTGAAAGTTCTGGAAGATGAACCCTACGAATTGGTTCCTTACTTGCGCCCGATCATCTTCAGTAAGTTGATCAAGGCGTACCCCATTCAAATAAATAGAGCCTCCCGAGGGCTGGTCAAGCCCAGCACAAAGGCCCAGAAGGGTAGTTTTACCGCTACCCGAGGAGCCTACCAAACTGAAGGTCTCGCCTTCGCGAACTGTGAAAGAAATTTCGTCGAGTACGGTAAGAGATTTGCCTGCTGAGCGGTACGATTTTGTTACTTGCGAGAGTTCTAGTATATCAGCCATGAAGAGGGATTGGAATTACAATGCCTAATGTGGTAGTTTATCTAAGTTCTTGTAGAGCCAAGGTTCAAAAAAAGCGCGTTTGGGTTACCAGACGCCTTGCATTTGGGTGTTTGCCTCCTAGACTTAGTGTAACTGATTGAAGTATACAACAGTTGTGAGTCATATGAAAACAGAAAAGGGTTGGTTAGCGTTCGTGTGTTTATTAGGAATCCTATGGGCGTGCGCTGATGGTAAGCAGGAGGGTTCTCGACCTGAATCGATAACCAACACCGATGCTGCTGTTTCATCGCGAACCAATGATGTGTCCACCTCCACCAAAAAGACCATTCTGTTCTTTGGAAATAGTATTACCGAAGGCGTAGGTGTGGCCCCCGAGGAGGCGTTTCCCTATAGGATAGGGCAACGACTAGACTCGCTGGGTTTTCCTTATCAGGCCATCAATGCTGGACTGGGGGGAGAGACCACTAGCGGGGGGCTCAACCGGTTAGATTGGGTGTTGGATCAGCAGCCGGTGGATATTTTTGTGTTGGAACTGGGTGGGAATGACGGCCTACGGGGTATTAACCCTGCCGAAAGTAAAAAGAACCTTCAGGCCATGATTGACCGGGTGGGTAAAGCCTATCCTGAGGCTACCATTGTGTTAGCAGGAATGGAGTCCCCACCCAATTTGGGCCCAGCCTATAATGATGCTTTTCGTAGTATGTTCCCCGAATTGGCTTACGCCAACGGTATCCCGTTAATTCCCTTTATTCTGGAAGGGGTGGCAGGTAATCCTGAACTCAATCTGCCTGATGGCATACATCCCACTCCCCATGGCCATCGGCTGGTGGCAAATCATGTGTGGACCTACCTGCGGCCCCTACTCACCCAGGATTAGTTTAGTATCCGTTTGTCCAAACTGTATTTGCCGGGTCCGGTGAAGTAGAGTCCTAGAAACACAATGCCCAACTCGGCGGCGTGTGACCAACCTCGAAATCCGTCGCCGGCCACTACATGCCGCAGAGTGGCTACTGCCATGGTGAAAATAAGTAACAGAACTGCAGGTCGGGTAGCTAACCCAATGATGACTAATAGACCACCAATGAACTCTGCAAAGCCGGCCATAAAGCCCCAAAAGGTATAGCCAAAAGCAATGCCCAAATTTTCCATGTTGCTGCCTATGCCCTCCCAGCGCTCAGGGCCACCTTGTAATTTAGGTAGGCCATGCACCATCATGGAGGCTCCAATGGCTACACGAATAATCAATAATCCAAGGTCGGCCCGTTGGCCGGATAGTGTTAGCAGTTTTTTCATGTTGCTAGTAAAGACAATTTGCCGCATCGGTGCATGCCGTTCATAGAAACTGTTGAGTGGGAGAGCCAGCCGCTACGGTTACCAACGAATTGCTCGGATTAATCGTGAGGTGAGTGATCAACTGTGAAGAGGATTTGGGTAGGGATATATCCATTGAGCGATGATTTCAGTATAATCAGGTGCACTTTTTAAGCCCCCGATATCTATGCCAAGGCCTAATGCCCTTTTTTCTGTCATTTTATTGATATATGCCTGCCAGCCCCCGGGTTCAGACACTCAATCCTCGAATGAGGAACCGGTCCTCGAAGACCACTTAGTTTATTTGAGTAGTCGCGGACAGGGCTTCAATTTGTATCGCAGCGATTTGTACGGGACCAAAGAGATACAGCTTACGGATGCCTTTGGTTGGGAATGGATGCCGCAGTTTGTGCCGGGTAAAGACATGCTGGTGTATAATGCTCAGGATACCGTGCAGGGATACCGACAAGAAGCCATGGATATGGCTGGGAATCCGGTTGGGTTTGATGCACAGTCTTTGGAAGGAATATACGTTTCTCCGGGAGGTGATTGGGTCGCCTGGACACATGCAGACGGTGAGGATGGATCTTTTCTGCACATCACGCGCTTGTCCCACTTATCTGATAGTCTTACTGTCGGCTTCGAAGGGGCCTATAACGGCCGGCCCAAATGGTCGCCACAAAGTGATCAGCTTTTGTTTCTTTCAGACGAGTCGGGTTCCAATGAATTATACCTCTATTCTCTGGTAGATTCCTCTACTACTCGCCTGACTAATAATGGTTTGAGAGAAAAATATACCGCATGGTTCCCTGACGGCCAACGGGTGCTAACTACCATTTCAGAAGGTGGTGAAATAGAAGTAAATGAAGTTTTCCAGATTGATCTGGATACGAAGGATGTCACACAACTTACCCACAACCACATTCACGAGCAGGAGATTGCTCTTTCCGTAAGTGGACGTTATTTGGCATATCACGGTACCATCGGCGAGGCTGACGATATTTTTGTGATTGATTTGGCTACAGATTCTACCTGGGCTATCACTAATAACCAAGGGTACAACGGTGAACCCTGTTGGATAGCCTTGCCTCGCAAATGAAAGAGTCGGTTTACGTTCCTCAAGTGGTCAGAGAAATCCAGGGATTCTTCGGGGATGCTTTGCAGAGCTATGAAAAGCAACCTACGGCTCGGTTGTATTTGTATGACCAGGTGCGCTTGCTTTACGATGGGCTGCAACAGGGATTGGAATGCCTATACTCCTTGGTCAATAATCACCATCCTGATTTCCTGGGTACCTCAGTATCTCAATTGAAAAATAGGCATTGGGATATGGACGAATGCAAGCTGATTATTGCGAAGCAGTATGGTTTTACGGATTGGAAAGGGGTGCATGTGCTGGACGAATCGTTGCCGCTACCCTTTGAGCAGGCGGTGCAAGCCCTGATCTACGGAGAGAAAGAAACACTTCAAGATTTGCTAGATCAGCATCCCGGCCTGGTGCAAGCGCGCTCATGTTTTGGACACCAGGCTGCATTGCTCCACTATGCAGGTTCCAATGGGGTGGAAATGTGGCGGCAGCAGGTGCCAAGTAATTTGCCAGAGTTAGTTTGGTTATTGCGGGACCGTGGCGCCGATCTCCATGCGACAATGCAGGTTTATGGAGGTAGTTTTACTACACTAGAATTAGCAAAAACCAGTGCTCATCCGTACGATGCAGGTATTGCCAAAGAGTTGGAAGCAGCCCTCACTTAGTGCTTTACATCCTCCTGAATAGAATCAATCACCGAATGAAGTATGCCTTCCTTCAGTGCGTAGGCGCTTACGCGCATAGAATTAAGGCTGGGGATACGAAGAAACAACCAGTTGATAAGGCAGCTGGCTACCACAATCATATCTACACGCATCTCAATCATACCAGGTATCTTCAGGCGCTCCGTTTTATCCTTGGTTATCAATTCCTCATGAATACCGAGATATTTGTCCATGGGTAGTGGATATTCGGTGGCGTTTTCATCCTTGGCCTGTCCTGTTTCCGCCAGATAAATCTCCGATAGTGTGTCAAACGTGCCAGAGGAGCCAATAAAGGTATTGGGGGTATACGTTTTGACCGCATTCAGTAGCGGAGTCAACTGCACATCCAGATATTCATAGAGTTTTTCCACATCCTCGGGAAGGATGGGATCATGCGCATGAAACATATCCAGCAGGCGCTGGGCACCAACTTCGAAGCTACGCAGCCAAAAAGTTTCATTCTGGTTGCCTAGGATAAATTCTACACTTCCCCCGCCAATGTCCATGATCAGCGAAGTAGTGTCCTGCATATCCAATGCTTTCTTTACTCCCAGGTAAATAAGCTCCGCTTCTCGTTCTCCGCTAATGATTTGTACGGGGATCTGAGTGCGTTTTTCAATGTCTTTCGCTAGCTCTGCTCCATTTTTCGCATTGCGAATCGCGCTGGTTGCAGTAGCGTATACTTCAGGAATGTCATGCCGGTTGAGGACTTCACGAAAGTGCTCCAAGGTACGGATAGCGCGTTCCCAGGCGTCTGGCTGAATGAGCCCTTTGCTAATGCCTCCTTTGCCCAAACGTACCGCCACCTTCTCCCGGTATAGCAGTTGAAAGCTCCCCTCCTGTACCGAAGAGATGATCAAATGGAACGTATTCGTTCCCATATCAATCACTCCTAATTTGCGGTCTTTCGCCATCCCTTTTTCAAAATTTGGGCGAATATAGCATAAATCCGTAGTCGAGTAGCGAATCTTAGCCCAAAGCCGTTGAGGGCTGCTTCCCGCAAACGTTATATTCTCCCCAAAACCTTATATTTGGCGACCTTTGCCCGTCCTCGGGAGAAGACCAAAATCCTAAACGAATGAGTGATAACAAGAATCGGGTATATACCCTGCCTACTAAGGAAGAAAAGTACGACTTGTTGGCCCAGAAGAATGCAGAAGCAGAGCTGGGTGGCGGTGAAAAACGGATAGAAGCCCAGCATGGTAAGGGCAAGCTGACTGCCCGCGAGCGTATTGATCTGCTGATGGACGAAGGCACCTTTGAGGAGACGGGCAAGTTTGTGATGCATCGTGCCAAGGATTTTGGGTTGGACAAGCAACACTACCTGGGCGATGGTGTAGTCACCGGCTATGGCAAGGTCAATGGTCGCTTAGTATATGTGTTCTCGCAAGACTTTACCGTGTTTGGTGGTAGCCTTTCGGAGACTCATGCTGAGAAAATTGTCAAAATTATGGAGCTCGCCGTGCAAAACGGTGCTCCGGTCATAGGCCTTAACGATTCTGGCGGTGCACGTATCCAAGAGGGAGTGGTTTCCCTAGGGGGCTATGCCGATATCTTTTATCGCAACGTGCGTGCCAGCGGGGTCATCCCTCAGATATCAGCCATTATGGGACCTTGTGCTGGTGGTGCGGTATATTCTCCTGCTATTACTGATTTCATTCTCATGGTGGAGAATACCTCCTACATGTTTGTGACGGGGCCTAATGTGGTGAAAACGGTGACCCAGGAAGAGGTAACCAGTGAAGAGCTAGGTGGGGCCAGTACACACAGCACCAAGAGTGGTGTTACGCATTTCTCCTCGGCCAATGAGGTCACGGCCATCAACGATATCAAGCGTCTACTCAGTTACATTCCTCAGAATTGTGAAGAAGAGCCTCCACGTTTGCCTTACCAAGAGCAAGAGGAAAGCCGCCCTGATTTAGATCAATTGATTCCAGACAATCCTAACCAGCCATACGACATGCGCGAGGTGGTAGAGGGTATTGTAGACGAAGGCTCTTTCTTTGAAGTGCACAAGAACTACGCTGAGAACATCGTAGTCGGCTTTGCTCGTATAGCCGGTCGGGCCATCGGAGTAGTAGGCAACCAGCCTGCATCTTTGGCCGGGGTACTAGATATAGATGCCAGTAAAAAAGCAGCTCGTTTTGTGCGCTTCTGTGATAGCTTCAATGTGCCATTGCTCGTGATGGAAGATGTGCCTGGTTTCTTGCCCGGTACCGATCAGGAGTGGAACGGCATCATTACCAATGGGGCTAAGCTTTTGTTTGCTTTCTCCGAAGCGACGGTGCCTCGGGTAACGGTAATTACTCGCAAGGCTTATGGTGGTGCTTACGACGTAATGAACTCCAAACACATTGGTGCCGACCTTAACTATGCATGGCCAATGGCCGAAATCGCGGTTATGGGTGCCAAAGGAGCTTCGGAAATCATCTTCCGCAAGGAGATTGCCGAAGCTGACGACAAGGAAGCCAAGCTGCAAGAAAAAGTAGATGAGTACACGGAGAAATTTGCCAACCCCTACCGTGCCGCGCACCGGGGTTATGTAGACGAGGTAATCTTGCCTAGTGACACCCGCAAAAAGCTCATGCGTGCTTTCGAAATGTTGGAAAATAAGGTGGACACTCTACCTAAAAAGAAACACAGCAATATTCCTTTATAAGAAAGGGATACAAAACAATCGTTTCCAATGAGGCACCTTCGGGTGCCTTTTCTATTATCTAGCCTCCCATAGTACCTTTACCCTATGCAGTCACATTTGGATCAGCTGGCCCACCAGCTACAAGGAGAGTTAACCTATTCAGACACCTTACGCACGGTATATGCTACTGATGCATCAGCCTACCGGGCTTTGCCCTTGGCAGTGGCTATTCCAAAGTCAGTGGAAGACCTGAAGCTCCTGATCCAGTTTGCCCGGAACCACAAAACCTCCCTCATTCCGCGTACGGCGGGCACCTCATTGGCGGGTCAGGTGGTAGGTGAAGGCATTGTGGTAGACGTGTCCAAGCATTTCAACCAGATTCTGGAGATCAACCGGGAAGAAGGTTGGGTGCGGGTGCAGCCCGGGGTAGTGCGAGATGAACTCAATCAAGCCCTGGCCCCACACGGGCTATTCTTTGGGCCAGAGACCTCTACGGCTAACCGCGCCATGATCGGCGGTATGGTGGGCAACAACTCTTGTGGCGCCAATTCGGTAGTGTACGGCAGTGCCCGTGATCATCTGTTGGAAGTACAAGCACTATTAAGTGATGGTAGCGAGGTCACTTTTGGTTCTGTGGATACTGACGAACTACAGCAGAAAGCGGAGGCCAAAACATTGGAGGGTACTATATATAAAGGTATGCTGAACCTGCTATCTCCACCTGAGGTGCAGGAAGAGATCATACGGGAGTTTCCCAAGCCCTCCATTCCCCGACGTAATACGGGGTATGCGGTAGATATGCTGCTACATCAGCAGCCCTTTGCTGTTGATGGCGACCCCTTTAATTTATGTGCGCTCCTTGCAGGGTCGGAAGGTACGTTGGCCTTCCTCACCGAAATTAAAATTCATGTAGATCCCAAACCTGCTCCTGAGGTAGCCTTAGTGTGCATGCATGCTCACGCTATAGATGAGAGCCTGCGTGCTACCCTTGTAGCGCTAGAACACGGGCCTACTGCCGTAGAGCTGATGGATCATCACATCTTGGAGCGTACTAAGACTAATCTAGAGCAGCGAGAAAATCGCTTTTTTGTAGAAGGGGACCCGGCGGCTATTTTGGTGACCGAGCTACGCGACCATAGTCAAGAAGCTTTGCAGGTCAAAGCTGAGGCGTTGGTGGCTGATTTGAAAGCGAAGGAGTTGGGTTATCACTTTCCGGTAGTGACCGGACCAGAACATAAACACGTGTGGGCCTTGCGCAAAGCGGGGTTGGGGTTGCTCAGCAACGTAGTAGGCGATGCCAAGCCCGCTCCGGTGATAGAGGATACCGCCGTGGCGGA
>DMST01000084.1:4286-28941 GCA_003454975.1 Cytophagales bacterium | reverse complement strand
GGCGGTGGAGGACCTGCCCGCCTATATCGCGGACTTCAACGAGATACTACGCCAGCATGATATGGAGTGTGTGCACTACGCACATGCGGGCTCCGGTGAGCTGCACTTGCGTCCGGTGCTCAACCTGAAGACGGAGCAGGGGCAAGCAGATTTCCGCCTGATCGCCGAAGAGATTGCCGCCTTGGTGAAGAAATACCAAGGCTCATTGAGTGGAGAGCATGGCGATGGCCGGTTGCGTGGCGAATTCATTCGGACAATGATTGGCGAAGCCAACTACGAGCGACTGCGCCAGGTAAAGCAGCTATGGGATCCGGAGGGAATTTTCAACCCCGGAAAGATTGTGGACGCGCCTAAGATGGATACTTCTTTGCGATTCCAGCCCAATCAGTCTACGCCCCAGCCGGTCACGCTGTTCAATTGGGAAGCGAACCAAGGCATTGTTCGTGCAGCGGAGTTATGCAACGGTTCCGGAGATTGCCGCAAGACTCAGCTTATTGGTGGTACTATGTGCCCCAGCTTCCAGGCCACCAGAAATGAGCAAGATACCACTCGCGCACGCGCCAATGTGCTTCGGGAGTACCTCAATTCCCCTCCGGGTAAAAATGAGTTTGATCACCCGGAAATCAAGGAGGTGCTGGATTTGTGCCTCAGCTGCAAGGGCTGCAAGAAGGAATGCCCCAGCAATGTAGATATGGCGAAGCTAAAGGCTGAATATACCTACCAGTACCAGCAGCTGCACGGGGTGCCCTTGCGCTCCAAATTGATGGCTAATGTCAATCGTGTAAACCGCTTGGCGGCTCCAGTGGCTGGTATATACAATGCCTTGGCTAATTCTACCTTAGGGGCTGCGGGGAAGAGTATGATAGGCTTTCACCCTAAGCGCTCCTTGCCCAAGCTACATCGCACTACAGTACGGAAATGGTACGAGCGAAATTACCGGGCGCCAGAGAAACCAATCGGAGAGTTGGTATTCTTCTGTGATGAGTTCACTAACTACCTCGATGCTCCTATTGGGATCACGGCCATCAAGCTTTGGCAAGCGTTGGGTTATCATGTTCACCTGCCTAAGGTGGAAGAGAGCGGGCGCGCCCATATCTCCAAAGGGCTGCTGAAGGAGGCCAAAGTTTTTGCTGAAGCTAATGTTCGGCTTTTAGCTGAACTGGTCACCGAAGCTTGCCCTCTGGTAGGGCTGGAACCTTCAGCCCTGCTGACATTTCGTGATGAATATCCGGATTTAGTAGACAAATCGTTAAGGGGGTTGGCTGACAAACTGGCATCAAATGCAATACTTTTTGAGGAATATATGGCAGCAGAAATTGATGGTGGACGTCTAAAATCCGAGTCGTTTTCTGATGCTCCGCTCGAGCTCCGCTACCACGGGCACTGTTATCAAAAAGCACTATCTAACTTAATTGTCGCCAAGAAGACATTAAATCTTCCAGCCAATTTTGAAACCCGATTGATTCCTTCCGGCTGTTGTGGCATGGCAGGTTCATTTGGGTATGAAAAAGAGCATTATGAGGTCAGTATGGCCGTAGGTGAGTTGGTTTTATTCCCTACCGTTCGTCAACAGGAAGAAAATGTTGTGATAGT
This sequence comes from Cytophagales bacterium, assembly GCA_003454975.1. Taxonomy (GTDB): domain Bacteria; phylum Bacteroidota; class Bacteroidia; order Cytophagales; family Cyclobacteriaceae; genus DMST01. The sequence goes on along the minus strand of DMST01000084.1, from coordinate 27,348 downwards.
GGCTCCTGGACATAGTTGCCGTCACCAGATTCACGATGGTACACAGAAACAAGCCCTTCACCCAGCGGAGGTCTTGTGGCGGGCCCTGAAATAGTACAGGGTGAGAATAAAAAATTGGTGATGGATCTAAATCAGGTAAGGTGTGATTTAGGTGGGTAACCATTGTATTATCTCAAGAAATACGGCTGTTTTTGAACTAATTACTAATGAGTAGTTAAGCGAAAGGCTCTGCCATAAGTCTTGGTAGCCTAACGGTAGAATCGAAGATTACTCCAATAATAATTCTCTAGGAAGAAGGTTTGACATCGAACATTTGGATAATATTTCGATTGTCGTGTGTTCTGAGCCTATCTTTATTTCCCCTTGTATTCTGCCGTGTATCAATTCGTGGGGCTACCATTGCTACATTTCTATAGTATTTTCTTTATATTGCCTATTACAGGGTTGTAGCAGACTCTCATACAAACCGTCCTTTCTCGTCAGGACACAAAAACGACTTGAAAAAATGACGTAGGGTAACTGGAAGCGCCAAACCTTACATGATAAGATTACGATGAGGCGGTGTCCGTAAATTTAATGAAAACGGTCTTTTCAGTTGGTTTTGCTGGTTGTGGGATTTGTCGATTAGTCTAGATTGGTGTAAATTACCTCATAAAACTATTCACACAATCCTAAAATCTTACAGAAATGAATAAGTTAACTAAAACAAAATCGATTGAAGCCTTGGAGTCATTTGGCATGAAATCTCTGTCTTTGATCAGAGGTGGTAATGGAGGAGAAACAAAAAGCGAGTCAAACGCGACTACTAAAGAGTTGCCTTCTCCTCCTCCCGGAAGCTGATATTAAGAATTAAAAAGGGTATCTGATTGGGCTCGGATACCCCACATAAGAACCATTAAACATTGTACACATGAAACGAAGGGTAACGATAATAGTCCTGGTGCTGGCCATGCTGGCTCCAGAGGCTTTTGCAAGAGAATACTCCAAATTAGATAGTTTAAAGTCAGTGCTTACGGAGGTTTCTGACTATAAAGAACTGGCGAGAATAAATTACTTGATAGCTAGCGAATTGTATGGTAGCCCTATTGAAGCCTTGCCATACATTACTGATGCATTAAGCAACTCAGAGAAGTCGGGAAATACCCAGTGGATTGCCACTTCGGCTTACGTTTTTGGTTTGATTAATGATCGCCTTGTAAATACCAAAGATGCTTTCCTGGGATACCACAAAGGTTTAAACGCATATACAGAGTTGGGTGTAATTGAGTATGCGGCAGAATGCCATCTTGGCCTTGGTCGTTTGTACTTGGTAGGGCACCAATCCGATAAAGCAAAAGTACATTTTGATCAAGCTGGGGCTCTTTTGGTGAATGATAAAGGAGATGCACGAGGAGGATTTTACGCTGAGTTGGGTGATCTGTACTTTGATCAGGAAGATTTTGTAAGTGCCCTATCCTACTACCAGTTAGCGCTGGAGCACTATGAAACCCCGCTCCAGTTGGTTAATGCGGAGGTTAAATTAGGGAATGCTCATTTGGAGCTCGAGCAATATGATGATGCTTTATTGGCTTATACCAGAAGTGAGAATCAGTTGGTGGGCGTGGAAGGTGAGGATCATTACCAATCAATGATCGAATTTAACCGGGGATTAATATTGCAGCGGTTGGGTGACCATGTGGCTGCATTGGCCAAATTCGAGAGGGCTAATGAGTTAGAGGACGATAGTTATGTTTCTTCTGCTCAATGGACCATCAACAACATGGCAAAATCTCATATTGCGCTCGGGGATTATGATGCAGCAGGGCAATTGCTTGCTCAAAGCATCGAGATGGGCAAGGATGAATATGGTTCGGTGGCCCCTTTCTTGCTTAGTTTTGAGCTTGCTATCCAAGTGGCCGAGTCTACTGGTGATTTATCATCTGCTTTTGCATATCAGCAAGATTACCAATCCCATTTGGTAAGTGAACAGAGAATCGAGACCGAAGTGAGTGATGCTAAAGCGGTTCTTGAAATCCAAATGGCTGAAAACGAGATTCTTACGGCTCAATTGGCTGCGGCTGAACGGGTGAAGTTATGGGCGGTATCAATCGCAGGAGCTTTGGGTGTTGTGGTGCTGGTCATGTTGCTGATCCGATTCATTAATCGTAACAAGCGTCTTCAGGCTAAATTCAATCGCAAGCAAGCGGCTATCAAAGAGTTGAAGCGGATGACCGTTTCCGAAGAGTGGTAATAGCCTGATTATAAGATATATCTGTACAATGTTTTAGGAAACGCGAGGGTTCTGCCCTCGCGTTTTTTTATGCCCAACTCTTGATGAATTCTTCTGCTGTCGATTGAATGCCTTAAGTATCTGGGAGGAAGATAGAACTGTCAGTTAGGTCTTAGGGCCTCAATGGTTACTCTTGGTGAAACAAGGTAACTCCTTGGGTCAAGCTGTCAAGACTTTCAGGATGCATTGTGGTGATTTGGAATCAATTATCTGAAGGAAATCCAGGGCTTATCGTAAATCTTAATTTGCACTGGGTTGCTATCCTTCCATTTCAATTTGATCCAGCCGCATACGGTATCGGTTGAGTTGTTCGTACTGGCTGATGATCTTGTTCTTCTGTTTGTTGTTTTCCCGTAGTAGCAGACTGGAAATATCAATTAGCTGCTCAACCAGGGTGTTAAATTTATTTTCCATGTCAGGCGTAAAAGCATCCTTGAGTTGTTCCAACTCTTCATAAATGTTGTCTAAACGGCTCTGCTGCTGAGATTTTTCCACGCCCTTTAACATTGGGCCCTGGCCATATAGTAGCCAATCACGGCTCAAGTCAGGGAAGGTTTCAAAGACACGCATGAGCATGTCTAAATTGAAATTTCCACCCTTTACCATGCGCGAAACCTGCGGTCCTGAGCTGTTGAGGCGCTTTCCTGCCTCATTTACACCTACGCCCTGTTGAGACAGAAAAAGTCCTAATCTCCGGCCTACTGGATCAACTGAGCTCATGAATGTTAATTATTTGTAACAGTTGCTTGGAAGTAATAAATAAAAGTAATAATATTGAAGTGTACAATGAAGCCCAAGATTATGTACCCGACGTTAGAAAAAGACAAGCGAGTTCCTGAAACCTACCAAAAGTATGGTATGGAAGTGGAACACGGTGATTATAAGCGAATTGCTGAGTTGACAGTGTCGAGCAATGGTACTCCATATTCGGCAGATTATGTACGTAAGGTCATCCACGGAGACCGGATCAATCAACAGATTGTAAAGAAAGCGCAAGCTTACTTCCGGGAGAAAAAGCGGATGATGAAACGGCTTATGGACATTAAAGATAAATAGAATTTGCAACATTAATTTAACGGGATCTGAATTCTTTCTTTCTGCTACAATCCCAGAATTCAGAATCGTTAAAGCAGCAAATTTCATAGAGTTGCGAGCGGCAACTCACCAAAGAGTTTTATAGTAGTACTCGTTTCATGTTTTGATAGTTTATAGGTTTTATCAGTGATGCGGCATGCTTTTGGCATGCTCGCATCCTTCAAGACATTTAGGATTGTAAGGAGTGAATTGAGCTTGGCTCTTCTCTCCCATTGGTTTGAGACAGTTTTAGTGATTTTCATAATAATAAAGGCGACTCCTAATAGGGGCCGCCTTTTTTTGTTACATGAAATTTACACCCTGTGGCTTCAAAAGAATAGCCATATGAATGCTATGGCAAATGCAAGCATGAACGCCATGCCTAACCATGCCAGTGTCTTTAAACTGTTTTTGGGTCTGCCGGCTTTAGGGAAAGATTTGTGAGTGACCAGATAGAAATTTATGCCAGCTACTACAGGTGAGATGAGAAATGAAATAACCATGGCCATGTCCACCAATGATTTTAATTGTCCGGTGAAGTAGCGGATGATGAGCAGCCCTCCAAGGGCCATAATGGCGGCAAAGATCCTATAGAAAGTGTTGGGTTCGGCCCAAGACACTTTGAGTTCTTTTAGCCCTTCCTGCATCACTCGGCTGTAGCCGTCTATCACGGTAACGCATGTGCTTAGCATGGTGGTAATGGCCGCCACCAGAATGACTGGTCGGGCCCAGTTGCCCAATGATTCTGTAAACAGTCCTATAATCACATTGGCAAATGCGCCTGCGCTGGCGGGTAGCTCGGTTGGGTTGCCAAAAAGAAGCCATCGGCCTAAACCAAGAAAGCAAAGTGCTGTCAGGGCGCTAATGCCGTACCCGATTCGGAAATCGGTCATGGTGGCTTTATGGTCTGTTTGGGTGTTCTGTGATTTGTTGCGTTCCACTGTCCAGAGGCTGTGCCAGCTGGAAATGTCTACGGCGGTGGGCATCCAGCCAATGAGCGCGATGGTGAAAAACAGGGTGCTTGGTTCTTGTAGTGTAGACCAGGTGGGGGTTTGGGCCTCTGTGAAACTGGGGCCTTGGATGGCGGCAGCGGCAAATGCCGCGAGAGTGGTTACCAGTAGTATGATGCCCATGATCTTTACCCCACGATCCAGGGATTGGTATTTGCCTAAGCTTAACAGTAGCCAGAAGAGGGTGTATAATCCGAAGGAAATCCACCAAATGGATATGGAGGGCATGATTTGTGAGATCAGGCCTGCGGTGACGAGGGTTACGGCAGCTGATACGGTAAATAACGTGCCTAGGGAAAGGACTAGGTAAAGGGCTAAAAAGCCTCTACTTAATTGCCGATATCCATAAAGGAGGTGTTTGCCGGTGTAGGCAGTGTAGCGTGAGCCAAACTCAAAAAATGGGTACTTGAGTAGGTTGGCAAGTAGGATGATGCCAAACATAAGAAAGCCATATTCGGCTCCTGCTCGAGTGGATTGTACCAGGTGGGAAACGCCTACCGCGGTGCCGGCGAAGAGGATTCCAGGGCCGAGAGATTTCCAAAAAGATGATTTTTGTGTCATTTTGGCGTTATTTTTCTGATTTTCTATTCAAAAAGTGTCATTGTGGCATTAAATTCCCGGCAAACCGTCCTGATTTTCAATTGGCACATCCTTCGCTAAAGAGGGAATACATACACAATGGTGAAATCAAAAAAACAGAAAAATATGAACCGTATGCGTTTCTTCCCAACTCTTTCTCCTTATCGCACTGCCGGATATACAGTAGTTAATAGACCTACAAGTACTGAATCGGTTGATTTTGTGCCTGGTGCAGATATAGCAGAAAACGAAACTTCTTTCCTCGTATGGGTGTCCTTGCCAGGGGTAAAAAAGTCTGATGTGAATTTATCCGTAGAAAATGATGAGCTGATCATCACAGGTACTGCTGGAGATCGAAAAGCTGAAGGACTTACCTTCCGTAGGCGTGGATTGGCTACCGGTGATTTTCGTAAGGTATTTACCCTGTCGGACGGAATTGACCATGAAGGCATTGCCGCCGAATTCGAAGATGGCTTGTTGAAAGTTACGTTGCCCAAGGCACCAGAAGCACAGAAAAGAAACATTAGTATTCAATAACACCCACGCTGAACTTTTACGGTTCAGGATATGGAAACTTCAAGAGGGCGGGCCTGATTCAGGTTCGCCTTTTTCTTTTTTGTCAACCGGCCTTCTTTAGACTCGAAGGTTCTTTGTAATTTTTTGCGAGAATACTCGCTTCGAATTCATGAATTATATCTATGCTGGTACAGGCACCATAATTCTCTTCTTTGTTACTCGGATATTGCAAAAGAAAGAGAAGAAGCTAGCTGACTATTTGTTGGTGGCCATCAATATAGTCATTGGGCTATTTCTGCTGGCGGATGTAGGGGTACGGGAGGGGCTCACCTCTTTTCGTATTATTTTTCAGAATGTACTCCCCTTGGTCCTTTTTCCGCTTTTCATCCTGTATGTATTACAATTCATTCGACCCAAACAGTCGATGCTTCGTTGGGGTGTTTTGTTCTTCCCGGCAGCTGGTTTGGTTATTTATAGCTGGGTCGATCACGTAATCTTGGGCAACTACCCAACGGTAGGTGCATTAGAAGAACATTTCAATGACCCAACCTGGGTATACCAGGCCTTCTTCAAAGGAAGCCAGTTGATTTTCATAAGTATTTTGATTTGGGTGATCCGACAATTTCCTGCTTTCGAGAGACGATTGAAGGAAGGGTATTCTGATATTGAGACCATCAATCTGCGGTGGCTCCGGAACTTTACCTGGACGTACCTGCTATCAATAGCCATCACTTTCGTTTCCTTCTTGGGGCAGAATCTAGGGCTGATTCCTTATGAAATTCAGGAAGTGTTTGGTTTGGTATACGGACTGCTGGTTCTTTCGGTGTTTTACCTCAATTATGAAGGAATAAAGCATTATACACTGGCACAAGAAGCGACTGCTTTGGTACCAGAAAAGCCATTGACTGACTTGGATTCTGAGCCTAAGGAAGGCGAACTTGTTCAAGTAGCAAAATCAGTGGCGCGGGAAGAGGATCAGGAAGTGCATGCCCGGATGAAACGTTTGTTTGAAGAGGAGCATAAGTACCTGATTTCAAAATATGGATTGCGAGACCTGGCAGAAGATCTTCAAGAGTCCACCCACACAATTTCTCGCGTCATCAATACCGTGGAGAAAAAGAGTTTTTATGACTTGGTAAATGGTTATCGGGTAGAGCATTTGATAGCCTTAATGAAGGACTCATCAAAGTCTAAGTATACAATACTGGCATTAGGCCTGGAAAGTGGTTTTAACTCAAAAGCTTCAATTAACCGTATTTTCAAGAAAGTAACGGGTAGCACGCCCAAAGAATACCTGCAGCAAGAGTCTTAAGTGACCCCATAAGACATATTCACATGCCTCAACCTATCGGATGAGGCGCTTCATTTGGGCTTTCATCGGAGTTTTGGAGCATCAATCAATGAAAACTCATACGACGATGAAAAGACGAGTGGTAGTACTAACAATGGTGAGCCTTCTGGGTATGGGCTCAAGGGCTTTGGCACAAGAATCTTCAGATACTAAGGAGTATCGGGTCAACCTTTTATTCGGCCTCAACCAACCATTATTGGGGGGATTTAATGTGGAAGGTAATTTCATCTATGATCGGTGGATATTTGACTATTCACATGGGGTGAATCTACAATTTGATAATGCCCTTCTAGATGCTGCTAATCAGGCTCAAGGAATTGATGTATTGGTGCCTTGGACTACCGGTTTCGGAATTGGCTATTTTATGAACGACTGGTTGAATCTACGGTTGGAGCCGAAATGGCACCGATTTGAATTATTCCCTATGGGGACGGAGCAAACTACTGCTAACTCATTGGGAGGGTATACCACATTTTCTATGGGAGCGGGCCTGTATGCGAATCTTCGTCCTTTTAAAAGGCAGGAGAACTTTCTGAAAGGATTTACAGTGGCGCCTAGCATACGATACTGGCCTCGGGTAGGAAGTTCCCTAGACAACCATGCATTTACCTTCGAGCAACCCGGTAATGGAGGAATGATAGAACATGAGGCCATGCAGGTGGGGGTCAACAACACTCCTTGGGTGCTGAATGTATCAGTAGGCTATTCTCTATCATGGTTAAAAAAGTGACCCCAGGAGCGATGGGTTCATTTTCATGAAGTTCCTTTCCCGTTCTTTCGGTATGCGAAGGAATGGGAAAGGATTTTTTGGCAGGTTCAATAGGCTGCTTATCTGGAGTTTGGGCAGCAGGAAAAGCCTAAAGTGGTAGGCTTGGTAAACTAATCCGGTAAGGAAGACAGGAACCAATTTTTCGATAACCTTCTTTCTACTAATATTCCTGTTAATTTCAACCCTATAACCTGGAGGACACATGAAGAATCCCGTCATTCTGGCTACGGATGATGACCCGCAAGTGCTGCGGGCTATAGAGCGCGACTTGCGCAAAAAATACCGCAAACAATACCGTGTACTAAGTGTAGACTCACCTGGCGAAGCCATCAGTGTGGTGGAACAGTTGCGCCAGAAAGGTGAGAACCTGGCCATGATGGTTTCTGACCAACGTATGCCTGGTATGTTAGGGGTGGAGTTTTTGGAGAAGGCCAAGCAGTGGTACCCGGAGGCAAAGAAAGTACTGCTCACGGCGTACTCAGATACTGATGCGGCTATCAAGGCCATCAATGATGTGCAGCTGGACTACTACCTGATGAAACCTTGGGACCCGCCCGAGGAGAAGATGTATCCGGTGTTGGATGGGCTGTTGGAGGATTGGAAGATGAACTTCCGCCCAGAATTTGAAGGAATCAAAGTGGTGGGATATCAGTTCTCGCCCAAGTCACACAATATCAAGGACTTCTTGGCCGGTAACTTGATCCCCTATCAGTGGCTGGATGTAGAAGTGCATGAAAAAGCGAAGCAACTGCTGGAGGTGAATGGCCTGGAAGAAAATCAGGTGCCGGTGGTTTTTCTCGAAGACGGCACCCATCTGATAGATCCGGCACTTGCCGAGTTGGGTGAAAAGGTGGGATTGAAAAGCAAGGCGGCCTCTACCATGTATGATGTGGTGGTGATTGGTGCTGGCCCTGCCGGATTGGCTGCGAGCGTATACGGTGCTTCGGAGGGGCTGAAGACCTTGTTGATAGAGCGAAAAGCGCCGGGGGGTCAGGCAGGTACTAGCTCACGCATAGAAAACTATCTAGGATTCCCTTCGGGGCTTTCCGGAGCTGAGCTTACTCAGCGGGCAGTCGCTCAGGCCACGCGTTTGGGTGCAGAGTTCCTTACCCCCAAGGAGGTAAAAACGCTCAAGCTGGTAGACGGATACAAGCAGCTGGAAATGGTGGACGGTAGCTCCATCAATACCCGGGCGGTGGTGATTACCACGGGCGTGGATTATCGGCAGCTGGATGCACCGGGCGTGTCAAATTTTACCGGAGCCGGTATATACTACGGTGCCGCTACTACAGAAGCTGGTGCCTGTAAAAATCAGGATGTTTACATTGTGGGAGGCGGCAATAGTGCCGGCCAAGCTGCCATGTATCTCAGTAAGTTTGCCAGGAATGTTCACATCCTTATCCGTAGACCGGACTTAACCAGTAGCATGTCGCATTACCTCATCGAACAGATTGGTAATACGCCCAATATTCATGTGCTGGCCAAAACTGAGGTGGCTGAGGCGAAAGGAGACGAAAGGCTAAAAGAGCTGGTGCTGAAGGGGTCTGAAAACGGAGAATTGAAGACGGTAGAGGCGGCTGCACTGTTTATTTTTATTGGTGCGCGGCCCATTACTGGTTGGCTCAATGATCAGGTGCTGGCTGATGATAAGGGCTTTTTGCTTACTGGCAGGGATGTAGTGCAACACCATGATTATAAGCGCGCATGGAAACAAGAGCGGGAGCCTTTCTTGCTAGAAACCTGCGTGCCCGGGGTATTTGCTGCTGGCGATGTGCGCTCAGGTGCCATGAACCGGGTGGCCAGTGCAGTAGGAGAGGGGTCCATGTCGATCAAGCTAGTGCACCAGTATTTGGCGGAATAAACCAAGGAAGGTATGATACGGAAGAAGACCTGTGACCATCTGAAGGACTTGGAGCCAAAGCCCATTCCCGCAGAGCCTGTGTGTGAAGAATGCGTGAAAATAGGAGGGAGCTGGGTACATCTGAGAATGTGTAATGAATGTGGTAAGGTACACTGCTGCGATAGTTCGCCGCACAAGCATGCTACGGCACATCATAAAGAGACCGGACATGCCGTGGTTTTATCCGCTGAACCCGGCGAACGATGGGCTTGGTGCTACGTAGATAAGGTTTTTCAGGAGTATTGAACCGAGAAGATACATTCCAAAATATCCGCCACTGGCGGATATTTTTTTGTCTAAAGTTAGGTATGCCAGTAGCGGGATTAGCCCATCAAGAAAAAATCCTTTTCTTTATACATAGTTAAAATAGCCTCGATGGCATAACTGTCTGATTTTTTTAGCACCTGAGGTTGTTCATCAATCTACAAATACACCCTAGGTATGACCACCAACACTACTGAACTTGATTTTAACCCGGTAGATGCACCGGCTTCTCCCCCAATGGACCGTCTCTTGAGTGCATCAAGAGAAGAACTGGACCTGGATATGGAGATAGTAGAAGGAGAACTGCCTACCGATGCCCATGGACATATTTACATCAACAGCGCGGTAGGTTCCGTTAATAGCGGAGGCTTACCCTTTGTGAAATTTGAGGGCGACGGATCGCTGGATGGTGAGTGGAACACGCCGATCTTCAATGGAGACGGCTATGTAATCCGCATGGATTTTGATCAGCCGGGTAAATTGCATCTGAAAACCTGCATCGTAAAAACGCCTAGCTTCTGGGCTGATCATGCCTTGCGCGAAGGTGGCCCCGCACGGGAGGACAAGCGATTTCGGAAATGGATCTTCAAAAACCTGGGTATGGCCCGGATGAACCTGGTGTTTGGCCAGCGTAACCAAGCCAATGTCGCTGTGATACCCGTGCAGTTTGACCACGATCCGGAACCGAGAATGTTGGCTACCTACGAGGCAGGTAGACCTTGGGAAATCAACCCGGATTCGCTAGAGGTGATTGCCCCAGTAGGCAAGTCTGAGGACTTTGACAGCATGATGCCCACCTGGTTTTGGCGGTACGTATTCCCAGCAGTAATGACTACTGCCCATCCGGTATTTGATCCTTACACCAAGGATTTCTACATCTGCAATTTCGTGCAAGGGGTGCGCAACTTCGTGGGCTTTAGTCGCCTGATGGCTGGGCTAGATAAGAATCCGGATAAGGTAGTGAAGCGGATAGAGAGGGAGTTGGACAAGGCGAGTGAGAAAGAAGATAAGGAGGAGGCCATGCGCGATTTTGAGAATTGGCTAACGGGTGGTGCTTCCAATGATTTTTCCGAGGCGGACGAAAAAGAGGCTAAAAACCGTGAAGAGGAGTTTGTGCCCAAATGGGAGAAACTGGTAGAGAAGGTATATCCGGGAGATTTTGTCAACGTGCTCCGCTGGAATGGCCACCCTGATTTGAAAAAATGGCGTGTACGCTGCAACGGTAAGGACATCACCATTTCACACAATATGCACCAGATGGGGATCACACGTGACTACCTCATTCTGTCCAATTGTTCTTTTAAGAACAATGTGAGCATGATGTTCAACTTCATCTTCCCGAAATATCCGCAGATAGAGAGCAAAATTCGGGATTTGGTAAGTAGACCACAGAACCCCTATGCAGACCTCTATTTTATTAAGCGGGAGGACCTCATAGATGAGGTGGATGTGGTGCACGCCACCCATGCTCGCATCCCTTTGGAAACCGTACACTTCTCTTGTAACTATGAGAACCCTGATGGTAAGGTTACCATTATGACGGCACACAATACGGCCAACTGCCCCGCAGAGTGGGTTCGTCATTTTGATCGGAAGAAGTTTGACGGAGAGCCGATGAAAAAATCTCTATATGGGTTTCTGGCCGTTGGGCAAATGGACATCGGCCGTGTAGGCAGGTATGTGTTTGATGCCGAGAAAGGCGGCCTCGTGGAGGAGGAGACCAGCGTGCTGTTTGAAAAGGGTAATGTAGAGGAGCCTGATAACATTGGTCCCCACACATGGGGAGTAGGGTTATACTCCTATCGGGGGTATGAAGAGGTGGATCATCGGCCAGCAGAAATCAAGAATATTTATTGGCAGATATTCGGGTTGGACCGGGAGTACTTGACCGACTTTGTATATGATCTGTACAAAAACTATCCTAACCGGGAAGTAAGCATAGAAGAGGTAGAACGGTTGACCCAAAAGGGTGTGCCTACTGGACTGGCGCGAGTAGACCATAGTGCTCCAGAACTCAAGCTGAACGACTTCTATATGTTTGAGAAGGATCATCATATGCGCAGCATTCAGTTCTTGCCCCGCAAAACGCGCACAGAGGGATTGCCTGAGGATATGGATGGGTACGTGATGTGTACTATAACGGTGCCAGTAGCTGGTGAAGGTGATGACCGCACTTACCGGGGGGAGGTATGGCTCTGGGATGCGGCAAAACTATCGGAGGGTCCGGTATGTAAACTGCATCATCCGAAGTTCAAGTTTGCCTATACCTTCCATAGCGTATGGACAAAAACGGCCGCTGCTACAAATCCCATTAATCAGATAGGGATAATTGATGATATTGACGACATGGTGAAGTGGATTACCAATCCTGTTCGACAAGTGAAAATTGAAGAATTCATGGATTTGTACGTTTATCCGCATTTTAAGAACCAACAGAACTATATTGACGACGAAGATCCGGCGGACTATCTAGGCAAAGCCTATAAGGCGGTATTGAAACTATTCAAAGGCAATAAAAAGCCGTAAATTGCCGATTGAATTTCCATTATGTTATCTTCTGATACTCACATACACCGCGTACCCTCAAGCTATGAACTAGTAGAAGTACTTCATGAAAGTGAGGTGACAAAAATTCTATTGGCAGAAAATGATCGTAGGGAAGTTCGGTTGCTAAAAACGCACACGAAAAACATACCCTCTGAGGAACAGGTATCGCGGTTACAGCACGAATATGATATTACCCGGGAGATGGACCATCCGGGATTGGTAGTGCCCGAGGCTTTCGAACGTAGTGAGCGGGGAGCCTTCTTGGTGTACAAATACAGAAAAGGACCCAACCTGCGGGTATTCCTAAATGGAAAGCCGCAGCCGTTGGATACCTTCTTTAGAATTGCCATACAAGTAACCAAGGCCCTGGGTCACATCCATGACAAGGATGTGATTCACAAAGATGTTACGCCTAACAACGTGATCCTGGATGAGGATGATAATGGGCGTATGTGCATTATTGACTTCGATAATGCTTCTCAACTAAGTCTGAAGACTTCGGATTTGGTGCCACCCGAAGAGCTACGGGGAACATTGCATTATTTGTCGCCCGAGCAAACGGGCCGGATGAACCGGTATGTGGACCATAAGGCCGACCTGTACGGGTTGGGAGCCACCCTATACGAGGTGCTCACCGGGCGGCATGTGTTTGAGGGTGAAGATCCTTTGGAACTCGTACATGCTCACTTGGCCAAATCGCCGATTCCTCCTAGTACCCTGCGCAAGGACGTACCCCCGGCAGTAGATAAGATTTTGCTAAAGCTGTTAAGCAAAAATGCGGAAGATCGATACCTGAGCGCTTATGGACTGCTATACGACTTAGAGCATGCGCAACAGCTGTATTCTCATCAAGGAATCGAGGCGGATTTTGAGGTAGGTAAAAACGATTTTAGCAACAAACTTTCCATTCCGGAAAGGCTGTACGGTCGGGAGAATGAAGTGCGCCGGTTACGGTCCATCTTTTTCCAGGCGGCCCAAGGCTCCAAGCAATGGGTGATGCTACCTGGTTATTCTGGGTCAGGTAAAAGCTCGCTAGTACTAGAGCTGGCACCCAATGTGGCTACCCGTTCGGCGCTTTTTTTAGAAGGAAAATTCAGCCAATATGCCCGCAATACTCCCTACAGTGCATGGGTGCAGGCCATTGATCGATGGGTAGATGGATTGCTGAGCCGGGACTATGATGTGCTGGAAGAGTGGAAGGGGCAGATTTTGGATGCCGTAGGCAACATCGGTAAAGTGCTGATTAATCTGTTTCCTCGGATAGAGCATATCTTGGGAGCGCAGCCTGATGTGCCCAAGCTTACCGGTGAAGAGGAGCAAAACCGACTCATATTTGCCTTTAAGGCCTTGATGGGGGTACTGGCTACCCCAGGTCATCCGGTGGTGGTGTTTTTAGATGATTTGCAGTGGGCCGATGGTAGTTCTCTACGGTTGCTGGAGAGCCTGCTTACGGATACGGCGGATCTTTCCCTACTGATCATCGGTGCTTACCGGAACAACGAAGTAACCGTGGCCCATCCCCTGCGGGAAACGGAAACGTTTCTTCGGGATGCGGCCAAGAAGGGTCAGTATAACCTAACGGTGAACACCCTGGAAGTTCGAAACCTGGGTCAGGAGCATGTACAGCAAATGCTGGCCGATACGCTGCACCACAACCCCGATAACGTAACCGAACTTACGGAGTGGGTATTCAATAAGACCCAAGGTAACCCCTTCTTCATCAAGCAATTCTTGCGTACCCTATTCGAAGAACGCCTGTTGGTGTTCGATTTAGATAGGCGAGCTTGGGTTTGGGATCTGGAAAAGATTCAACAGCAACTAGTTGCGGATGATGTGATAGCGCTGATGGTTCCCCGTTTGAAGGAGCTACCGGAGCGTACCCAGGATTTGCTAAAGGTGGCCTCTTGTATGGGAGCTACTTTCACGGTGCGCGACCTTACCCGCTTATTGAGTGAGTTCACTGAGACCATCCAGCAGCACCTTTTTCCTGCTTTGCGCGAAGGGATGATCTTCCCCTCAGGAGGATCCCAATTTACGTCCGCCGAAGTGTCAAGCACCTCTGTGTTCCGCTTTGCTCATGATAAGATTCTTCAGAGTGTGTACATCACCCTGGAAGAAGAGGTACGACAAAAGTACCACCTGCAATGGGCCAAGCACCTGAAGCAATCGCTGGAAGAGACGGAACTGGAAACCCGCCTCTTCGATTTGGTGGATCACTTCAACCGTGCCGAAGGACTCATTACGGACCCAAAGGAGCGCAAAGAGTTGGCCGTAATGAACTACGATGCTGGGCATAAAGCTTTGCAATCCGCCGCTTTTGATACCTCCTACGAACACCTGAAATTAGCCTTGGGCTATTTGGGAGAGGGGCCTTGGGAGGCAGACTATCGGTTGAGCCTCAACATTCATAACCTCCTGATGGAGGCTGCTCTGGATCTCAAAAAGTACGATGAAGTAGAGGAGTGGCGTAGTATCATCTTGGCCCAGGGTAAAACAGAGCTGGATAGGTTAGAGGCGTATTTGTTGAAGATACAGTCCTGCAAAGCATTGGGCAATACGAATGAAGCCCTAGAGGTTGCCGTAGAGGCCCTGGACAAGTATGGCATTAAGCAGAAAAAGCAGGTAACCAAGACGGATATAATAGTCGAGTTTACTAAGACTAAAATTCTACTGGGCCGTTTCAAAGATGAGGATATCCTGAGCTTGCCTCTCATGACTGATCCCTTGCAAACGGCGCGCTCCCGCACCTTCAATACCATAACGCCTGTAGTTTATCAGTCCGATCCCTTGCTGTTTTCGGTGATGAACTTCAAGCACCTGCGGATTACCCTAAAGCACGGCCTCAACGACGTATCCCCTAGTTTGTACGGCACCCTGGCGATGATTCTGTCTGGAGCTATGGGGGATATCAAAGGGGGTACCCGGTATGCCTTGCTCACACGGGAAATGGTAGATAAGTATCGGTTTACCAAAGCTGAAGCAGCCACCCGGTTCTTGATCTCCTTTTTCTCCATGCACTGGTTTCGCCCGTATAGCGAGGTGGCCGATGAGCTGCGGCAGGGCTACAAGGCAGGGCTTGAAACGGGAGTGAGTGAGTATGCTGCTTACAATATGTCACTCAACGGGCTCTTCCACTTTTTGGAAGGTATGCCCCTGAACAAATACCGGAAGAAAGCGCACGAACACATCAAGGCCATCCGGGAGATGAACCAGTTTGCCTTGCTAACGAATACTACCATTACGGCGCAAATGGTAGAGCACCTGATGAACCCGGACAATCAGGAGACCCAGCTCAACGGTGCCCTGTTTGACTACAGCAAGCGGGTAGAGGATATGCGCGCTGAGCAGCACCTGATCGGCCTGCAATGGTCGGCTACCTGCAACATGATGCTCAATTACTTCAATGAGCGTTATGCCGAAGCACTCAGGTGGTCTCAAGAGCTAATGAAAGATCGGGAGGACAACATCATAACCCCGATTGAGTTGCTGGGAGATTTCCTGAGCACCATCGTCTTCATGATGCACAAGCGGAAAAATAAGCAATTGAAGTTGCCCAAACCGCTGGTGAACTACCGCAAGAAGATTAAGAAATACGCCAAAGAGTCTCCCGACAACTACGGCCATAATGCGCTTATAGTCGAGGCCGAGTACGCATTTATGGCGGGAAATATTGACAAAGCTCGGGGCTTGTATATGGAAGCCATAGAGCGAACGGAAAAGACCAACCGCTTGGGTGACCGGGCCATTGTTTGGGAGCTTGCCGCCAACTTCTTCGAAGAAATTGGTCAGGTGGCCATATCCATTGAGTACCGCAAAATTGCCTTCAAGCTATTCGAGGATTGGGGGATGGCCGTAAAAGTAGGGGCCATGAAACGAAGGTATTCGTTCTTGGCCGATCCTAATCAGGATCATTCTACCACCATCTCACTATCTCCCGCCAGGGCTTCCTCTACTACCACTACCCAAATTGGGACCAATTTGGATGTAAGCACCATCGTGAAATCTTCGCAGGCATTGTCTGGCGAAATTCGGGTAGAGCAACTGCTGGAGAAGATGGTGCATATCGTGTTGGAGAATGCGGGCGCCGAACGAGCCGTGCTGCTCAATCATCACGATGATCTGGGTTGGGTAGTGACTGCCAAGGGAGCCATGGGGGAGCCCATCACTTGGATTGATAACGACCCATTGGGCCGCACCACCTTTGTGCCTCAGTCGGTAGTACGTTATGTAACCCGTACTCAGCAACCCTTGGTGCTATCCAATGCCAGCAAGGAAGAAGGATACAAAAAGGATCCTTATGTTCTGGAACATCAGCCCAAGTCAGTGCTATGTTTCCCCGTAGTGAACAAGGGGCGCCTGCAGCAAGTGTTTTACCTGGAGAACAACCTGGCTACGGGAACTTTCACGGCCAACCGGCAGGAGGTATTGGGAATGCTGAGTTCCCAGATTGGTATTTCGCTGGAGAATGCCCAACTGTATGAAAACCTGGAAGGGAAAGTAAAGCAGCGGACCGCGGAAGTAGTATCTCAGAAGGAAATTATTGAGAAGAAGAACGCCGACATCACGGCCTCCATAAATTATGCTCGGCGAATTCAGGAAGCCATGCTTCCTCCTATGGATCAGTTGCAGAAGCACCTGCCAGAATCGTTCGTATTTTATCAGCCAAGAGATATTGTAAGTGGTGATTTCTATTGGTTTGATCATTACAAAGGTCACAGCATAATTGCCGCAGTAGACTGTACGGGGCACGGTGTGCCCGGGGCCTTCATGAGTTTGATTGGCAACTCTTTGTTGTTGGATGTAGTACGTTCTCGCGGAATACTGGATCCCTCCGAGATGTTGGAAGCTCTGGATGAAGGTGTTATTCGCTGGCTCAAGCAACGCGAGACGGACAACCGGGATGGTATGGATGCAGCTATCTGCGTTATCGACCACGAAAACAAGACGTTACGCTTTGCGGGGGCCCATAATCCTTTGGTGTATGTCCAGGAAGGTGAGATTCATAAGGTGGATGGCTCGCGCAGGGGTATTGGTATGAACCGCAGAAAAGGCGGGGTGAAGTTCTCTACCAAAGAGCTGAAAGCCGAAGGCAGCTTCTATATATTCTCTGATGGGTATCAGGATCAGTTTGGTGGTCCAAATGGTAAGAAATACATGTCGCGCAGATTCCGAAATGTGCTTCATTCTATTCATGAGACCCCAATGTCTGACCAACATGATCGACTAGAAAAGAATCTGATGGAATGGCGAAATGATATCCCACAGATTGACGATGTACTTGTGATCGGCTTCAAACTCTAGTCGTAAAAAGTACCTCATTTATCGAATTAAGGAGGCCCGGAATCTGGTGCATATGACCAGTTCCGGGCCTTTATATTATATTTGATTACAAAATTGCACAAAATCTTGCATGAGAGTTCCTGTGTTTAGGACGCCTCGTGTAAAGAAATCAAGCTCAACTGAAGCGTTTTTAAGCGACCAGGACCAATGCGTAAATTTTTCTTTATTCTTTTAGGGGGTGGGTTTTTGTTGTGTGGACCTGCATACAGCCAGGAATTCCAGGAAATTACTTTAGCCAACCTTTCGAATCATCAAGGCGTAACCGTAGAATGGGCAGATTTCAATGCTGATGGGCAGCCTGATTTTTTTATCGCTGGGGTAAACAGCAGCACCGCTCCCACGCACAATGCTCAGGTATTTCTCAATAACGGTGACAGCACTTTCAGTACGCTCACCGGGATGACTCCGGTGTCTACCGCAAGCATTTCTATTGCTGATTACAATGCAGACGGGTATCCTGATATTGCTCTCATGGGTTCAGACGAAAGCGGTGATCCCGTAACCGAAATCTACCGGAACAATGCGGGGGCTTCTTTCACTGCCCAAAGCTTTGGGTTGGAAGCATTGGAACGAGGCTATATTCTGTGGTTTGATGTCGATCAAGACGGTGACCTGGACCTGTTGCAATCGGGAAGAAACGCCTCCAATGTATCGCTGACCAAGCTGTGGATATTTAACGGAACATCGTACACAGAACAAGCTACGGACTTGCCAATTATCACCTCGGGTGATATCAAAGTGGCAGATGTTAACGGTGATTCGTGGCAAGACCTCCTGATCACCGGTGCCGAATCGGGTTTGGGGGAGAAAAGCGACATCTACCTGAACAATCAGGATTACACTTTTACTGCTCAGAATATAGGATTCACGGCAGTATCCTCCAGTCACCTAGCCATTGGTGACTTTAACCAAGATGGCCATGTGGATGTGGCGCTCACGGGCAAGGATGCCAGCTCAAATGAGGTGAGCGTACTGTATAAGAACAACGGTAACGGCACTTTTTCTGATGCCAGTGCTGGTCTCACCCAAGTAGAACAAGGAACTGTTCAGCTTATCGATCTGGATAACGATGGGCTACAGGATGTGGTACTGGCCGGTGCCGATGCAGGGAGCAATCTTAGAGGCAATATTTACATCAACGATGGTGGGCCCACCTACTCGTTTACCGAGCTGGCCGATACACTATTAGAGATGGGCGAAGGGGACTTCGCTTTCGCTGATTTCAACGGAGATAATAAGCTGGATCTGTTACAGAGTGGGCTGGGTGACGTTACTCGTTTTTCTAAACTATATGCTAGTGCGACCCCTACTGCCAATACCGCACCCATGGCTCCCACAGGGCTGATAGCAAACACCAGTGAAGACAGCGTTTGGTTTTCCTGGAATCCGGCCATAGATGGCGAAACGGCAAGTGCAAGTCTCACCTACGCCCTGTATGTGGGCACATCCTCGGGAGGTATAGATGTAATGAGCCCTGGAGCCAACCTTGCCAACGGCTATCGCCGGATATCTGGCCCGGGGAATGTGGGCTGGGATACCGCATTCCACCTACGAGACATACCTGAGGGCCTGTATTATTGGAGCGTACAGGCCATCGACGGAGGAGGTATGGCTTCTGCTTTTGCCACGGAAGGCACCTTCAGTATTTGCTATTTTGAATCGCTGGGGGCTGACCAAGCCATCTGTGAAGAAGATACACTAAGTCTCTCGATTGGGGAGGCCGGAGATGTGGTGAATTGGTACACTACCCAGCGAGGATTGCAGCTTGGAAATAGCCTGTCCTTTGACTATCCCGTTATTCAGGATGACACCGTAGTGGTTGAAATCACCAAGCCTCAGGGGTGCACCGTCTATGACACGTTGTTTGTGGACATGTACGACCTTCCAGCCTTTTCGGTGGGTGACAGTACTGCGGTGTGCGATGGGCAAATTATCAGCCTCTCTGTTACACCCTCTGGTTGGGTAGATACTGATTGGTTTACCGTGGGTGAGGGGGCTGTGGCGGCTGATACGGAAACCTACAACCGCCTGGTAACCTCCGATGCCATTGTGTATGCACAAGTAACGGATACCAATAGCTGTGTAACTACGGACAGCATCATCATTACTAAGTTGGATTTACCGGTACCCGATGTGGGTGCTAACGATACCCTTTGCCTCGGAGATACTTTAACGCTTTCGGTAAGCCCCAGTGGATGGCAATCCGTCTCCTGGTATTCCTTCCGGCAGGATGCTGAGGTGGATACTGTAGAGTCACCAACTTGGGTAGTAAACGAGACCGATACGCTTCAAATAACGGTGGCTGACGCCAATGGCTGCGAGAATACGGACAGTAAGGTGGTGGCGCATAGAGAGCTTCCGGTGTTCTCCTTAGGGGCTGATACCGAAGCATGCTTCGCCGATACCCTGACCGTTTCCATCAGTCCAACCGGTTGGGATAGTGTCTGGTGGTACTACGAAAGCTTCGATTCGCTGCTTACTACTCAAGTAGACGCCTTTGCCCATCCTGTCAGAACTCAAGATACCTTGCTGGTGAGGGTACAGGATGAATTTGGCTGCCAGAATACCGATGATATTATAGTAGAGGTAAATTCCTTGCCCTCCTTCACCTTGGGCAGTGATACAGCGGTATGCTTTCAGGATACGCTCATTCTCCGCACGGACCCTAATAATAACTGGGCCCATGTAGATTGGATTTCAGAGATCAGCGGGGACACCCTGCAACGAGGAGGCTTCTTTTATAAGTTTCCCGTGTTGGCAACCGACACCGTAGTTTCTATAGCGACCGACGATAATGGCTGTATTAACAGCGATACGGTCTTGGTGACGAGCAACGAACTGCCTACCCCGGATGCGGGTACTGATTCTACTATCTGTATTGGTACTTCTGTAACACTGGGGGTATCACCTACGGACTATGAAGCCATTACCTGGACGTCATTAGTGCAGGGAGCGGCCATAAGTTCGGATACTTCCTTTAGCTGGCAAGCCGACGAGAGAGACTCTTTGCAAGTATCTGTGACAGATGCCCAAGGCTGCGTGAACTTGGATACCGTGATTGTGGATGTGTACGCACTGCCCAGTTTCTCAGTAAGTGATAGCTCAGCGTGGTGTGATCTTACTACTGATACACTGTCGGTGTCACCAACAGGATGGGCGCAAGTAGATTGGTACGATGCCTCGGTAGATACCCTACTGGCCGCGGGTACGGAAGAATATGCCTTCCAAATCACGCAGGATGTAGAATACTATGCCGAGGTAACGGATGATAACGGATGCATCGACCAGGAAACGGTGAAGGTGACCAAGCTAGAGTTGCCTGATTTTGAGGTGGGTAACGACACGGCCATATGTGTGGGCGAGATCGTGGACCTGTCCATTGAAGAAGGTTGGGAAGAAGTCAATTGGTACAGCACCAAGGGATTTAGCCGAGAGCTGGATTCTCGGTTTTACGCAGATACGGTAAATGCAACAGACTCCATCTATGCAGAGGTATTCGATGCGAATGGCTGTGTGAACTTTGATACCCTTCTGGTTACCGTAAATGGATTGCCTGAGTTTGAAATTGTAGGCGAGGATGCTATATGTAATGGGGAGGAGCTCTCGGCCACTGCTACGCCAACCGGCTGGGCCACCCTAATTTGGGAGAATGGGGATACTACCATTACCGCAGATGAGCTGCTTTTTACTATTCCTGAGGACCAAACCTGGACGGCTACGGCTACCGATGATAATGGCTGTGTAGAAAGTGATACCCTGGAAGTAACCGCACTCGAGTTGCCTACATTCAACCTAGGGGAAGACCAAGCCATCTGCCAAAATTCCGATTTAGAGCTGGCTGTAACCTTAGAGGATGTAGCTTCAATCAAATGGTATGTTTCGGATACTTTGTTCCAATCAGAAAGGACAACGCTCACTTGGCCAGTTACGGATACTGCCCTTTGGCGTGCTGAGGTCACCGATACTCTGGGGTGCTTTTTCGAGGATTCTTTGGAAGTGGCTATAATCGAATTACCTACCCCTGATTTGGGCAATGATACTTCCTACTGTGATGGGGCGGAGGTATTACTTCGGCTGGAGCAAAACGGGAATCAGCAGGAATGGTTTGCCCAAAATGGAGCCCTAGACCTGGATACCATCACTTGGGTTCTAGAATATGCCGTGGTGGCTACGGATACCCTGGTGGTAAGAGAAACGGATGGGAATGGCTGTGTCAATTATGATTCCATCATTATAGTAAAGAATGATTTGCCACGGCCTGATTTGGGGCTAGATACCGCACTGTGCTATGGAGATACCCTGCTCCTTGAGTCGGCGGGCTGGGCCCGCCAAACCTGGGAAATTTCTGAAGCGACGGGCTCGAATCCCTTTTTTGATTTTATCGTGACTCAGGACGAAACGGTTTCGCTATCCGTAGTGGATGAGAACGGTTGTGAAGGAGCCGATATGTTGGAAGTAGCTAGCCGGGCTCTTCCTACTCCTGATTTGGGTGAAGACACCACCATCTGTTTCGGTAGCCAACTAGTGCGAGACCTATCAGCCGATGAGACTTCCATCACTTGGTTTACTAGCGAAGGAGACATATTGCTTGAAAACAATGCTCTTTATTCGGCCATCGCCGAGCGAGATTTCACTCTGGTTGCGCAGTCCACGGACGAGTTTGGGTGTGTGAATACGGATTCCCTTGCGGTGGATGTTTTGGCGCTTCCTGATTATTCCATTATTGGGGATTCTATTTATTGTGTCCAGGAAGCCATTGAGCTGGCAGTAGCAGGTGACTGGGCGCAGGTAAATTGGCTTAGAGCCGACACCATATTGTTGGAGGATGCAGAGGTGTTCTCTGAAGAGGCAGAGCGGTCTTTCGTGGTGACTACTGAGGTAACAGATAATTCTGGCTGTGTAGAATTTGAAACGCTGTCGGTAACGGTGAATGCACTACCAATAGCCGATGCCGGACAAGATAAATTGCTTTGTGAGGGCCTGACCACGGTTTTGGGGCCCGAAGTGCCCGTGGTGGAGAATGAATATGTTTGGACACCGGCTAGTGGACTTAGTGACGATTCTACGGCAAACCCAGTGGCAAATCCCGATTTCTCCTTGACGTTTACTCTTCAAGTTACCGACATGAACGGCTGCCAGCAGTGGGATTCGGTGTACGTGGAGGTAGATCCTGAAACGATTTTGGATGCCGGTTCGGACTCTGCCATCTGCATTGGCGAGGTTATGATTCTGGGTGGCTTACCCACGGCATCTGGTAGCCAGTTTGACTACGCGTATCAATGGTCACCTCCCATTGCCTTGGATGACCCAACGGCAAGTAACCCCATTGCCTCACCCACAGATACGACCACCTACACGGTGATTGCCCAAGCGGAAGATTGCCCGGCTGATACGGCTCAAATAACGGTGGCGGTTATACCCTTGCCCATTCCTACGGTTACCT
>DMST01000084.1:0-4243 GCA_003454975.1 Cytophagales bacterium | reverse complement strand
ATTCCTACGGTTACCGCCGATACTGCCATCGGATTTGGTCAGTCGATTGAGCTAACAGCCGGTGGAGGAACCAGATACGAATGGGAGCCTGCCGAATTTGTGCTTTTGGGTAGAAATGAGGCTACCATGACCACTCTCAATCTGGAACAGACCCAGATATACAGGGTGAGGGTCACCAGCCAGTATGGCTGCCAAGACGAGACCCAAGTCACAGTATTTGTACAAAACGAAATATTTGTCCCCGAGCTGTTTTCCCCCAATCAGGATGGAATCAACGATCTACTGACGGTGCTGGGAGATGGAATTGCCAATATTGATTTCCGCATTTATGATCGGAGGGGAGTAGAGGTATATCGGGCTACTACCATAGACCAAGCACAGGTTGTCGGCTGGGACGGAACCCAACAAGGGCAAGATCTTCCCATTGGGGACTACTTCTGGTCGCTTTCGGGCCAATTTCTCAATGGAGACAATCTTCAAGTAAACGGCACATCCTCAGGACGCATTAGGCTAATTCGATGAAAAAATTACTCACTACCGGCTTGTTTATTTGTGGCTTCCTAGGGAGCTCTTGGGCGCAGAGTATCCATGGCAACCTACCCAGCTTTACTACTCAATATCTACAGCCTGCCGCTTTAGGTTTTGCTGATTATGCGGGCGTCTATGCCTTCCAGCGCAACGAGGAAGTGGTATCGGAAGTAGGCTTTAGTACTACCCAGGTTTCGCTACAGTACCCCTTCTTTAAGCCAAATACCACGATTCGTTACGGTACTGTGGGGTTCTCCTTCATAAGGGATGCTAGCCGCCTCAATGCTGCACCCTACCGCCAATCGGCTTTCGAGCTTACCTATGCTTATAGCCTTGCTTTGGGCAATGGGCATGAAGTATCGGCTGGGGTAAGTGGCGGATATCATACGCGCAGACTGGGCTTCGAAAACCTGCGGACGGCCTCCCAATGGGTGCAATACCAGGGATTGGACGAGAGCCTGGCTACCGGAGAGAATATCACCGACTTTCAACGGGGATTTGCCACCTTCAACGCCAGTTTGGGATACCAATACCGAGACGAGCAGGGCCAGCCCTTGGTGCGAGCCGTATTCTCTGGCTTTAAGCTCAACCAGCCCAACGAGGCCTTTTTGACAACGGGGGTGAGCATATCCGGCATCCGATGGACGGGTGCGGCCAGTGTAAGAGCATTTGAGGCTGGTAACTTTGCCATCATCCCTGAGCTATACGGGGAGCTACAAGGGCAGAACTACCTGGCCAACTTAGGAGTAGCCTTCGATTGGGTTTTCCAGAACGAAAACCCTTTCGATCCTATCCAGGACGGCAGCATCCGGCTGGCTACTCGCTATACACAGGCCAACGTAGTGGTGCTAGCTCTGCAGATAGATCAGCCGCAGTACCAAATTGGCTTTGCCTACGACTTGGGCGTAGGGGGTAATGTACCGCGTACCTATCAGTCGGCCTTCGAGGTAGGCTTAAGCTTTCGGGTGAACCGTCGTCCCCAAGCCAACGCAGTTTTCGTGACAGATTATTCTCTGGGAGAAATCCGTGACTTTTACGATGAGGAAGGTGGCCAGGCGGTGCCGGTAGCTGGTAGTGAGGAAAGGCCTGCGAATGCTAACTCTCAAAGAGATGAGGAACCTGACGAACGAGGGTTTTTCAGAAACCCTGATCCGGTCCTTGGAGATGAGGAGGGGGCGGAGGTAGACCGGTCCGCGTATACCTTTACTTTGGAGGAGAATTTCAATTTCGGTTTCAATGAAGCTGTACTAGATGAGACAGCCAAAAACCGCATTCGTCAGATCAATGACCTGCTGGTATCCACCCCCAACTTACGCCTGGAGGTGGTTGGTCATACCGACAACGTGGGTACTCGTGCAGGCAATATGGAAGTTTCCCGACGCCGTGCTCAGGCCGTAAAGGACTACTTGGTGGAGCTAGGAATTGACCCTCGGCGGGTTCGCATCGTTGCCAAAGGAGATTCTTCTCCTAAGTATCCGAACGATACGCCACTGAACCGCTCGCGCAACAGAAGGGTGGAATTTGTGATTTCTAGCGGCGGATAACACAGTTTGTACGATTTTTGTGTAATTACCGAGAGGTAAAACTTACATCTTTGTGATGGAGCCGAGGGTCTGTTTGATAGCCCCGCTTGAATCGGAATTACACAAATAGCATGCACCCACGAGTACTACTACTATCCATTTTTCTGGGGGTAAGCCTTTTTACTTGGGCAGACCCTACGCATACCCCTGGTCAATTAGAATTTATAGCCAACAAGGGCCAGTGGCCTTCCCGAGTACAGTTTCGGTCGCAGCTCCCCGATGGTGGTTCTATTTGGGTGCAACCCAATAGTTATCGTTTATCACTTAGGCATCCGCACGATACCGAATGGATAAAAGATCTACATAAACATAATGGTGGTGGTGATCCTCGCGCCCGTGCAGGTAGTTTTTCGGGCGGTGGTGCTAGTAGGCCTATCCGGTTTGAGGCTATTGAAGTGGCCTTCTTGGGCGGGGCTTCTGATCGGCTGGTTCAGGAAGAGGTCTTACCTTATAATCACAATTATTTTCAGGGAGAGGACCAAAACCACTGGGCCTCGGATGTGCCCGTAAGTCGGGCGGTGCGGATGCAGGAGGTATATCCTGGAATAGATCTTCGGTGGTATTCGGATGATATTTTGCCCAAATACGATTGGGTGTTGGCCCCGGGGGCAGATCCGCACAGCATCCAGATGGAATATACTGGTACCCGATCTGTGCAGCTAGTACAAGACCAACTGGTTGTGGTTACCCATTACAACCAGTGGGTTGAAGAAATTCCACTTGCCTATCAAGAGGTAGATGGGGAGCGTACTCCGGTGCCCTGCAAATTTGTGCTCGATGGAGACGTGGTCTCCTTTGAGTTTCCCTATGGCTATGACCCTACGCTTCCCTTGGTGATAGACCCCGTATTGGTATTCTCTACTTACACCGGTTCCGAAGCCGATAACTGGGGTTTTACGGCGTGCTTCGATGACATTGGCAATTTGTACTCTGGTGGCATTGTCCTGGATACCGGATATCCCGTTACCTTGGGTACCTATCAGGAAAATTTCAATGCCATGATTGATATTGGTATTATTAGCTATGATAGTATCGGGAGTTCATTGCGGTACGCTACTTACATAGGTGGTAGCAACGTAGAACTGCCCCAGAGTCTATTGGTGACGCCGGACAGCTCTTTGGTTATTTTGGGTATCACGGGTAGCAGTGACTATCCTACTACTCCGGGGGTAGTAGAAGAAGATTTTCAGGGAGGTAATTTCATTTTGACGGGTATCTTAACAGAGCCATTCGAAAATGGAACGGACATCGTAGTCAACAAACTTTCCTTTTTAGGAAATGAAATGATAGCCAGTACCTACATAGGGGGTAGTGGCAATGATGGTTACAAAAACGAGGTTAGTGATATCCATTTCTTTTATGGAGACCAATTCCGGGGAGACATCATCTCTGATGAAGACGGTAATTTATTCTTGGCGTCTATCACCGAGTCCTTGGATTTTCCGGTTTCCAGCGGAGCACACCAGCCCAATTATGGTTTTGGGATCACTGATGCAGTAGTGGTTAGCTTAACGCCAGACCTGAGGAGTTTTCGATTTTCTACTTACCTGGGAGGAAGTGGGGAAGATGCCGCCACCTCCATCAAGTTATCAGAGTCTGGTGACGTACTGATTGGTGGAGGAACCAACAGCAGCGATTTCTCGGGTATCTTAGGTGGAATCAATACCGTGATAGCTGGCAGTGTAGATGGCTACGCTACCCTTTTGAGATCCGATGGCAGTTTGCGTGCAGGTACCTACCTGGGGACACCAGATCGGGATCAGGTCTTCTTTGTAGATTATGATACGGCCGGACAAGTCTATGCCCTGGGTTCCACTTTCGGTACGTACCCTGTTCTGGGGGCTGTGTGGTCGGTACCCGGTAGCGGTCAGTTTCTGCACCAACTCACCCCACTCCTTGACGCTTCCAATTGGTCTACCGTGTTTGGTTCAGGTGCAGGAGGTCCTGACCTTAGCCCCACGGCTTTTTTGGTCAACGAATGCGGAAATATTTACCTGTCGGGATGGTTTGGCCCACTCATGTATCGCGGCGGGGGCGATTTTTATTCTCCTGACAACTCCCGGCTACCTTTAAGTTTAGATGCCGACCAAATCAGCACGGACGGTGCGGACTTTTACCTGACGGTGCTCAAC
>DMST01000435.1:1796-5036 GCA_003454975.1 Cytophagales bacterium | reverse complement strand
CTGGGATAGGAATTCCCAAAGCACCAGGCCCGCATTGATGTCCTTATTGGCCTCCTCGGCGCCGGGCCAGGTATGGTCGCCGTCTACCACGCGGTAATGGTGTACGGCTGCGCCGGCATCGCCCGCGCCATAATCGTAAAACTCGACCGTACTGCCATCGGCGGGATCCTGATCGGTCAGCAAGGTGATGGAAGGGTCTCCCGAAATATTGTTAAAGTCTGCCCAATAGGCCAATACCTCCTCTTGGCTTAGCGTCTCTTCGGGTTCGTCGCCTTCGTATGCCACTACATCATCGGCCGTGCCGTGGATGGTGACCACCGGTATGGGGTGAGCGGGAGTGCACGCACTTTCGGTTTGGGTACTCATATTTCCGCCTACGGTGCCAATGGCCGCTATGCGGTCACTCAGGTTGCAGGCCAACTCGTGGCTGAAGAAGCCACCGTTAGAGAATCCGCAGGCATAGATGCGCGTGGCGTCTACGTTGTATTCGGCCTGTAGCCGGTCTAATAGAGCCACAACAAACCCCAAATCATCGGCGGTGCTTCTCTCCGTCCAGGAGCCCACGTTCCAATGCGAAAACAGTCCTAACCGTGTTCCCTGCGGGTATACCAGGATAAAGTTGGCCGTATCGGCGATGGGGCGCATGTCACGGTCTGCCATGTGCTCGTAGTCTGTTTCCGTAAATCCGTGAAAGTTGAGCACCACGGGCACCGCTTCGGTACCGCTGTAGCTCTCCGGTACGTACAAAATGTATTCCCTTTCTACCCCATCATGCTCCAGCATCGGGTTGAATGTACCCGCGTCTCCACCTCCGGTGGTAGTGGGCCATTCGGGCTCGTTGGGCCCGCAACTCACCAGGAGGAGAAGACTTAAAGAAGCAATGCCAAAGACTGTACTAAGGGAATGCATATAGTTTAATTTCTGCTGTGTTATGCTATAACAGAGGAGGACTCAAATAGTTGATGGGAATGACATCTTAGTCTCCTTATTTTGAGCAAATGGGGAATTGGCTAAAACAGTAGGGTTTTGGGAGGCCGGATTCATGGCTATTTTTGATAAAATGGAAAAAGACAGCGCTTTTGCCGTTCGCCAGGGTATGATTCGCTTATCCCCTGACTAATCTGTAAACCGTAGGTATGCTATGAGCATGGTGAGCCACCTCTTCCTTTTGTTGATCTTACTTGCCGCTTGCCAGGGTAGAGTCGTTGATAGAAACAGGGCTTCGGATATGGAGACTAATAGCCCGAAGAACTATCGGATGGAAATGATTAAATCCCTGATAGGAGCCTTCTCCATCACCGCGACTGCTATTGGTTGTATGGACGGCCCTGGCCCTCACGATGCTGATCCCGAAGTGCTCCATGCTGCCATGAAGGAGCGTTGCGAGCTTCACAACGTTCCAGATACGGTGATGAATAGCCTGGATGAGATTTTTCAAATCCTTCAAAAGGATGGGGATGAACGGGAGAAACACCAGGAACTGAAAACCGATTATGTGGTACCTGCCCAACAGTACCAGGAGGTGAGCGAAATCTGCGAGAATTACGTACAGCTGATATTTGATACCTTCGACTGTTTCCAACAGGTAGAAGGAGAATACTATTTCGAGAAGAACAATTGACGATTGGGCACCGCCCGGCTTGGTCTGTGTGACCCGGTCTTCGCGTCCAGGTCGGACCTGCTTTGTGGCCATCACCGACCCGGCCACTGGATCTTCCCCATGAGCGCCGCGAGGCGCTTTATCTGAACCTTAAACCGAGCTTGCGAGCCACTCAAGCCTAGCCGGTACTGCGACTCTGCATGCCGCCATTCCTGCTCCCAAATCCCATGTTTACTGCGGCCCTACGTTGGCAGCGACACGAAAAATGAATGTGGATCATGCTGTGCAAAACGCCTTAAATTTTGGTTGGACTTGCAGGCTGCCGCTAGCGCCAAAACCGCAGGGTAAGGGGCCTACAAACGCTCACTCACCAGCTCAAAAGCCCTATTTTATCCTGTTTTGAATAGAATCAATACTATGTGGATAATATCGTACACTATTGGATTCGTTTGCGCTCTTACTTTGCTTGAGATAAGACTACACTCCTAAAAACCGCAGAATCCACTCGCTGGAAGTATTCCTGGTAGGGGGCTTCTGCCAAAGCAGAAGGGAAACGAGAGTGTATTTTTTGATTATTACGATTTACTGAATATACCTAAAGACCCATTACCATGAAAACTTTTTCCTTGAGCGTATTGCTCCTGGTCCTGGCTTGTAGTGCCTTGCGGGCCCAGACACATCCGCACCTCAATTGCCGCACGCACGAGGTGAACGAGCACATGTACCACCTGCACCCGGAATCGCGGACGGAAGCAGAGTCCTTCAACGAATACTCCCGCAACTTTGCCAAAACCCACACGCACACCGCAGCGCGGGGCGAAGCGGACCCTACGTACATCATTCCGGTGGTTTTTCACATTTACGGAACCTCCTTTAGCGGAGCAACGGTAGACGACGCCCTTATCACGACGGCGTTGCAGAAGGTGAACGAGGACTTCACGGGGCTGAACGACGACTACGGCACGGTTAGCTCCCTTTTTGCCCCCATCAAGTCCACCATGGACATTGAGTTTCGGCTGGCGCAGATAGACCCCAGTGGCAACCCTACTACGGGCATCATTTACCACCCGGCAGCCAACGGCTTTGGTAATGGCGGTGGGGACGATGCGGCCATTCAGGCCGACGCCTGGGATAACTACAAGTACGCGAATGTGTACATACAGTCAGACCTGTATAACGACGGTTCTACCACCAACTCGGGCGTAGCCTGGTACCCCAATACCTGGATGAGCGATAACAACCTGGCTCGGGTGGTGTACAACGGCCGTTACCTGCACGGCAATACGGACAAGGAGTTTGCCTCCATCCTGTCGCACGAGTTTGGGCACTACCTCAATCTGATCCACACCTTTGAGGGTGGCTGTACATATCCCAACGATGAGGTAACGGATACACCCCCCGAGGACCAGAGTGTAGACGGGGAGTGCGCGGGCGCTACCAACTGCGAAGGCAACCCCATCAACTCGGAAAACTATATGGGCTACAACGGTGCTTCGGGCTGCTACAAGATGTTTACCGCCGGGCAGATCACCCGGATGGAGGCGGCCATGAACCACCCCTCGCGCGTTACGCTATGGCAGCAGAGTAACCTGGTAGCTACCGGCGTATTTACCCCCACCGGGCCCTACCTCTCGGCCACC
>DMST01000435.1:987-1763 GCA_003454975.1 Cytophagales bacterium | reverse complement strand
CGGCCACCAATACCTCTGCCACCGAGGACCTGAGCAATGTGGGTAGCATCAGCACCACCAGCACCATCACGCTCAACAACGGCACCTACACCCAGAGGGGCGGTAGCTTTACCCAAGGCACGCACTACTCAGTAAGCGGCCTGCCCAGCGGGCTAAGTGTGAACGTAGCCGTGAATAGCAGTACCGAGCTTACCCTCACGCTGTCGGGCACGGCCACGGCCCACGGCAACAACCAGGATGGCAATGTGGTGGTCACGCTGCTCAATGCCGCAGTATCGGGCGGTACGGGCTCCCTGCTCAGCAACCCCATTACCTACAGCCTGGACTTCTTTGACCCCTGGACGGTGGTGTACGAGGACATCGCCGATGCATTTGCAGACGCCACCAGCACCTGGCAGTACTTTACCATCAGCACCGGCGACGACTACGGGGCCTGGATGGACAACGGCAATCTGCGCCTGGAGACCTACACCAAGGAGATGATTGCGGACGGCAACCGGAACATTACGGTGCTAACCCAGGGTACCACCATCGACGCGAGCAGCGCCTGGGTAGCGGGCGGTCCTTACCCAGATGAGCACTACGTATACCGCAGCGGCTATACCGCCTGGGGCGGGCAGGAGGCCTACATGGGCTTCAAAATCCAGATTGATAACCGAGATCACTACGGCTGGTTCCGCATGCAGGTAGCCAACGGCGGGGCCAGCATGACCATCAAAGACTACGCCTACAGCACCCAACCGTACGGCGCAATCCAGGCCGGCTCTACCCAGCTG
>DMST01000435.1:267-906 GCA_003454975.1 Cytophagales bacterium | reverse complement strand
ACCCGGTGGCCAACTTTTCGGCTTCGGCCACCAGCATTACCCAAGGCGGCAGTGTTACGTTTTCGGACCAGTCTACCAACGGCCCTACTAGCTGGAGCTGGTCTTTCCCCGGCGGTTCACCGGCCAGCAGCAGCGCCCAGAACCCTACGGTGAGCTACAGCGCGGCAGGTTCGTACGCCGTTACGCTCACGGCCACCAATGCCGACGGCAGCGATAGTGAAACGAAGAACGGCTACATCACGGTGACGGCCCCTACGCCGCCCGTAGCGGATTTTACAGCCTCGGCCACCAGCATCACCACTGGGGGCAGCGTATCCTTTACGGACCAAAGTACCAACAGCCCCACCAACTGGAGCTGGTCCTTCCCCGGCGGTTCACCGGCCAACAGTAGTGCGCAGAACCCTACGGTGAGCTACGCTACAGCGGGCACCTACGCCGTTACCCTCACGGCTACCAATGCGGGCGGGAATGATAGCGAATCCAAGAGCAGCTACATCACCGTGACCGATCCGGTGACCACTTACTGTGCGTCTACCGGTGGTGGTGGCTATGAGTACATTGCGGGCGTGCAGGTGGGCAGCTTCAGCAACAGCTCTGGCGAGGCCAGCTACAGCGATTTCACCAACCAAACCATTTCAA
>DMST01000435.1:0-210 GCA_003454975.1 Cytophagales bacterium | reverse complement strand
ATCACCAACCAAACCATTTCGCTGGAAGCAGGCAGCAGCGCAGCGCTTACCCTCACCCCGGGTTACTCGGGTAGTGCCTACTCGGAATACTGGAGTATATACATTGACTACAATGCTGACGGCGATTTTGAGGATGCCGGCGAGCTGGTGAGTAGCAGCCTGAGTGGCAACGCGGCCGTGAGCGGCAGCTTCACGGTAGCCGGCACCGCC
>DMST01000434.1:4918-5713 GCA_003454975.1 Cytophagales bacterium | reverse complement strand
CGTTACCAGGGCTTGGCTCTCGCTTTGCCAAGCAAACTGCTGGCTAACCCCATAGTACAAACCGGAGGTTTGCAGCTGGCCTTGGGCATCCGTAGTAGCAGAAACCACAGTAGATCCGTCGGCGGCATCGGTCAGTACCAACGTCTGGTGGGGCAGTACAAAATCGCCCGCTGCCGAGATCAACGTGGCTTGGATGGCCCCGTTGGGGGCTAATTGGGCAGTAGCGGATTGCTCCCAGCTGTCTACTCCATTTTCTACCATGACGGCGCTGTACGTGTAGGCCGTGCCGAAGAGCATGAGTGTATCCGTAAAGCTACCGGCATCGGTAGGTATATAGGTCAAGGTTTCGCCGTCCCGTTCCAGGCGCAAGGTGTCATAGCCTGCATGGGTGAGGGCGGTTACGTCCCAGGTAAAAGTGATGCCGCTTTGGTCAGCATTGGGGGCCACGGAAGTAAGGAAATCCAAGGTAGCGAACGAAGCACTTTGGCCTTGGTTTTCCGTATCTGACTGTGCCCGCTCCATGGCCGTATATACGGGCATGGCGGTATATACCACGGCATCGCCACCTACCATCGAGGTGCTGTTGCCGTAGGCATAGGCATCAGCGACCACAAAAGGATCGTAGCCACCAGCCTCGTTGGTGGTCAGGTCATACGTCCCCAGCAATAGGGATTCGTCGCCCGTTTTTCGGTGGACTTGGTACCGGTCGGCCTTGTTGCTCACCGGAGTCACGGTAACATCCAAACGATAGGGGGTTTCGGTATGCTCGGCCACCGCCACGCCTGGCGCTCCCGG
>DMST01000434.1:0-4879 GCA_003454975.1 Cytophagales bacterium | reverse complement strand
CTGGCGCTCCCGGGTGAGTGAAAGTAACGGCATCCTGCCCACTGCTCAATACCCGGCCACTGCCCGACTCATACACCGTGAGCTCGTAGTTACGCACCATCCCGTCGGTGGCGGGGGCTTCCAGCCAGATTTCCATGCTTTTTTGCAGGTTGGCATCCACAAACTGATAGGCGGGGCTCCACCGTACGGGGTGGTTGTTGTCGGTAGTACCCAATGTGAGGATGTTCCCGTAGATGTCATCGGGCAAGGCAACGGACTCTTCACCAAAGGTCCATTGGGCCAATAGACCCGGCACCGCCGCATCGTATATATCCTCGTAGTCTTGCGCTACCTGGTCCGGGGTTCGGGCGCGGTCCCACATCCGGATCATCCCGAAGTAGCCATTTAGATTATCCCCGGAAGAAAAAAATCCACCATTGAACTGCCCCCAGCTGGGATTGTCTGCCAGACCCGCCCCGGATACCGCATTGCTTGCCATGTGGTTGTCCCAACTTAGCCCCAAGGGGGCGTTGGAACCATTGACGTAGGCTATAAGGTCGGTACCGTCGTACGTAAGGGCTAAGTGGGTCCACGCATCGCGGGATATTTTATGCTCACCATTTGTGGCGTACGTTTTATTTCCCACGGAAACACGCAGTAATTCCGAATTGGTAATAATGACCTGGATATTCCCGTCGTCGTACAAATAGTTGTGCTCAGCGCTATCGGCCGGGTTTACCCACACTTCCATGGTCCAGGTATCCAGGCTACCCAAGGAGGAAGTACCGTACACTCCTGTCTCAGCTACTCCACGGAAGTCGGCTGCGTAATCAAACAACAGAGCGTTCTCTGCAATATCCGTTAGGGTGAGGTCATCGCCATATACTACCGTACCTAAGGTAAGATCCGTTACCTCCACGTAGGCCGATTGCTGATCGAGACCGATCAGCAGGTGATTGTCAAAATCGTAGCTAAACGCCACGGTAGCTTCGCTGGTAGCCGTAGCCGAAAAGGCAAAGCCCCGGGTTTTTCCGGTTACCGTGCTGTGCGAGCCCAGGTAATAGTCTGGCCCGGCTAGCGTGTAAGGAATAATGAAGTAGGTATAGTTCTGGTAGATGTCCAGCCCCAGGTCTGAATAAGTAGTGAGCTGTTGGCCTTCTAATACCGCCAGGGGCCAGGGGCCCGCCAGGTCGTCGCGAAAGATCAAGTAGCCGTCGGCTCCACTTACCTCGCTCCAGGTCAGGTCTACCTGACTCAGGTATGTTTCCTGTGAGGCGGTAAATCCGGTGACGGATCGGGCCGCGTCGTAGTCACCAAACACCAGCGCTGTATTGGCAATCGAAAAGTCGTGCGTGTTGGTGGTGTACTGTGGATCGATGAAGATGTACAGTCGTTCGAAGACGGTTCCGTCCAGGTCTCCGTCGATGACATCTCCCAGGTACAAGGTAGAACCGGTGTTGCTGGCGCTGCTAGCGGAAATTTCGGTGACGTCCGTCCCGAAGCTGCTCACAAAAGCGACCGTGTCGCCGCCAATCTCGGCCAGCACCACGTCCTCCAGGCCATCGAAGGCCTCTGGCGCAGTCTGTGCGTGGGCTTGCTGCGTAGTGAGTACTCCCCAGAGGAGCACCACGGACAGCAGCCGGGCTATGTGTTGTATATGTCTTTTCATTGGAAGTCAGTTTTGAATGTGAGTAGAATAGGATGTAGAAGCCCTGTCCGATGGTGAAAACCATCGATTTTGGATTAATCAGGTGGGATTAGGAGGAATTGCTGTAAGTAATCGTTACATGAAACGATACGTTACCGTAGTACCTCCACCTACATCATCTCACACTCATTACTCTTGCTCAAGACTGTTTAGGATGGTTTCCAACATCACCCGCAACTCGGCGTTGCTGGCTTCCAGGGCGGCGATTTTGTCTTGCTGAGTGGCGTTGGTTTCGGCTTGCTCGGCACGGGCTTTTTCCAGGTCGATGCTGTAGAGGGTCAACTCCTCAATCTTGCGCAGCAAAGTTTCATTCACCTCGGTTTGGGCGTAGCCTTGGGTGGCTACCTCTTCGGCGCTCATTACGTCGGGCAGGTGGCCGTTCTCGGCAATAAAGCTTTCCACTTCCGTGAGCGAACGCAGCTGGTAATCCTCTTCAAATACATAATCGGCCCAAGCCTCATTTTTATCGATGTAGAGGTTCTTAACGAAGGCGGTGCCGAATACGGTCAGGTTAGCGTCGGTTGAGGTGGTGCCGATGGTGGAAGAATCCGTGGCGTGGAAGGTACCTTCAACTCCTAATTGGGCCGTATTGGAATTATTAAAGCTGCTTGAGCCTACCCCTACTTGGCCATTCGCACCGATGCGTAGACGCTGGATTGGACCCGAACCGCTGTTCGTATTGAAACTTATAATTCCACCGTTATGCCGGTTTTCCAAGAAAGCATCGTCGCCTGTATTGAGAGAGATTCGGAAATACTCATCATTGCCCGTGTCACCATTTACCCGGTATATGGTAGAGGCCGTTTGAGCATCATCACGAGCGATGGTAATATTATCCCCAACCGTAAGGGAGGTATTGCTTACCAATGCATTACCCGTAATGGTGCCGTTGGTGGTGGTGATATTGCCCGAAGTAGTAGTGTAGTTACCGCCCACAGACAAACCATTCTGCACATTCAATGAATACAGGTCACCCTTCAGATACTGCATGTTGTGGGTGGTCAACATAAACTCCCAATCGCTTATATTCTGTCCCCAGAAAGCAAAGCCGCCCATGTCCTCGGCCTCTCCGGCACCATCGGCAAAGTAAGCCTCCGCAACATTGTAATAGGGTTCACTGTTGCTGTCTTCGTTCCAGTTCGCATCGTACATCAAGGTACCGTTGGTAGGGTTAGTGGTATAGGCAGAGCCACTATAAACACCAAAATCGCTGCCTTCGTTGTTCTCAAACAAGATACCTTTTCCCATGTAGCTAGTACCGGCTACGTGCAATGGGCCTTTCGCTCCACTGGTAGCGCCAATGAGCACGTTGCCGGAGGCATCGATGCGCATCCGTTCCGCAGCGTTCGTGCCAAATTGGAGGGAGCTATTCTCAGTTTGCCATATAAATCCTTCCCCTGTGCTGTGGGTTCCTACGTTCATACCCCCGCTAAGGCCACCCGCCAGGAGGTTTAACCGTGCCGAGGTGCTACCACCAGGAGCAATTGCAGCATCACCGGCTATTTCCAGCAAGCTGGTACTGTTACGAGTGGTGGTACCAATCAATATATTTCCATCCGCATCGATTCGCATGCGCTCTAGAGTAGCATTAGCACCGGATGCCCGAGTACCGAACCGAACAAGACCGCCAGCCCTGTGATTGTAGAGGAAAGCCTCGTAGCTGGCAGTCACTCCCACATCGAACGAATTGCCGGTAGTGCCATTGCCGTAGTAGCTTGACATAGCCCCTTTTCCCGAAGCGGCGCGGAAATACATTTGGGCCTCATTAGCTCCGTATAGATACATTTTTCCACTTTCCGTCAGGTTTAATCGCACCGTGCCCAAGGTCCAATTATCCAAAGTGTTGCTCCCCCAGTAAGTAAACTTAAAGTCTCTACTGCTAGCATCGTTCCAGAGAGTCCATATCCTATGGTCACCGCTACCGTTTGCTCCTTGAAAACGAACTCCCGCATCTTCCGTATGGCTATTTCCGTCTCCGTTGTCTTCGTTTACAACAAGCATGGAAGCATTCCACCGTTGAGTTCCTGACCCGTTGCCGGTATTGAATGTCTGCGCCTGGGTTACCTGGCTTAGGGCCAAGAGCCCTACAATAAGGCCGAGCAGAAGCACGCTTTTGGTGCCCTGCCCGGAGTGTTGGTTCATTTGTGTTTGTGTCATTGTGCTACCTTTTCTGTTGTGTGTCGTGATGTAAAGTCGTTCCGGGCTGAGGCGCTTGGTGCCCCGTTCCGGGTTTATGGATGGTTGTGTAGTATGCTTTGCCATGAGTTACGCTTGTGTCAATCAGATTCCTTGTTCCAAATGTCACGGATGTACCGCAAAAGGGCTCTATTTCTAGGGGTGACAATGGGGTAGCGGCCGGGTAGCAAAAGGGTATCCCTGTATTCTGGTAGTTGCTGGATCCCTGAAAAGCCTGTGGATTGATTTTCAGGGAGTTAGCCGGGACAATGGGGGGACACACCCCCAAAATAGGGTAGCAAAAGGATAGCATGTGCTACCCTGGCTGTGGGTGGCATTTTTAGTGGGGGGGTGACATTTGGGAAGGCAATGCGCTAGTGATCCGGTTAAATAATGAGTCGATGAGTTGGTGAGCTGATGAGTTAATGTGGCAATGCGGTAATTTGATCATGTGAAAATGAACCTGTCCCTCGCCGTTGTCGTGGTCCAGCATTCTGGTGTTTGAGGGCGTAATCCTACGCGGCCCGGCCCGCCACCGGATCCCAGGCCGGAGGTAATTGATGACTTTTTCAGCAAGCCCTAATTCGTACCTCATCGAGTCTCAAGCAGCAGCCCTCGCCTGGAACCTCTCAAAGCCCACATGGCATCAATTCTCATTCTAATCTGATTTCTAGCCTCTCTACTCACACGCAATCCTAGTTCTACGTGGAATTGAGTATTGTGACATCTACCGACCCGCCCTGATTTCTTGCCCTGCTCTTTTCCGCTCCTTTGTATCATCAATAACAAACAATGGTAACCCTAAACACAAAACACAAGATGAAAGACTTTACAAATTTCCGAACCCTAGCCATCCTACTTATTGCCATTACGATGAGCACCCTCAGTGCGCTGGCACAACCTACTGTGAACTGCCAGGCTACCTCCAAAACCCTAAGTAGCGGCGGTTCTACCTCGGTAAGCCCCGCCGACATCGATAACGGGTCTGGTGCGGGCACCCGCTACATCAGCCGGGCT
>DMST01000470.1:6437-7546 GCA_003454975.1 Cytophagales bacterium | reverse complement strand
CAACCACAAGGGTATTGGCCATGAGACCCGGGGCCCGCCACATGGTGGTGGAAAAGGGCAAGGTGAGTTTCCAGGAGGTAACCCGGATGTTGGGGATCTTGGTGTAGTTCATCCGGCCCCCGGCCCAGGTACCTACGTCAGAACCGATGAGGGGTTCCATGAACCCAGCTGCGATGGGCTGCCCAAACATGGCGTTGGCGCTGGATACCTGATGCTCGATGTATTCGATAGTGCCGTTGGCATTTACCTTGCCCTTCAGGACGTGATGGGTGGGTGGCCGGAAGTCGGCCGACTGGAACTCGTCCTGACGAGAGAAGAACACGTGTACCGGTTTGCCCACGGCCTGTGCAATAACAGCCGCCTGCATGGAATTGGGCGTGTGGAGTCGCCGACCGAAGCCACCGCCCAGGTAGGTAGGCCTGATCTCTACCTGCTCCTCGTCCCATCCTAAGCGCTCGGCTACCTCACGCCGAGTAACGGCCGGCACCTGGGTAGACACGTAAATGGTGGCCCGGCCATTTTTTACCTCGGCTACGGAGCCGTTGGGCTCCATTTGGGCATGGGCCCCAGCCGTGGTGGAGTATTCTACCGCCAGAAGGTCGTCCCCCTCCATGGCAGAACCTTCCTTTTGGATCAGAAAGTCCTCGCCTGCACCTACCTTGGTCATGGCCAGAATCTCCTCATGCTCCCAGTATTTGTTGGTCTTCCACTCCACCTTTACCGCACGGGCGGCCCTCTCTGCCTCAGCACGAGACTTGGCTACCACGGCCACAAAATCATCCTCTTTTACGATTTGGACCACCCCGGGCATCCCTTGCGCGGCCGAGGCATCAGCACCCATATACTCAGTATCTATCAACGGTGGTCGCAGTACCAGACCGTAAAGCATGCCGGGTAGGTGTACATCTATGCCAAAGATGGGGTCCCCTTTAATCTTGGGCATCAGGTCTACCCGGGGCAGAGCTTTTCCAATGACCTTAAATTTATTGATGGGTTTGAGGGTCACCTCTTTGGGTTCTTCCCAGGTGGTAGACTGCTGCACAATCTCACCAAAGGTGAGGGTCTTGCCCTTGGCACTGGCGGTGGCATTTTTCAAGGTGACCTCACTG
>DMST01000470.1:5258-6402 GCA_003454975.1 Cytophagales bacterium | reverse complement strand
TGGCCGATACGCCCAGCAGGGCAGCGGCATTATTGGTGAGCATTACGCGTGTTTTGGCGGCCAGCTCCCGCAGGGGATTCCAAAGGCCCGAAATGGTATCGCTACCCCCAGTAGAACGCGGATCTACGGGGCGGCCTGCTGTAGAGGCATGCACGATGGTAATCTGATCCAGATCTACTTCCAGCTCCTCGGCGGCTATTTGCGATAGCCCCGTAAAAACGCCCTGGCCCATTTCTACCTTGGGTGAGTGCAGCAAAATTTGGTTTTCTGCCGTAATCTCGAACCACGTAAAGGCCCCTTCTTTCAGGCCATAGTCGGCTCCCACCAAGGCATCCGTATTGTCAAACAGTACCCTACGCATGGGGTTACACCCTACCAGGCTCATACCAATCATGACGCTGGCACCGGTAGAAAACTTGACCAGAAAATTCCTCCTGGAGTTTGGTTTGTTCGTTGTCTCCGTCATGGCTTATAGGTTTGATTGGTTTAGCTCCGCAGCGCGGTGAATGGCTTTGCGCATGCGGTAGTAGGTACCGCAGCGGCATATATTGATGATGTTGTTGTCAATATCCTCGTCGGTAGGATTCGGTATTTTTTCCAGCAAGGCAGCCGTAGCCATCATAAAGCCAGGTTGGCAGTAGCCACACTGGGGTACTACTTCTTCTTTCCAAGCTTGCTGTACTGGGTGCAGTTTGTCACCGTTGCTCAGGCCTTCAATGGTGGTCACCGATTTACCCTCGGCATACTTGGCAGCAAAGGAGCACGACCGTACGGGCTGTCCGTCTACGTGGATGGTGCAAGCTCCACAGGCGGCCTTACCACAGCCAAACTTGGTACCCTTCATCTCCAGTCCATCGCGGATCACCCATAGCAGGGGTGTATCGCCATCTACGTCTACCCGTTGGGATTTGCCATTTAGTGTAAATGAAATCATCATGATTCAATATCTTTTTAGGTTCGTAGCTTACTCATTGGGTACGGGTGCACCCGCTGCTATCCAGGCCTTTACGGCGGTTACAAATTCTTTCTTGCTTACCGGGGGTTTCTGCCGGGCTTCTCCTTCGTTATTTATGCCGGGTTCAAAAGCCCAAAGTACTAGAGGGTCCTCGGTCATATGTGTTTCCAAATCTGCCAAGGAGCGCCC
>DMST01000470.1:0-5218 GCA_003454975.1 Cytophagales bacterium | reverse complement strand
AGGCAATCTCTACCCGGCTGAGCCCAGCCCAGCCCATGCTTTTGGGAGCCAAATGCCAGTGCGGAGCCCCCGGTACGCCCGAGAAATCATTGTTCTCCTGCTGGTGGCAGGTTCTGCACTGCACAATACCGGTACCGTGGCTTTCCTCACCGCGCTGCACATTGAAGTTGTGCACGTGACTATCGTCGCCCTGCCGGGGACGGTCATCCGAGGGGTGGCAGTTCATGCAACGCTGGTGCGTGACTACTGACATCACAATGTTGAAGGAATCATTGGTGACGGGCAATTCCTCTACCAAAGGCGAAGATGGAGCCTCACTAGGTGGTGAGAGGGCCGCACTCACGCTGGCCACAAAAATCACCGAGGTTAGGATTAATAACAGAGTAGATCGCATAGTTTGCTTGTCATATAGGTTGTACAGAAAAAATCAGAATGCCTCGTAAGAGAGATAACTTTGGCCCACCAAATCACTACTCAAAAGTGAGGTTAGCTTTCTTACCTATTGTCTTCAAGGCATCGCCTTCGGCAATGAAGACCTCCATAACCAAATAGCCCAGTCAGCCACGATTAAGCTGATTATCAAAGCTCTCTTTTATATTCCATTCTCTAGAACACTTTTTCCAGGAGCCTCAACACAATTTCCTGATGGCAGGATCATGAGTAATATCAATTTGATTTTTTATTCATCCGTCACAACTAATATACTCTGGGC
This sequence comes from Cytophagales bacterium, assembly GCA_003454975.1. Taxonomy (GTDB): domain Bacteria; phylum Bacteroidota; class Bacteroidia; order Cytophagales; family Cyclobacteriaceae; genus DMST01. The sequence continues at coordinate 4,506 of DMST01000470.1, read as the reverse complement.
CCAAATGGGTGCGTTCCAGCCCCCTAGCCCAGTGAACTCCAATAGAAATCCGTAAGATTGAATAACTCTATATCACAGACGTATAACTAATTTTCAACCCATACCTGCTCAGCCAGCTAAGTGAGAGACTCAACCAGCACGATGGGAAACCCATAGGTAGGATGTAATCATAAACGAACCTACCCCATGGCTGCCCATCAGGGAGAATGGCAATCCTGCATCGGTAGACCGGCATTCTCCGGAACAACAAAAGCCCCGACATTCTGGGGCTTTTGTTGTTTGTAGGGTTCTGCATGGAATACTTTTTGCTGAATATGGTACCTTCTCTCTTGATCCACCATCTCCCATAAAGTCATGAAAACGGACCGATTTACTAAAATCCTGCTGACCATAATTGCCCTCAATCTCACCTACTTAACGGTGAGTCAGATGGACATTTTTCCGAAGGCTTATGCTGTAGAGCCAGCCACTAAAGCCCTAACCACTCCGGGCAACTATGCACTGGTTCCGGTAAATGAGGACGGCAGCATCAATGTACGGCTAAGCGCTATGGATGAGCTAGACGTGAACATCACAGGAGTGAGTACCTTCGACGAATTGGATGTGAATCTGGTGGGGGTAGATACTTGGGATGAACTATCGGTCAACCTAGATGAAATTGGCGGTAGCTCAGTGTCAAGCGGTGGCCCCATCCGGGTTGAGGTTGAGAACTAGGGTTTCTCGAATCGCTTCACAAACTTGGCATTCCCGGGATACCAGCATAATAGTGCCCCTGTGGGCAAGTCTTCCCCGCGAGGCAAAAACCGCCTCTGTTGGGTTTCCGGGTCTACGTACAGCCATTGAGGGTCGGTATTCGCAATGCGCTCGAAGCCCAGGGCTTCGTACATGCCTCCCTCGCTCCAATCGCGGGTCACATAGGTCATGATATCGTCCGGCTGGTGTTCGCGCACAAATGCCTTGATGAGCTTGCTCACCCCGCCTACCACCGTGGTACCCAAGCGATTGCAGGTGCGAATAAGTTCGTAGCTACGCCCTTCGCGGCCAGCCTCGGTCATGGTGCGGCCCGCACTGAAGGTGGCTGCAGCCAGGAGTTCTTCTCCGCGAAACAGTCCGTACTTAAATTTGGCCTTGGTACCGCCTAATATGTGGTTCTGGTCCAGAAAGTCCTTTGCCGAAGGTTGGTCAATGCGGCGGGCCTCCGTCTGGCGACCGTGTACCCGCTCAGTATATCCGATGAGCGAAAGCAACCGCGACTGCACAATGGGTTGCTTATAAAGCCAGTGATCCTCCCATAGCTGGCGGGTACTCCACCCTTGCAGGTATTCTGGTATCTGGATGACAGGCGGACGGTTCAAGTCCGTAGCTGGGGATAGTAAGGGCTGGTATACTACAGCCACTTGTGGTTTGGGCAGTAAGATCCAGCCTTCCGGGCTTAGCTTAGCTGGGGGATAATGCTGTCGAAAAAGTTGGAGAATCTCCTCAGGGGCACTTGCCATGCCACAAAGGTGCTACAAAATCAGGGAGCGGGAAAAAAGGTTTGGGTGAATAGCAGTGTTTCCGGTTGATCTGCCAGGTTGATCCATTCCAGGTTTACGGAAATTTCGTAAGCTCCGGTGAGTAAAAATTTGCCTTCAATAAATCCTGAAACGGGAGCTGTAGACCAAGGGCAAAAACATATCGCTTGCCAGTAAGCCCAGTCTTCAAAATCCTCACTGCCCAGGCAAATCGTAAAATCCGTCTGCCCCATCGGCACCTGAAACCGGAAGTACTCAGTCAGTTCATCGTCTGCAATGAAAGAGTCATCTGCGTACACAAATTCAAACTCAAATACCCGAAAAGAGCCATTATTGACATTAAAAAAAGAAGGAGAGGAAATACCCGTTTCAGGGTGATCCATCCAAACCGCCGATAGCTCGCTGTTTTCGTAGTACCGAAAAGCACATTCGCCCGAAGCGCAACGCTCGATGTTCTCTTCGAAAGGTCCTACTTTCTCAATAGCGCAAACGGGATCTGGCGTAGGCTGCGGGAACAGATTACACCCAACGAGAACTAGCGCCAGTGCAGGTAACAAGAGGGGTGTTTTCATGAGCTAGTTGATCCAGTCGGGAGTATCTTGAATGCGCATTCGGCGCGAAAAATTAACAGTTCTGACCTCTTCGTATATTTCATACGTCACGTCCACTGTTACTTTAAATACGTTCTGGCTAATTCTTTCCCCCTCTATTCTCCCTTGTGCTGCATACACCAGGGGACCAAAGCAGTAGCAGGACTGTACAAATGCTGCTTGGGCTTCGGTCATTTCCTCGGTGGTTTCTATTATGAAATCGTCCGAACTCATGGGCACTTGAAACCGGAAATACTCCGTGAGCTCATCGTCAGCGATGGCCGGGTTATCATGGTGCTTTTTCTCAAAAGCAAAAACCCGGTTGCTACCCGTAGAAAAAGTGTGATAGAATGCGATAGAGTCCATTTCATACTCATCCCATTCGTATTGGACTCCCATTTCCACACCTTCCCAATAGTAATAATCACAGTTTCCATCCAGACACAGTCCGGGACTTTCTGGGTTTTCCATACAGCCCAGAAGACCTGCACAGGAAAAGGAAAGAAAGAGTGTATAAAGGAGCCGCATAACAAAGGGTTTTACTTAGGACCCTTACCACCGCTGGTAGGGTTGGCGCCCTTGCTCAAGTAGGCATTGGAAGAGGCACGGGCAATCCGTATTTTATCGCTTCATCAGACTACAAGATATGAAGCGTTTCCTTCTGGTAGCCCTGTTGGGGCTGCTTTCGGTCCCGGGTTGGACTCAGATCCAAAGCCCTTCCGAGTTTTTAGGCTATCCCTTAGGTTCCCAATTTACCTATCACCACCGCGTAGTGGCCTACTACGAGCACGTAGCAGCCAATAGCGACCGGGTGAAGCTGGAATACTACGGACAGACCAACGAGCGCCGCCCTTTGCTGGTAGCCTATATAACCAGCCCAGAAAACCACGGTAATCTGGAAAGCATTCAGGCAGACAATGTGAAACGCAGCATGGTCGAGGAAGCCGACTCTCGCAAAGCGATTGTATGGTTGAGCTATAATGTGCACGGCAACGAAGCCAGTGCTACTGAGGCCTCCTTACTCACACTTTACACCTTAGCATCTACTCAGGATGTGGATCAAGTGGCTTGGCTAAACAACTCCGTGGTGGTGATGGATCCTTGTATCAACCCTGACGGGCGCGATCGCTACGCGAACTGGTACAACCAAATTGGTGGATTTGCGGCAAACGCCAACCCTGACGCCTGGGAACACAACGAACCCTGGCCCGGTGGCCGCCCCAACCATTACCTGTTCGACCTGAACCGGGACTGGGCCTGGCAAACACAAGTAGAATCACAGACGCGAATGGCATTGTACCAAAAATGGATGCCCCACGTGCACGTAGATTTCCATGAGCAATTCATCAACAGCCCTTACTATTTTGCTCCGGCGGCAGAGCCCTTCCATGACCTGATTACCGACTTCCAACGGGATTTTCAGACCCGTATTGGGCAAAACCATGCCCGGTATTTTGACGAGGAAGGTCGGCTATACTTTACCCGGGAGGTATTTGACCTACTGTACCCCAGCTATGGCGACACCTACCCCACCTTCAATGGCTCCATTGGCATGACCTATGAGCAAGCGGGCCACGGCATGGCCGGTTTATCCATTGACAATGAAGGCAAGGACACCCTTACCTTGCTTGAGCGCTTGACCCACCACCACACTACGGGCCTGAGCACCATTGAGGTGAGTTCAAAGAATGCCGATGAGCTAATTGATAACTTTGGTAAGTTCTTTCAGGATCAGGCCAAAGGTGTCGGTTCCAAATACAAAACCTATGTGGTACCGGCCAAAGACCAGATGACGAAGGGCAACGCCCTCATTGATTTTCTAAAGATCCACAACATCGACTATTGGATTGCCACTGGTAACAAAAATGTCGAAGGCTTCTCGTATCGTACGAACCGCAACGAGAAGTTCACGGTGCGGGAGGGGGATTTGATAGTACCCGCCAACCAGCCGCGCGGGGGGTTGGTACGTGCCCTTTTCGAACCTAACACCCAACTAAGTACTCCAATTACTTATGATATCACAGCTTGGTCCTTGCCCTACGTGTATGGGTTGAATGCCTATGCGGTGGAATCTACCATGTCGGCACCCGGCACTCGCCAAAACAAGCGCATGAGTACTGGTGTGGAAGTGCCTCCTTTCAATCCTGATGCGCCATACGGTTATATTTTGGCCTGGGAAGATCTACGCGATGCCCAGGTGCTAGCCGGTTGGCTCAATGCAGGTCTGCAGGTTCGGTTCTCAGAAATGGCCTTCACACAAGGCGGCTATGATTACCCTGCGGGCTCTATCATCGTGCTTCGGTCAGACAACCCGGACTTCCCGGGCGATGCCTTTGGTATGGCCGTACAAAAGCCCTTGAAGGAACACCGCAGAGTAGCCCGCGAAACCAAAACCGGCTGGG